>NZ_QJOT01000004.1:0-427052 GCF_013393165.1 Paenibacillus sp. 79R4 | reverse complement strand
CTAAGCGAAAATAGACCGCTTAACTCCTTGTTTTTTTACGAATATCTTCCTATTTCTTTGAAGAGGGTGTTCTAAGGTTTACTTTTGGGACACCCTCTTTCTTATGAGGGAATGATGAATAGTTTACATACACGGGGAAAGCCTACTACTGCATGAACAATATGTTCTATAAAGCTGTGAGGAGCTTGTAGTGGAGGAGTCTGATCGCAATATGAGAATACGGTTATCCGTGATAAAGCTAACGGTTGTATTTAGCCTCGTTCTGCCTGTGGCAGCTTGCCAGATCGGGGAGACGAAGACGGCAAAGGATTGGTTCGATCTCACTTATGCCGGGCTTGCGGGCCATGAGCAGCTGACCTTCCAAGGCAATGCAGTTCTTGCTCGCGGGAAGCAGGAGAAGATCGAAGATTCATTCGCTTATGTCGGTGAGTTGAATGATCACCATGAATTAAATATGCGCACGGTTCTCCCCGGTGGACAGGGGCAAAAACTGCAGAGCGCCGAGGTCCAGACAGGCCAAGGACTTGAAGCAAAGCTGCGCTGGCAGGGAGGGGCCTGGATGATCGCGTCCTCCGATGCCAACGCTTTGACCCGTGGGATAGCCCGGTTGAACCCGCTGGATCAACTGGAAGATATCCGCAGGGCAAGCAGGAAGAGCCTGTCGTTAGAGAAGGGCGCTGCAAGGGGGACGGAGGTGCTGCGAATTGAACTTGACCCTCAGGAGGCCAAGCAGCAGCTGAAGGCCAAGCTGGACGGAGAGATGGAAGGGATAAGGACAGACTGGAGCAGCAAGTTGAAGCAGGTTAACTCCAAGTATTCATCTGAGGTTGAGACGGAGATGAACAATCTTTGGGTGAACGGGAACAAGCAGCTGGAGCAAATGATGCAACAAGCGAATGCCAAGGTGGTATATTATTTGACCGTGAACCGCAAGACAGGCCTTCCGGCCAGACTCGTATCCGAGACGAGATTATCCTACCCGAATCCGCTCGGAATTACCGAACATGAAGTACTCTATACGGATAATCAGTTCTCGAAGATTAAATAAGGGATTAAGTCGCGCAGTGGCGGGCTGACTTAAAGAGGGTGTAGTGGTACAATAATGAAGAATTAACCATTGTTCAATAGAGATTGTATGGTTAGGGGCAGCGGTAAGTTACTGCCCGTTATGTGATGAGGAGGCAAGTATTATGAGAGACCCTAGAATTCAAAAGTTGGCAGAAAATCTCGTAGGCTATTCCGTTAATGTTCAGCCTGGCGAGAATGTACTTGTGGAGATGATCGGTGATGAACGCGATCTGATTAAAGCGATTGTTGAAGAAGTGGGGAAGAAGGGCGGTCATGCCTTCGTTGAATTAACGGACAAGGCGCTGCAGAGCGCACAGTTGAAGTATGCAACCGAGGAAGGCATTAAAGCCTGGGCCGAATATGACCTGCACAGAATGCAAATGATGGACTGCTACATCGGGATTCGCGCCGGGTCAAATGTAAATGATACATCCGATGTTCCGGAAGATAAGATGAAATTGTACAATGCTCATTACCAGCATCCGGTTCATAGCGAGCAGCGTGTGAAGCATACGAAATGGGTGGTGCTCCGCTATCCGAACGCAAGCATGGCCCAACTGGCTAATGTAAGCACGGAAGCCTTCGAGAACTTCTATTTTGATGTATGTAATCTGGATTATGCCAAGATGGATCGCGCCCAGGATGCGCTTGCCGATCTGATGAAGCGTACTGACAAGGTACGCATCGTAAGCCCAGGCACCGATCTGAGCTTTTCGATTAAAGACATCGGCGCAGAGAAATGCTCTGGTCAAAAGAATATCCCTGATGGAGAGGTGTACAGCGCTCCTGTACGGGATTCCGTTAACGGCACGATCAGCTATAATGCGGCTACTCTATACAATGGCATCACCTTTGAGAATATTAAGTTCCGCTTCGAGAACGGCAAAATTGTGGAGGCAACCAGCAATGATACAGCTCGTCTGAATGAAATTTTGGATTCGGATGAGGGAGCCAGATATATCGGTGAATTTGCGATTGGCTTTAACCCGTACATTCTTCATCCGATGAAGGATATCCTGTTCGACGAGAAGATCGCCGGCAGCCTGCACTTTACACCGGGTCAAGCATATGATGAGACAGATAACGGCAACCGTTCCTCAATCCATTGGGACCTGGTACTTATTCAGCGCCCTGAATACGGCGGCGGGGAAATCTACTTCGACGACGTATTAATTCGTAAGGATGGTATTTTTGTAATTCCAGAACTGGAAGGTTTGAATCCGGAGAATCTCAAGTAAAGCGCTTGAGCGAAGCGCCTGTATGCACCACCTTTAAGAGAAAATTCCTTGCCTGGAAAGCGGATTCAAGGTATCATTATATTGTATAAATTCTACAGTATCGACGCGGAGGGATTCCAATGGCAAATAATAATCAAGCGATTGTTGAAATTGCTCAGACAGCAGGCAAATTTACTTCTTCCATCGTGTTGCAAGCTGACAGCAAGTATATCGATGTTAAGAGTATTCTCGGCCTTTTTACTACACTTGTTAATACACAGGACTATCAATTGCATGTCCATGGACCGGATGCGGACGAAGCGAAAAAAGCCGTATCGGAAGTGTTCGCAAAACACGGCTTGAAGGTTCAGGTTGTGGCCGAATAAGTCAAGTAACAGGAAAACATTTCCGTCCTATGGGCGGAAGTGTTTTTTTGTATACATATAATATTTTGACATATAATTTTTAAGAGAGTGATTATTTGGAGAGGTTCTTGTATTGGCCCTGAATTTCGTCTAATATTAAGAATAGAGTTGATGAGTGATAAGGACATAGGGGGGAAGAAACAATGACTTCATCTGATATACAGGAGCAAATTAATCTCAAAGCGCTTAATCTTCTGAAGGAAGATGCAGATAAAATAGAGAAACTGATCGAAGTACAGATGGAGAATCTCGCTACTCGTTATTGCCCTCTCTATGAGGAAGTTCTGGATACCCAGATGTACGGTTTCTCAAGACAGGTGGATTATGCGATACGCGCCGGCCTGGTACAGGAACAGGAGGGCAAGCTAATCATAAGCAGACTCGAACGGAATCTGGCATCCCTGTACGAAGCGATGAATAACCGAGAAGCTTAGTCTTTGCGTCAATTGAGCGATATAATTTATAAAGCGCAGAATTCGGGGGCCCGAATCTGCGCTTTATTTTTTGCGGATAGTAAATCAGCGTCTATACCAGGTAGAACGAAACGCCAAGGATGGCATATACGGAAAGCAGCAGCAAGCCTTCATACCAGTTCGTCTGACCGTCCTGAATAATCGATTTGGCGATAAATACGGATACGCCGATAGCTGCAAGCTCGATGATCGTAAAGACGATGTCCATCGGTTTTCCGAACAGATGGCTGACGAAGATAAGGACAGGGGCGACGAACAGGGAGATCTGCAGACTGCTTCCGACGGCAATCTCCACGGCGGCGCCAATTTTGTTCTTCATCGCGAGCAGTACTGCAGCGCTATGCTCTGCAGCATTTCCGATAATGGCGACGACGAACGCACCGACAAAGATTTCGCTTAGGCCGAATTTCTGTGTGAATGTATCTAACGTATGTACAAGCCATTCACTAACGAAAGCAACCATGACTGTAGCAAGGATGAGATAGAGAATGGATCTTTTTTTCGACCAGGCCGGGCCGTGTTCTTCCTCTGCTTCCCATTCCTCCGGCTTGTGCTTCTCAACAACATCGCTCAAATATTTCTTATGTGTAATCATTGAGAAGATTAGCCAGAGAATATAAGCAACAATAAGAATCCCGCCTACGACAAGGCTCAGGGTGGTACGGTCTTCTTCGTGAAGCACATGGGTCTGCAGGAAGATAGCAGGGATGAATAGAGCGATGACCGCGACGATCATTAGAGAGCCGTTCATATTGGCCAGCGGAACATTGAAGCGCTGTACCTTGTATTTCAACCCGCCAGCGAACAGGCTTAGGCCGAGTACAAGCAGCAGATTACCGATGATCGATCCGGTGATGCTCGCCTTGACTGTATCGAACATTCCTTCACGAACGAGCAAAATACCGATGATAAGTTCTGCGGCATTGCCAAAGGTTGCGTTAAGGAAGCCGCCAAGCCGCTGTCCGGCATAGTGGGCGACACTCTCGGTTGCTTTGCCGAGAAACCCGGCTACGAAGATAACGGATATAGCTGAAATGATGAACTGAAGCGTATCCGGCCAATGAGCGTAGTGCCCTAGAGCGCTAAGCAGGAAGGTCAGGATTAGCAAGCCAGGTGAAATAAATTTTTTCATGAAATGCACCTCGGTATACAGGATTTAATGATGGCAGACTCAATTCATTTTTCAATTTAATATACCAACAATTGAAGATTATAATTCAAACATTTGATGTGGTCTATATATTTGCTTTACTTGGTCTTACCATATAAAATATAGGTAGTAGGTTGAAGGAGGGATAACCATGACCGAGCAACTGCAATTGGATATGGGTATGATTAAAATTTCAGATGATGTTGTATCCAAAGTCGCGGGTATGGCCGCCTTGGAAACACCGGGTATTGCTGCAATGTCCGGAGGATTGTCTGAAGGTTGGGCAAAACGGTTGAGTGGCAAGAACGTGCAAAAAGGCGTTACCGTAGAGGTCGGTCAATTGGAAGCGGCGATCGATTTGCGGATTATCGTTCTCTATGAGACTCCAATCCATGAGGTATGCCGCATGTTGCAACAAAATGTGCGGGAAGCCGTTGAGAGTATGACCGGGCTTAAGGTTGTTGAAGTCAATGTGAAGGTTGAAGGTGTAGCATTTAAAGACGATGAGGCATAACTGACAGATGATCAGAGTTATGGATTACATAGTTTTTGACGCTATCCAGCTTTCAGAATTGAATTAGAAAAAGACTGCGGATCTTGATCCAGCAGTCTTTTTTGAATAGAATTACATATTGCGGTGTCTGCGTTGATTTCGTTCGAATACGCTCTCTTCCTTGACCACAACCGATTTGGTTTTCTCCTGCTTCGACGGAAGCGACGATTCTCTGGAAATGCTAAGTACCATTCCCATGGCGAGCAGCATGACAACCAGCGATGAACCGCCATAGCTAATAAACGGCAAGGTTACGCCGGTAATCGGGATTGTACGAGTTACCCCTCCGATGTTGATGAAGGATTGAATGGCGATAAGCCCCATAATGCCAACGCCCAGCAATGTACCGAAGGCGCTGGAGCAGCGCAAGGAGACGAGCAGACCCCTCCATATAAAATATAGATAGAAGAGCAGGAACAAAAACGTGCCGATAAATCCGAACTCTTCACCGATGACCGAGAAAATGAAGTCATTATAGGCATTCGGCAAATAATGCAGCTTCTGAATACCTTGTCCAAATCCGGTGCCTGTCACTCCTCCGTGACCCATTGCAGTCAGCGATTGAATGAGGTTGTAGCTCGTATGCTGAGGATCTGCCCACGGATCAATATACGCTTTGATCCGGTCCAACTGATATTGGCTGCCTGATCCGGCGGATTCGCTAGGGGGATTAATTTTGTTCCATAGCGAGCCGATTCCCAGGACGATGCTGGCACCGAGAATCAGGAGCCCGATCGAACCGAGGATATGCTTCATGTTGGCGCCGCCGGCCAAAATAATCAACCCGGCTGTGGCTACAAGAATCATACAGGAACCCAAATCCGGCTGCAGCATGATGAGTCCGGCCACGAAGCCGACAATGACCATAACAGGAATATAACCGGTCCTCAGATCTCGGAATCGTTCTCCCTTCTTGGATATTAGAGCAGCCAGATACATAATCGTCGTAATCTTGGCCAGCTCGGTCGGCTGGATGCCCAGTGAACCGATCTGGAGCCAGGAACTGGCTCCGTTGATCTTGCTCATAAAGGGAACGATCATCAACAGAATAATAGCCAGGATGAATATCGGTGCGAAGAGCTTGCGGAATTTCTCATAAGGAATATTCATCGTAATAAACATTCCGAAGATGCCAACCCCCGCAAAAATGATTTGCTTCTTCGTAAAATATAAGGGATTATAACTGAATCTCTCACTAAATTGAGTCACGCTGGAGCTGGAGCTAAACACCATGACAATCCCGAATCCAACAAGCAATAAAGTCAAAATAAGCAACTGGAAGTCGGGTGTTCCGCGTCTAGGTCTATCTTGGCTGTCTTTCATCTATTGTTCGCTCAAGCTTCGAGCAGATCCTTTAGCTCGGTTAGTTTGCTATTGGCTGTCTTAATTACTTGTGCCGGGATCTCCGATTCGTATTCGAGACCGTGCGGGAAGGTAGCCCGCCCCATATATACGGCTTCGATAGCCAGAACCGTGTCAGGACGCTCCAGTTTGCCTTCAACGGCACGCGTATTAATTCGGAGGTAGTAGTCATCATTGTTGAATTCAATTTTGTAATCGTATGTAGCACGGTAATATTCCCATTGCCAGCGGATGAAGCCGACTTTCTCAGCGGATTCGTCCAAGTAAGCTAAATCGCTTTGTAATCCGTCTAAACCCGTATTTTCAACAATCATCGTCCAATATGCCCCCTTAAAAGTTCTCCTCTCATGATATTATGTTTCTACTACTTACGCAAGGTTTGATCAACACAGCTCATAGGGGGTTGCTGCCGCTTTCTTGCCCAACCCAGTATCCGAATAAACGGATTTTCTGCTACAATATAACTTAAATATTTTGCAAAGGTTTTAACGGATAACTTTTTGATACCTTACTATAAGGAAGTGATATGGTGGAGCTGGGAGATTTGGAGAAGCTGTTTGGAGCGATGGTAGAGCGAAGAAGACATCTGCACCGCCATCCGGAGCTGTCGTTCAAAGAGAAGGAGACCTCTGCCTATGTGGCAGGTATTTTGAAGGAACTTGGAATAGAGGTCACGGAAATAGAAGGGGGCTACGGGCTGGTTGGCCGACTGCGTGGCGCTTTGCCAGGCAAGACGATCGCACTTCGTGCTGATATGGACGCTCTGCCTATCCAGGACGAGAAGGAGTGCGAGTATGCCTCCGAGGTCCCTGGAGTGATGCACGCCTGCGGCCATGACGGGCATACCTCCGTGCTGCTGGCGGTGGCTGAATATTACAGTAAGCGGCTGCAGGAGCTGCGCGGGGAGATCCGTCTCCTGTTCCAGCCTGCTGAGGAGACCTGTCCCGGCGGAGCGGTCGGGATGATTGAAGCGGGGGCATTGAAAGGCGTTGATGTGATCTATGGCGTGCATCTCTGGACTCCGCTGCCGCTAGGTACGGCGGCCAGCGTTGCCGGACCGATGATGGCTTCGGTAGATGACTTCTTCATTGATATCCAAGGGCGCGGAGGCCATGGGGGGATGCCGCACAAAGCGGTGGATAGCGTCGTAGCCGGATCGTCGCTTGTGATGCAATTGCAGAGCGTGGTTAGCCGCTCCGTAGATCCCCTGCAACCTGCTGTAGTAACCATCGGCTCGATTCAAGGCGGAACGGCACAAAACGTCATTGCCGATCGCTGCCGTCTATCCGGGACTGCCAGATGCTTCGATGAGTCTACAAGACAGGTGATCCGCGAGCGAATCCATGCTCTGGTAGAGGGGATTACCCAATCGTATGGCACCGAGGCCCACATCCACTACATTACTGGCTATCCTAGCCTGGTCAATGATGAGGCAGAAGTTGATCGCTTCCAACGGGCCGTAGGCAAGGTGCCCGGATTACAAGGAGAGATCGCGGCGCAAATTATGCCGGCAGAGGACTTTTCCTATTATTTACAGCAGATCCCGGGCTGCTTCGTGCTCGTTGGTGCCGGCAATGAAGAGAAGGGAATTGTACATCCGCATCATCACCCAAGGTTTGATATTGACGAAGGAGCTATGCTTCATGCTGCGGCCCTAATGGTCTCCATGGCGGAGACTTATCAGGATGAGCATTAAGCTTACGTCAACCCGTGTTATTACAGCCTCGCCCTTAACGGGCGAGGCTGTTCGTATTAGAAGCATCGGTTTGCTGTCCCCGCTGACCCACACTATTGGCTATTAAGAATTGAGCTGTGTAATACGTTAGCATAATCAATATCCCGGAGTAGCTAACGTCAGAGATGAATTTGTTCCAGGCCAGGATTGAATCCGAAATAATAAATAGCGTACTGCCCATCATAGACCCTATATTTCCGCTCATAATGGACAACCAACCCATCAACAGGATGATCAGCAAGTAGATCATAACGGGAAGAATCAGCCCCTCGTTGTCGGTATTATGCATGGCTCGAACTAGTTGGTTCGCTATAAATCCTGCATAGATCAGAAACGGAATGATCGTACATAATCGAATCCATGAGAACTTCCATTTCGTGATGAAAGCGGCGATGTAGAACAGATGCCCAATCAGGAAAGCCGATAGCCCGATGACAAAATAGCTGAGCAGACCATCCCCCAGCATGCAGAAGAAAAGTCCAGTGATCACAAGCAGAGCATAACGCTTGTCGAGCCGGGATCTATGCAAATAAGCGTACAGCAGAATCAGCCACATCGGAATCAGCTTGAAAATAAGCGCAGAGCTTGCGAAGATGTAGATCAGCCCCATGATGAGAATGAGCACGGCCAGCGTTTTTTTGAACATATTGATACCTCCGGATCCTTGGAAGATAAAATCCTCTATACAGATATATATTGGGCGAGGGCGCAAACAGTATAACAATTCAGCATTCAGATGGATAACCGCCAGATGAAAATGCAGCCCCAACCAAGCGCTTGCAATGGGATATCTTCCGAAGCTCAGCCGTTTGTAAATGAAAAAGCATCCGAACTCTCCTGTTGGAGGACATCGGATGCTGTAAGTCATACAAGAGAGTACGATTGCTTATCGGTTCCCGTACTCAAGAAAGCCGCAGAGATTGAACGTGATCGAATTTATCTTGCTTCAATCGCTCAACGGAGAAAGTAATTGCTTCGTTCACATGCTCAAAGAAATGCTCTCCTCCGATCGTATAATACAGCCCGTTATGGACCAGGGTCTCTTTCACATGAGGCGGCAGTCCGGCGATCAACAGCTTGCCCCCTTGAGCTCTGAATTGATGGATAATACTGCGGAAATAAGCTTCGCCCGTCGTATCGATGAAAGGGACATTGCCCATTCGCAAAATAAGAAACTTCGGCTTCTGCTTAATATAGCTGGCAACCGTCTCATGAAAATCCTGCGCTGCTCCAAAGAATAAAGGACCTTCTACGGTATATACACTAATGGTTGGGGCGCTGCTGGATTCGTTCCATAGCTGGGTGATCTTCTCGCGCTTTTCGCGGAGATGGCTCGGCAGCGATTTTTTGACTGTCACGCTTTCGCTCATTTTCTTGGTGAATAGAAGCAGTGCAAGCCCAAGGCCGACTTCGACGGCGATGGTCAGGCTTGTGAAGACGGTAAGCAGGAAGGTGACGACAAGAATTAGCGAGTCCCCGGATTTCATCTTGAGAATATGCTTGAAGTGAGCCCGCTCACTCATATTCCAGGCAACGATCATAAGGATTGGCGCCATGCTTGCTAATGGAATCCGCGAAGCCAGCGGGGCCAGAAGCAGGAGGGTGAGCAGAACGAAAATTCCATGGATTACCCCGGACACTTTGGAGGTTGCTCCGCTCTTCACATTAGCTGCCGTACGAGCGATTGCCCCGGTAGCAGGAATCCCGCCGAACAGCGGGGTAATGATATTGGCGATCCCTTGGCCGATCAGCTCCCGGTTGCTGTTATGCTTCGTATTGGTCAGGCCATCAGCGACTACCGCTGATAATAGCGATTCAATAGCACCCAGCATGGCTATTGCAAAGGCCGGGCCGATTAAGAGCTGCAGGGTATCCCAGCTCACGGACGGTATTTGGAATTTCGGCAACGTGCTTGGTATAACCCCGAAGGTCGACCCAATGGTCGGTATACGGCCAGAGAATAACCACCCGGCAATGAGGCTGGAGACGATGATTCCGACGAGCGGGGCCGGTATTCTGGGCATGATGCGCGGCATAATGATCAGAATCGCCAGGCAGATCACCGCTGTAATCACGCTGTATATATTTATCGTGCCGATATGGATAGCGATTTCCTTCATGTTTGCGATGAAGGTCTCATGCTTCTCGATACCGATAAGCCCCAGAAAGTTGGCGATCTGACCTGTGAAGATAATAACTGCGATCCCGGAGGTGAAGCCGACCGTGACAGGCCTTGGAATGAATTTGATTAATGACCCTAATTTGAATATACCCAGAAGACATAAGATGATTCCAGCAAGGATGCCGGCGATCAGCAGATTCTGATAACCGTAGGTGAGCACGACACCGAGCAGGATCGGTACGAAAGCACCTGTCGGCCCTCCGATCTGAAACTTGGAGCCGCCGAACAGGGAGATCAGTATCCCGGCGATGCACGCTGTGTATATCCCGTACTCCGGCTTTACGCCGGATGCGATCGCGAAGGACATAGCAAGCGGAATCGCAATAACGCCGACAACGATGCCGGCGATTAAGTCTTTTTGTAATTGCTTGAGTGAGTATTTCTTGAAAATACCCGTAAACAGAGTATTCACAACTGAGCCTTCTTTCTTAAATTGTTCAATCCTGGTCTTCGTAAATAGAAATAATGTGGATCAGATGATTGTTGAAAATATCTTTGGTAATCACTAATAAATCGGCGACCATAGGGTCGACCAGAGAATACATGACCTGCTTGCCTTGCTTGACTCCGACCACGATATTTTTGGCCCGCAAAATACTAAGCTGCTGGGATACGGCCGAACCTTCGCTTTCCAGCAAAGTCTGTATTTCAGTGACGCTTCTTCCTCCTTCACATAGCAGCTCCAGAATACGAATGCGAAGCGGATGGGCCAACGCTTTGAAGAATTCAGCCTTGAACGCTTGCAATTGGGTATTCATAGAATTCCCCCCACCTTTCAAACCTTAAAGGGTGTGTTCAAAAGCGGACCTTTAAACAACCTCTTTAAAAATTCATATATTCAAATATCTTGATATATTATATTATCATGAAGTGTCAAAGTATGCCATGGGTGATTTTACATAAATAAAAGAGCTCGAAAATCAATTTCGATTTTCGAGCTCTTTGGCTATTGATAAATATCTTATTGTGCTTGAACGTATTCAGCCGATTTGATCCCTGCTTGACGGCCGAAAATAATGATCTCAGCAACGGAGTTACCGCCGATCCGGTTCTCGCCATGCAATCCGCCGACAACTTCGCCAGCCGCAAATAAACCTTGGATGGGTTCTCCGTCTTTATTTACTACTTCGGTATTGGTATTAATCTTTACACCACCCATGGTGTAGTGAATCCCAGGGCCGATTTTGATCGCGTAGAACGGTCCGCTGGACAGGTCGTTGTCCATGCCGGTTGTTCTGCCAAATTCAGCGTCCTTCTTGTCCTTCACGGCATTGTTCCATGTATCGAGTGTCGTCTTCAAGGAATCCGCCGGTACGCCCATTTCTTTAGCTAGAGCTTCGATTGAATCGCCAGCAAGGACAAAGCCCATCTTCTCATATTGCTCAATCGCTTTCGCGCGGGATTTCACACCGGAATCAAATACAAGGTAAGCCGATTTGTCCGACAGTTTGTTAATAGCTGCTGTTACTTTGTCGCGTGTATCCAGTTCATTGACAAAGCGCTTGCCTTCGTTAGAGACAAGGATAGAGCCCTCACCACGTACCACTTCTCCGATCAGATACGATTTATCTTGCTGTACGGTCGGGTGAACCTGGATTTGATCCATATCCACAGTCATGCCGCCAAGCTTTTCAATCATTTGAATGCCATCGCCTGTGCTGCCTTCCTGATTCGTAGTAACGAGGCCTTCCAAGTCCGGGCGAACTTTGGAGATCATCTCCATATTAGAGCCGTAGCCGCCGGTTGTAACGACTACAGCGTCTGCAGTAATGGTCTTCTCATCTTTTTCATCAAAGAGAACCTTAACACCGTTGACCTTGCCGTCTTTTTCAGTAATTTCCTTCACAGTAGCATTAACGAACAACGGGATTTCCTTTTCTTGGACATTTTTAAGTAATCCGTTAGCAACGTATTGTCCAACTGCGGATCCATCTTCAGGACGGTGTGTGCGTTTCTCGCCCATGCCGCCGGTGATCGTAATATTATTCAATCGAATTCCGATGGAATCCAGCCAATCGATTGCGCTGGCTGAATTGTCCACGAAGAACCGAAGCAATTCTTTGTCGTTGGTGCCATGGCCACCTTTTAAAGTTTCCTCATAAAATAAATCATTGCTGTCCTCAATCCCTTGTTCCTTCTGGAACTTCGTCTCGGACGCGTTCATACCCGAAGACGCTTTAAGCGTATTCCCGCCGGCAACCGGCATTTTCTCAAAAATAACAGGGTTCAAGCCTTTGCTCTTGGCTTCAAGTGCGGCAGACATGCCTGCGCCGCCCGCACCGACAATGATGATATCGTATTTGTCCTGGAGCTGATCCAGTGGTGTGTAAGTCATTTTCGATGCGCCTGAGACAGCTTCATTGCCAGCGGCCTCTTCTGTTTTGGTGTCGTTCTGTCCTTGATTATCTTTCTTGTTCTGGTTCCCGCTTCCGCAGCCTGCGATAACGAGTGCGAAAGATAACATGAGAATCAGGATTGCTGCAGCTTTTTTCTGCATGGTTTTAACCCCTCCATTTTCTATTCTATTAGAACTTAAAGATGCGCATAAAAAAGGAGAGTGTAACTTGAAATGAGAAGTGGAAGATTAGTTCTTCACGGCCCATTTCATTGCGGTTATCCCCTCCTTCGTTTGCATTTGGCTTCTTTAAGATCCCTCTTATTGTAATATAGGATAAGAATAGACATAGTGATTTTATTCACAAACAATAAAATACAATATATGACAAACCGTTTGGAGGTTAGTTGATCTCTTGTTATGATAATAGTTGTTGTAATGAATAGGTTTCGTCTTTTTTCAGAGGGATTGGAAATGCTATAACTTAGGAGTTGCCATCGGGAGGAGAGAAGCTCCTGGTGGGTGAGAATAAATAATGAAGGAAGGTGCAGCGCTTGAATTCCGCTGGAGCATGTATTGTACAGAGGGACGGTACGGTATTGCTGGAGAAGAATCATCCCGGCTTTGAAGAAGCGCGGGCACAATTGATTCAGATGGCTGAGCTGGTGAAGAGTCCGGCTAATTATCATACATATCGTATTACCCCCCTATCGCTGTGGAATGCGGCCGCCGGGGGGAAGTCTGCGGTAGAGATTGTGAATGCCCTGGAGTCGATCTCGCGGTGGGCGCTTCCTCCGGCCGTCATCTCAGATATTCAGGTGACGGTGTCAAGGTATGGAAAATTAAAGCTGCTTCCTGCCGAAGGCGAGGAGGGAATGTTATGGCTGGAAGCTGAGGAGGAAGAGGTTTTTCACCAGTTGGAGCTCGAACCCAGCTTGTCTTCCTTCGGGCTGACTCGCATCGGCGGGCTGCGCATAAAGCTCCCGGCTGCCTATCGCGGCAGCGTAAAACAGGAATTGGCCCGTTTGGGATATCCTGTGCTCGATCAGGTGGGGTATCATGCTGGTCAATCGCTCTCCTTTACCTTGAGAAATGTTACTTCGAACGGGGCTATGTTCAAGCTAAGACCGTATCAGGAGCAAAGCGTCGCCGCGTTCGCGAGGGATCAGGAGCAAGGCTCAGGAGGCAATGGCGTGCTTGTGCTGCCCTGTGGGGCAGGGAAGACGGTGATTGGTCTTGCTTCTATGGAACGGTTCCAATGCGAGACTTTGATTTTAACCTCCAGCGTCACCTCGGTACGACAATGGATTGCTGAGCTGCTGGACAAGACGACGCTCACTTCGGAAATGATCGGTGAATATTCTGGGGAGAAGAAGCAGGTTAGAGCAGTTACGGTTTCTACTTACCAAATATTAACGCATCGCAGCAAGAAGGAAGAAGGCTTTAAACATATGGGGCTGTTTAATGAACGGGATTGGGGCCTGATTATTTATGATGAGGTACATCTGCTGCCGGCACCGGTATTCCGCGCGACAGCGGATATTCAGGCGACCCGGCGTTTGGGATTGACGGCTACCTTGGTGCGTGAGGATGGCCAAGAGCGTGATGTGTTCTCTTTGATCGGGCCCAAACGCTATGAAGTACCGTGGAAGGAGATGGAGGAGCGCGGGTATATCGCTACGGTGTTATGCCGGGAGATCCGGGCAGCGATGCCGCCGGTTCTTCAGGAGCGCTACCATCTTGCCGGAGCCCGGGACAAGTTCAGGATTGCAGCGGAGAATCCGTATAAAATCGCTGTCTTAAAAGAAATGTTAAAACGTCATGCTGGACGGCAAATTTTGATCATCGGCCAGTATTTACAGCAGCTGCGCCAGGTTGCGGACGAACTGGATATCCCATTGATTACCGGAAGAATGCCGCAGGACGAACGAGAGCAGTGCTTCCAGGCTTTTCGCAGCCGACAAATTCAGGTGCTGGCTGTATCGAAGGTAGCCAATTTTGCTATCGACCTGCCGGATGCTGCAGTAGCCATTCAAATCTCGGGCAGCTTCGGCTCCAGACAGGAGGAGGCGCAGCGGCTTGGCCGGATTTTGCGTCCGAAGGCGGATGGGGAGACCGCGTATTTTTACACCCTCGTCTCGGACGGAACTCGTGAGCAGGAATTTGCTGCGCGCAGACAGTTGTTCCTGATCGAACAGGGATATGAATATGCGATCATGATGGAACACGGGGATCATTCTTTTAAGTCCGTTGGCTCCAAAAGTATTGAGGGGGTATCGGAAGCATGATCGAAGCGATAATTCGTAAATTCGCCGGTGCTCCGTTCACATTAAGCAAATTGAACGCTGCGGCAGTGGACAGCCTAAGCGGAGCAGAGCTGCGGGCAGCTCTGCCGGACATGCTTCGCAAGGGGCGGGTTGCCGCCGTTAAGAAGTCCTGGGGGGACAGGCTTTACTACATTCCCGGGGATGTATTAATTAACTACTGGAGCCATTGGGACAACCTTGATTCTGCCCGGGTGATACCTGGCAATATCACATTGCTTCAGGCTGCCAAGCGGGGGCTTGTGGCAGATTTGTTCCGCAGCCTGACTTGGATTGCCCATCATGGGCTGCGGCTTACGGCCAAGGGAACTATTCACCAGAAATCGCTGAATAAATGGTTGGAGCAGATTGAGCTGGCGGAGAAGGATCTTGTTGGGCTTGATCTGCATTACCCCCATCAGGAGGCATATCCGGCCCATGCCGCCGTGCTGCTTGATATGCTGCTAGCGTTCGGCCTGATCCGCAAGGAGCGGGGGGCCTGGAGCCTGAATGCTCATGAGCTGTCGGTATGGTTAGGCCGTTCTGCGCAGCAGATGAACGATAAGCTGCTTCGTGAGGTATTGCTACGCTATGTACCTGATGATGTTACTCTGTCCCATTTCGCCTTCCGGCTGATCGCAGCGGATTTGGCGGAGCGACAATGGTATTCCATACGTGAAGTTTGCGCATCATTAACAGAGCAGCGAATGCTCCCCGGAGAGCTGCCGGAAGATAAGCAGTTATGGATGAGAAGCTGGCTGGAGGCCCTCAGCGGGATGGGCTGGATGGATCTTGGCGAGAGCCATGATGGAGAGCTTGTATTTCGCTGGAGTGTGAAGCCGGTATTTGTTCAACAGAATAGTGAGGTTAGTGAGTCTCAACTTGCCGCTGAGGCACTTTTCTATATTCAGCCGGATTTTGAAATTATCGTACCGCCGGAGGTTTCCTTTCGGGTGCGTTGGGAGCTTGAACTGTATTGCGAGAGCGTAACGATGGACGCCATGTCCATTTATCGGCTTAGCCGGACCAGCATCGCTGCTGCCACGCAGCAAGGAAGAACGGTCGAGGAAGCTATTGATTTTCTGCACAATGGCTCGGCTGGCATTCCTGATAATGTCTTGCTCTCCCTGAAGCAATGGGCCAAAGAGATGGGGCGGACTTCCCTTGCTGAGGTTCAGCTGCTTCGCTGCAAGGATGAGGAGGCGGCTGGCAGGATCACCGCCCATCCGGAGCTGATGGAGATGTTGGAGCCCATCGGTCCGCTCGCTTTTATTGTGGATCCCATTCAGCTGAACAAGGTGGAAAAAGCGCTGGAGGAACTGGGTCTGGCGCCGCCCAGACCGGGCCTTGGGCAAGCATCGCAGCCGCAGTATATACGGCTGGAGGCCGCTGCGGAGATAGCGGAGCAAGAAGCGGCTCCGAATCGGGATTTTGCTGACCAACCCGCCTGGATATACAATGGCCGCGATTACCAATTCTATGAACGGGACATATCCATACCCAAACGGGATCAATTATTCCCCGGAATGCAGGATATTCCCGCAGTGTGGTTGAAGGAATTAAGGAAATACCATCCTTCTACCGCGCGGAAGATCGCTCAGCAGGCCCTGGAGTGGGATACGAAGATCATATTGCGAATGGACGAGCAGCTGGTGGAACTGATTCCCGAGCGGCTGGAGGGAGATGAGAATTGGCGCATTCATGGTCTGCTCATGCCTCCAGACAGGAAGGACTCGGATAAGGCGCAACGTCAAGTTTCGCTAGGGCCGGAGCAATGGGAAGAGATGCGTATTCTTCTTCCGGAAATATAAGCCCCTTTTCGCTCAGGCAGAGAGTATGATATGATTATTTCGTCGACTATAGTTAATGAAGGAAGTCGCAGTAGGACGGATGAAATGACTTGTCGGCATATAATTGCATAGAATCGAGTTGATCATTCATGAGCGTAACTGAGCGAGTTACGGTTGATATGGCCGAAGTGCTAACATACGCCTATGAATTGGGCGATATGATAAATAACTCTACCGCCGTCTCCGATTATTTATATTGGAAGCAGCGTGTGGATGAAAGTGCGGAGATTCAGGCTCTTGTCCGGAAGCTGAACGCACAAAAGGAACTGTTCGAGGAGACTCAGCGGTTCGGACATTTCCACCCCAACTATCATGAAGCAAAGGATCGGGTTAAGGCGGTGGAACTCGAACTGGAACAGTTCGAAGCAGTAAGCAAGTTCAAGGCAGCCGAGGCTGAGCTTGATGGCATTTTGCATCAAATGTCAGAGATCATTGCTTATTCGGTTTCTGATACAATTAAGGTGCCAAGCAATGATCCGAATCCTTCAGACGGATGCGGTTGCGGGAGCGGCGGGAAATGCAGCTGCGGATAACAGCTGTACAAAGCAACGATTGAAGGCTGCCGCACTTTAAGCGGTGTGGCACCTGCATAGAATCAATCGAAAGGAGAGGAAGCATGTTTCCGGAGCGTACAGGCTACATTATTTGGGTAAACGATTTGAAGGCGGCTAGAAATTTGGAGAAATACGGGAGCGTGCATTACTTATCCCGACGGATGCATTATGTTGTGATGTATGTGAACGCGGAGCGTGCCGAGGATACGATCAAGAATATTCGCCGTCTTCCTTATGTGCGCAAAATCGAGCGTTCGTATCGCAACGAGATTAAAACGGAATACAGCAAGGACGTTCCGGATAAGACCCAATTCTACGGCTTGTAGAATTGAATTATGATCTGAAAAGCGATTGTGATTCTAAAGAGATGATTTATAGAAGCAGCGGCAGATTCGTGCCGCTGTTTTTTATTTTGTCAATAATTCAGAAAAACTAATAATAGTAGGAAAGATCTATATCCTTTTACCTTATCCGTGGATTTCATACAGTTACCTGCCTTGTAGAATTATAGGTTATAATGTAATATAATAGGCAAATATACATAGTTATAAAGTCCTATCGATGCGAGGTGCGGCATGAGAGACAAGGCTACAGAACGGTGGGGAACCTATGAAGCTTTCCATGTTCCTCTGGGCGATAAAAGAATCGCTGATATCGTGATAACCAATCATGCCAAGGTTAGGTACGAGGATCGTATTAAAGATGCCAAGGCCCGGTATGAAGATATCGCTCTTTGGCTGTGGGAACGCCTGAAGCAAGGGCGGATAACCCCTTATTATAGAAAAGAAGAAGATGTATATCTTGTGGATGATGACATCGTTATGGTCGCTGAATTCAGTGAGTTAACCGGAGAATTCGATCTAGCGGGTCGACCGCTGCATCGTATGATTGTCGTGACCTTTCTTGGCTTGATGTCGGAGACGATTGAGCTTCGTGATTTGAAATCGTATTATTCCTGGCTTCGCCATTCGCGGCGTATGACCTTGATGAAAAATAGCCGTAAGCGGAAATAAGGCTTTGTGACACAGGAGACGGTCAGCTGTATGCGCTAGCGGAACAAATTTGTTAGGAGCCACCCTTCGGCCGTTAACCTGCTGGAGGGACGGCCCCTTTTTTTGTAATGAGCGCCATGCTATTGTAAGAAAAGGGGGGAGATCGCGGTGGCTTTAAATTTTCATCAATTACATATTTTTTATACCGTCGCCGAACGGGGGAGCTTCTCGGCGGCTGCCCAGGCATTGCATATGACACAGCCTGCGGTAACGATGCAGATTCAATCGCTGGAGGATTACTTCGGCAGCAAGCTGCTGGTGCGCTCCACGAAAAGAGTTGAGCTTACGGAGGCAGGTCAGACGCTGTATCCTTATGCGAAGCGAAGCATCGAGCTGATGCGGGATGCCGAGAAGGCGATGTCGCGGCTTAACTTTATGTTGGAGGGCAGGCTGCAGCTGGGAGCCAGTCTGACGATCGGGGAATATGTACTTCCGAGGCTGCTAGGTCCTTTTGCCAGCCAGTATCCTCATATTTCGATTGCACTCAAAGTCATGAATACGACGCAAATCATCGATGAGATCGTCGGTCATCAATTGAATTTTGGATTAGTAGAAGCGCCGATTCAGCATCCGGATCTAAGCTTTGAGCCTGTGATGGAAGATGAGCTGAAGCTGATCGTGCCGGCCGGGCATCCCTTGGCCGGGCGGGAGCGGGTGGCGCTCCAGGAAGTGGTCAGCTATCCCTTCGTATTAAGGGAGAAGGGCTCGGGAACACGGCAGGTGATGGAGTCGGAACTGACGTATAGAGGCTTTGAACCAGAGCGGATCGAATCCGTGATGGAGCTGGGAAGCACAGGGGCGGTGAAGTCTGCGGTGGAAGCAGGGATTGGCATTACGATCATCTCCCCTTCCTCAGTGAAGCATGAACAAGCGCTGGGGCTGCTGAAAGTAGTCGATATCGAAGATGCGGAGTTTAAACGGCAATTCTACTCGGTTCATTTGAAGTCGGCTTTGCTGCCGGTTCCGGCGGTTACTTTTCTCACTTTTTTGAGAGAATACGGACAGTTGCTGTAGAGGTTAGTTATGGACATATTGATAGATTGACATATTGATTGTCATAGCCGGGGTTATCGAACTCTAACGGAAGAGAGAGCCGTTATTTTGCCAAATTCGGCACTTTCAGAATTCTAACGGAAACCTGGTGCGCTATTGGCTGTCTACTTATGTCTGATTCGCCGTATTTTTAGGATATAAAGATCGCTCATTTCCCTTAGAGTTTCCGGAATCTTTATTTTCTCTATTTAACGTCCTCTATTTCCGTTAGAATGTGTCACAGTTCTGTAGCATAGCTAAGCGGATGGTTGATCTGCCGTTAGAGCAACTAAAAATCTATTACAAAGGGCAATTCGCTTCCAGCACATGTTCTATGACGCAGATGAATGGAGCAGGGCGGGGTGAAGTCGGATATCAAATATATGTGCGAGGATGTGCAGGCGTAATGAAGGAGACTCGTGAATCTCGATATGATTTACATACTCATAGCCGGGCTTCGGACGGGATGAACACACCGGAGGAGAATGTCCGATTGGCGAAGGAGAAAGGACTGGCTGGTCTTGCGGTGACCGACCATGATACCGTGGCCGGAATCGCTTCCGCCATGGCCGAAGGGGAGCGCATAGGCGTAGATGTCATACCCGGGGTTGAGATCAGCACTCAGGCAGGTGGCAAGGATATTCATGTGCTCGGTTATGCGCTAAATATTGAGGACTCCGCTCTGCTGGAGCGGTTGGCCGGACTGCGTGCAACACGTGATGCCCGCAATGAGCAGATTATCCGCAATCTTCAAGCCTTAGGCTTGTCGATCACGCTGCAAGAGGTTATCGACGGTCTAGGTCGCAGCCTGCGACCGGATGAGAGCTTGGGACGCCCACATATTGCAGATGCGCTGGTGCGCAAAGCTTATGTTCGCGATATGCGCGAGGCCTTTGATCGCTATTTGGCAGAAGGGAAGCCTGGCTATGCCGCACAACCAAGAATATCGCCGCAGCAGGCGATGGAGTGGATTCGCGAAGCAGGCGGCGCTCCGGTGATCGCCCATCCTGGCTTGTACGGGGATGACGAGTTAGTCCGTACGATTATCGAGGCGGGCCAGCCTGCCGGAGTTGAGGTATATCACTCGGACCATGGGCCCGCGGAAGAACAACGATATTTAGCGATCGCCAATGAATATCATCTGATAGCAACCGGGGGCTCGGATTATCATGGCGTCAGACAGGGCGTTGTATTTCATGGCGACCTTGGCAGTTGCTATGTTACAGGAGAGACCGTGGAACGAATCAGGCAAGCTGCCCAACAATTGAGAGGGTAAATGCCAGCGATATCTGATATAGTAGAAATGACAGAATCGTATGCTGGAGCCTCGCGTCGTGATTTGCTGCTGCCATTTCTGCGTCTAACGAAACTACAGAGCGTTATTTCGGCAAAAACAGCGGCAAATGAAATCTAACGAAACACCATATCGCTATTCTGGGGAATTCCCCACGTAAAGCCCCTAATTTACTCCAATAACGATACCCTGTTTCGTTAGAATTTTTGTCAGCCCAATTGGGCTTCAATAGCGATACCGTGTTTCGTTAGAGGTAGGCCTGGCTAAGTTTATGCCGTTTTTGCGTCTAACGAAACTACAGAGCGTTATTTCCGCAAAAACAGCGGCAAACGAAATCTAACGAAACACCCTATCGCTATTCTGGGGAATTCCCCACGTAAAGTCCCTAATTTGCTTCAATAACGATACCCTGTTTCGTTAGAATTTTAGTCAGCCCAATTGGGCTCAAATAACGATACCGTGTTTCGTTAGAGGAAGGCCCGGTCGGCTAAATTCAAGCTTTGACGTCGAAGATGCTTCATGAGTTACCTCGGGATCAAAACGACTTTTTAAACTGCCTGTTTCGATGGATGTTCATAAAGTCCGGTTTCCAGCACCAAAGCGTGTGCCTCCGGTGTGCGTTTTTACCAAACAATGCAGTCGAATGAAGCCAGGGCGTGAGAAGCGGGGCTGCGCTCGGAGAATACAACTTCGGAAGTCTATGCTTATAGTGAGTGCGTGAACACATAAGCACCTGAGCACTTGAGCACCTAAACCTAAGCACCTAAGCACCTGAGAGGCCACCGTAGATAACATTACCCGTAAGCATCTGCTTGACCCGGGTGAGTTCAAAATTTGATGTACGAAGTCATTTCTCGATTGACTTCGTGTCAGCTATAGAATTTATAGGTGAATCAGCTAGGACTGATGAAATCTATTTCGCAAGAATTGAATCACAGTCGCTCATTCATGCATTGACCCCGATGGATTTTTTTTATCCAAAGCGGACTTTTCGAATTCTCTCTTATAAAGGATGGCTGTAGAATGACATATAAAATGATAGTACTAGATTTGGATGATACTTTACTTCGCGATGATGGCACGATCTCGCCCCGCAACAAGCAAGCGCTAATGGCTGCGCAGAAGGCTGGCGTAAAGGTTGTGCTGGCATCAGGGAGACCTACGTATGCAATGAAGGCCCTGGCCGATGAATTGGAGCTGGAGCGGTTCGGAAGCTATATTCTATCGTTCAACGGGGCGAAGATTATTAATTGGAAGACACGAGAGGAGCCGTTCAGCAGCACGTTGACTCCGGAGACAGCTCACGCTCTTTATGAGTTGAGTATGGAGGAGGGCGTATCGGCGCTAACATATGTTGGCGATGACATTGTGACGGAGCAGGCGAATGAGTATACCCATATTGAAGCGCAAATTACCGGAATGAAGATCGCCAAAGTGCCAAGCTTCATCGAAGCCGTTCAGGTCCCTGTTGTGAAGGTGCTGATGGTCGAAAACCCGGACAAGCTTGTACGGGTTGAAGAGAAGCTGAAAGCCAAGCTGACCGGAAAATTGAACGTGATGCGTTCGAAGCCATTTTTCCTTGAGTTCACGGAGAATGGTGTCAATAAAGGTACCAGCCTGAATCATTTGATTAACCAGCTCGGAATCGAGCGCTCGGAGGTTATCGCCATGGGCGACGGATATAACGATGTAGCGATGCTTGAGTTTGCCGGTCTGGGCGTTGCCATGGGCAATGCGCCGGAGGAGATCAAACAGCTGGCCGACTATGTTGCAGACACGAATATGAATGATGGCGTGGCTCAGGTTGTGGAATCATTTATTCTAAATGACCTGATTCCAGCGACATAACACAGGACAGCATATGCAAATGCTCCCCGGTTTATGGGGAGCATTCATTTTAGGGAAATATAGAAGGTACCCTGCACCAGAGGAAGAAAGCGAGGAAGCAGCATGTCGAAGTCGATTGTGGAAAAGCTGAATTTGCACAAGTACGAACGGGTTGCGGTATTAAATCAACCGGAAGGCACGGATTATCTGCAGGCGTTAAGCGGCTATGATACGGTGCTGGGGGACCCGGCGTATGATCTTATATTCACGTTCGTATTGGATATGAAATCACTGCAGGAACTGGTTGACCAGGTTATTAAGCATCGGAATCTCAGCAGCGGGGGTTATCTCTTTGCCGCTTATCCCAAGAAAGGAAACAAGGTCTATCCGACATACATTCATCGCGATGATCTGTTCCCGGGTCTTGGCAGTGATGAGGAGGGTTATATCGGGACAAGCACGATTAAATTCGCCCGGATGGTCGGCCTGGATGATGTCTTTACCGTCGTCGGATTCAAAGAGGATGCTAAAGGCAAAAACAAGAGCAAGGGAAGCCCATCCGCAAAATCAAGTCAGCGAGTGGACGATTACATCGGTTTCATCCCGAACGTTGAACAGGACTTGGAGGACACCCCGGAGCTGCTAAGCTTCTATCGCTCGCTAACCCCGGGATATCATAAAGATTGGGCACGTTATGTCTACAGTGCGAAGCAGGAGGAGACGGTGGCGAAGCGCCGCGAGGAGATGAAGATGATCCTTCGGGCGGGTTACAAGACCCGCGAGCTATACCGCCAGGCCCAAGCCCAATCTTGAGTTTGTTATGAACCTGCTGTCTGGGTTGTATAGATTAACGAAACGAACTGCCCCATCTGCCCTATCTGCTTTAAGCGCAAAGTGCTTGGCACCGTTCCTTGGGGAAACAGCGGAATTCCTTCCCCGAGGATTTTAGGAGTAAGGGTGATATGGAGCTCATCCAGTAAACCGACTTCCAGGAAGGCGGCTGCAAGCTGTCCGCCACCAACAAGCCAGACATCGCCTTCCGAATCGGCTTTTAAGCGCGGGATCAGCGTATCCAGGGCCTCATTCGTAAATGTTGCATGTGGGGCCGGAGGTTGCTCTGTCCGGGACAAGATATAACATGGTTTATCTGCGTAAGGGAATTCATCGGCCAACTTGAGCACTTCGTCATACGTAAGCCGCCCCATCACTACCGTGCCCACTGTATGGTAAAATTTGCTATACCCGTTATCACCTCCGTCCCCTTCTACATCAAACAGCCAATCAACGCTACCGTCATTTCTGGCAATGTAACCGTCCAAGCTTATTGCAAGGTATAACACGACTTTATTGTTATTCATTTGCTATCGCTCCTTTCTATGGACTATGTTATATTATAATTATGACAAAACTTGACGTAATTAGGTGAGGCGATTGAATCAACGCAGACTGATGATTATGCGTCTGTTGGACGCCAGAAAGAAATTTACAGCTCGTGAACTGGCTGAACGATTTGACGTATCGGTCCGTACCATTCAGCGGGATCTCGATTATTTACAGCAGTTGGGCTTCCCTTTATATACTGAGGTGGGTGCCAACGGCGGCTACCGGGTTTTGCCAAATCGGATTTTGCCTCCTTTGCAGCTTACTGAGCATGAGGCGTTTGGCCTGTTCATGATGATGGAGTACTTGCAGCAGGTGCCTGACTTTCCTTACGGTTCCATACGCGATCAGCTGTCTGATCACTATTTCTCCAGCTTGCCAAGCGATGTCCAGGATCGGATCAGCGAAATGAGCCAACATATTGCATTTTTACAAAATCACGCTGAGCAGCCGGAAGCGCTGACAACACAGATCATCCATGCTGCCATGGAGAAAAAACAGATCGCATTCACTTACGCATCACGCAGCGGGCTGAAGGAAGTGGAAGCTTATCCGATTGGCATTTATTATGAGCATGGTTACTGGTATATGCCGGCCCAAAAGCGTGAGCGGGTGCTGTTATACCGGCTCGATCGAATGCAGAAATTATCAATCCTCCAGGATACGGGTACTTCCGTACCTACACTGAAGGAATGGCTAGTCTCAACAGATAATAGGGAGAAGACAGAAGTGACGGTGCGCTTTACCGATTTCGGGGCAAGGCTGGCCCAGTCAGATCTGGTCTTCAAGCTGGTGAAGGATCATGAGTGGAGAGGATGGGTCCCACCGGAGGAATTTCCGTTTATGGCCCGCAGGCTGCTCGCTTACGGGCCTGAGGCGGAGGTTGTGCAGCCGAAACCATTGCGGGAGTTTGTGAGGGAATTGCTGGAGAGCAGTTTGGCCCCATATCGGCAGGATTTCTGAAGCTCTGAATGACCTGCCGACACAAAAAAACCGTCCGGCGTTCGACGCCGGGCGGTTCTGTTTATTATTTCGTGTAATTATCGAAATAGCCCTGAATATAGATGACAGGCGTACCTTTGTCGCCGCTGCCTGAGGTCAGGTCGGACAGGGAACCGATCAGGTCGGTAAGCTTTCTTGGCGTAGTGCCCTGCGATTCCATAGCGCCAACAAGATCGGATTCTTTATTGTTAATGTACTCAGCGATCGCTTGCTGCAGTTCTTCCCCTCTCAGATGAGAGAAGTTATTATCAGCCAGGTACTTCAATTTTACTTCGTTGGGCGTACCGTCCAGACCTGCCGTGTAAGCCGGGGATACAACCGGATCGGCCAGTTCCCAGATCTTGCCCACAGGATCTTTAAACGCACCGTCTCCGTAAACCATAACTTCTACCTGTTTCCCGGTCTTGTCTTTGAGTACGGATTGAATCTTATCCACAATCGGCTGACAATTGCGCGGGAACAACTTCACGCTGCTCTCGGTGGATTTATTGGAGCCAAGCAAGCCGTAAGACTCATTAAATCCGCTGCCGTCCACAGATTCAGCCAGGATATTGTCCAGGCTGAAGACTTTGTCTGCACCATTTGCTTTTAAGATCCGCTTTGTTCTGAATCTGGTGTGAATGTCGCAGGTCAAGACGCTCTTGGTGTAATTCAGAATCGTCTTCGGGTTGTTGGAGAAGATGACCTCGCATTCAACGCCGTATTCTTCAACCAGCGATTTATAATAGTCGATGTAATCCACACCGGTAAAAGTATGCTTATTATATCCGAAATGCTCGCGGAATTGCTGTTCGGTCAGCACATCCGTCCATGGATTGACGCCTTTTTCATCGAGCAGGTCCAGATCGACCAGATGATTTCCGACTTCGTCAGACGGGTAGCTAAGCATTAGTACGACTTTTTTGGCGCCTTTAGCGATGCCTCGCAGACAGATGGCAAAGCGGTTACGGCTGAGAATGGGGAAGATAACTCCGATCGTGTCATCGCCGAATTTAGCATTAACATCCTTTGCGATATGATCGATGGTTGCGTAATTGCCCTGGGCACGCGCTACGATCGATTCAGTGATCGTCACGATGTCTTTATCACCAATTTCAAAGCCTTCGATTTCGGAAGCCCTCAGTACGCTGTCCACGACGATTGTCTCAATGCTGTCTCCCTGATTGATAATCGGGCAGCGCAGGCCTCTGACTACAGTTCCAACTACTCTTTCCAATAGTATCGCTCCTCGTAAGCTATATTAGAAGTATTTCAAAAAGTCCCCTGTGGGTGAGACGCCGATCGATATCATCCAAGGATAAGCGACCGCGATCCCAAGGCTGGTTTTCTTGCGAATATAGAATTTCATCAGCGCGGCAAGATCTCCAATTAATCCTATATCTAACAATCCGCTCCCCATCCCTTAGTTTCATTACAAACTGAAGCGTTTGGCAAAACGCACATCGAGGCATACGCCTCTAGTGCTGAAAACCGGACTTTTTGACTTGCACTATAAGTTGAACCTATATTCAGCTCATATAGTGTGTCCTCGAGATGTAGAGGTTGTTCAAAAATTCGCAATCATTTTGAACCTACCCTTGTAATATACAATGCAATAGTGATATAAGTAAAATTAATATATCAAATGTCCGGTATAAGGGGTGATTATATGTCGAGCAAGCTGGATTTATACAAAATATTTTGCAAAGTCGGCAAAAGCGAAAGCTTCTCAAAAGCAGCCAGAGATTTGTATATGACACAGCCGGCGGTTAGCCAGGCGATTATGCAATTGGAGAGCGAGCTGCGCATCCGCTTGTTTAATAGAACGCCCAAAGGAGTGTCCTTGACTGACGAAGGCAGTCTGCTATTTGAATATGTGAACTCAGCGCTCAAATTGATTCAGGCTGGGGAGGAGAAAATCCAGGATTTCAAAAATTTAACGATGGGCGAATTAAAGGTCGGCGTTGGAGACACGATCTCGCGTTATTTTCTGCTGCCGAAGCTGGAGATTTTTCATAATCAATATCCCAATATTAAATTCAAAATTGTAAACGGGACGACCCAGGAGCTATGCACGATCCTAAAATCCGGCGAGGTGGATATTGCGGTCTGCAACTTTCCGCTTGCGGATTCAACGCTGGAGCTTCGGCCTTGCTTCAACATCCAGGACATATTTGTAGGTGGGGAGAAGTATCGGCAGCTTCTGTCCGCTCCGGTGAGCCTGGAGGAGGTTGTGAAACAACCGTTGATATTGCTTGAGAAGAATTCCAATTCCAGACGATATGTGGAGGAGCACATCCGGTCTAGGGGAATTCAGATTGCCCCGGAGTTTGAGCTTGGTTCGCATGATCTACTGCTTGAATTCGCCAGGATCAACCTTGGAATCGCCTGTGTGACGAAGGAATTCTCCCAAGAGTACTTGAAGAAGGGAGTCCTGTATGAGCTGCCGTTAAGCGAAGGGATTCCGCGCAGAAGCATCGGGGTATGTTCTTTGAAAGGCGTGCCTTTATCGATCTCTGCCCAGAAATTCGTAGAGATTATTGAGGATCAGCAGCTATGATATCGAAACGGATCAGAACTGCTCGGAACCGTGCGCGGGGAAAAGTTGTTGACACTGAGCCCAGTATGTATATAATATTTTGTAAAGGTCAGCTTTGGCCTTTATTATTTTCACTAATTATTTAAGAACATTAATTAATTACATTGAATAAATTGAAAGGAGTGACAGGATGAAGTCGTTTTTGCCCAATGACATTAAGGATGAGAACCGGAAGATCATTTTTGATATTGTGATGCAGAACCCGGAATTAGCCAAGGTAGAAATTACAGAAAAGACGGCGATGAGCTTTGTAACGGTGAGTAAAATTGTCAATTTTTTTGAAGAAATCGGCCTGTTGACTGCGACCGGAGAAAGTCGGGAAGGTTCTGGCGGCCTGGGGAGAAAAAGAACGGTATACCGTTTTAATGAGAATAGCTATGTAACCGTTGGCATCCAGATCATAGGCAGCAGAATTACTGCACTGCTTATCAATCTTTATAGCAAAGTTATCGATTCGTATTCCACCGAGACGGATATCCCATTTTATAGCGAGCAGTTCGTCTCGATTTTTGAAGACATTATTACGCGGATGAAGGAAGTAGCGAAGCGAACGAATAGCGTTGTTCTGGGTATCGGCATTGGGGTTGACGGCGCGATAAACACAAGGAAGAAGAAGATCCGGATGAGGATTCAGGACAATAAGGAGCAGGATTACAACTATGAGCCGATCATCGAAAATCTGATACATCGGGTGGATTTGCCGATTTTTCTGGAGAACGATGTAAACGCTTCTACCGTCGCTGAGTTCCGCAATCTGGAGAACGCCGGGCAACCGCTGGCCGATCTGGTTCATATCGCAGTCGGGGACGGGATTGGCGGCGGCTTGATTATTAATAAAGAGCTGCATAGAGGCTTCAACGCAAGCGCAGGCGAGCTGGAGTATATGTGCTTTGACCCCGAATACAGGAGATCGCCTTCCTCTGTCGGGTGGCTGGAGAGCAAGCTGGGGATTCAGCATTTGCTGAGCCATTATGACCTTGGCTCTGAAGCAGACATCGAAGCCTGTGCGGATTATGTAGCCAAGCATCTGGCTCTGACGATGGTGAATATCATCAGTGTGCTCGATATTGACCGGATCATTATCAGCGGCAAGACGGTAGCCTTGTTCCCGGATCGGATTCTGAAGAGGACAAGCTATTATGTAGAGCAATACGCAGAGTGGACCCCAACCATCACTTACAGCGATTCGCAGCACTCGGCGGCTGTCGGCGCGGCGATATTATCGCTTCAGCATGAGATGATCAAAGTAATTTCCGGATAGGAAGTGGACATGATGATTAAAGTTTTTGCAACGGAAGAACAAGTGGCAGATGCGATTGCCGGTGAAATGAAAGAGCATCTGGCCAATGAGCATCCGGTGTTCTGCCTGGCGTCGGGCAGCACACCCCAGAAGAGCTATATGAAGTTTGCTGCCGATGCTGATATCCAAGCTAAAGTTCAGCAGCTCAACATGGTTAGCCTGGACGAGTGGGTTGGAATAAGCAGAGAATCCGAAGGCAGCTGCTATCAAATGCTGAATCAGGATTTATTCTCGCTTGTGCGGTTGGAGCCTCGGCAAATAGAATTTTTTGACGGGACGGCGCCGGATCTGGAGCAGGAATGTCTGAGAATAGATCGATTTATTGCTCAGCACCCTATTACATTCAGTCTGATGGGAGTCGGGATGAATGGCCATATCGGCCTGAACGAGCCGGGTTGTCCGGTTCTGGATCATAGCAGTGTCGTAGAGCTGTCGGAGACGACCAGAACGGTGGCTCAGAAGTATTTTCGACAACCTACGGTATTGGAGAAAGGAATTACCTTGGGGCTAAATCAGGTAGCAGGAAGCAAGCGGGTGATTGTAGCGATTACCGGTGCACGCAAAGCCGGGATCGTGAGAGCCATTTTTACTGATCCGGAAGCGAAGCTGCCGGCCCAGGAACTGCTTGGTTACGAACATATCGATTTCTTCCTGGATTCGGAGGCAGCGAAATATATCAAACAGCGATAATAACTGAGGAGTTCAAATCATGAGTAACAGCGTTATTGGAGTAGATATTGGAGGAACAAACATACGGGTCGGGTTGGTAAATGAGCAGCTGGAGCTGGTTCGGAAAGAGACAGCATTAACAAGCCGGTTTCAGCATGCCGAAGAGATTTTCGAATATGTCCAGCGCATGATCGGGAAGGTGGATCACCACAAGGAGGCTGACAGCATAGGTATTGCCTTGCCTGTTCCCTGGAAGGAGCAAACGGAGATTATCTATGATGCGACCAATATTCCCTGCTTGGAAGGAATCAACGTCGAATTTATAAAACGCTTTTTTTCCGGTTATGAGGTTCATTTCGAGAATGATGTAAATGTTGTGACATTGCTTGAATCAGAGCGTGGGGCTTCCCAGGCATATGGACATTCCATCTATATTACAGTCAGCACAGGGATCGGCAGCGGAATTGTTCTCAACAACGAGGTGCTTCACGGCGCCCATGGCTATGCCGGCGAGATTGGAAGCATGGTCATATCCGATAACGGCAAGCGGCATTCGACCTTATATCCCGGAACGCTCGAAGCTTTGTGCAGCGGCAGGGCCCTGGAAGAGGAAAGCAAGAAATTGTACGGCAGCGAGGCTACGGCGCATTTATTATTCGATCGATATCAACAGCAGGACGAAAAGGCAGTCGGGGTGGTAAACACCTGGATTGAGTACTTCTCCAATGCGATTGCTTCATTAATGCAGACGATCGATCCGGATATTTTTGTGATTGGCGGAGCCGTCGTCTATAACAACCAATGGTTGATAGATAAAATTGTTGAAAGCGCTAAAACCAAGGTGTTTGAGCATTTAAGCGACAAAGTCAATGTAGTCCTGTCAAAGTTCGGCCCTGATGCCGGCGTGATTGGGGCAGGGTACATGGCCTTAAAAAACGATAAAGGAGCAAGAACATCATGAAGAAAATGAAAGTTGCTTTGATCGGAGCTGGAAGCGTCTCTTTTGCTCTAGGAGCACTGCAGGATATGGTGTTGTCCGAGCGCTTGAAGTCGCAAGTTGAGCTGGAAATCGCGCTTATGGATATCGAGGAGGAGAATGTGGCGAGAACCTATAAATATGCTACAGATATGTTTACGGCCTTCTCTCATCCGGCGGAAATCTGGCAGACTACTCATCTGGAAAATGCGCTGACAGGTGCGGATTTCGTTATCGTGGCGATTGAGGTGAACCGTTATTTCTATTGGTCGCAGGACTTTCATATTCCGCGGCACTTTGGCAGCAAGCAAATTTATGGCGAGAACGGCGGCCCCGGGTCGATGTTCCATACTCTGCGCAACCTTGGCCCAATGCTGGAGATCGCCCGTACGATGGAACGGGTCTGCCCGAATGCCTGGTTTATTAACTATACGAACCCTGAAGCGAAATTGGTAGAAGCGATCTCGAAGCTGACCTCCATCAAGATCGTCGGACTATGCCATGGACTTGATATGGGGATTGAACAGCTGTCCCAATTCCTGGAGATGGATATTGCTGAAATCGGGATGGAAGGCGGCGGCTTAAACCACTTCGGCTTCTTCACCAAAATCTGGAACAAAAAGACAGGTGAGGATCTGTATCCGTTGTTAGATGAGAAGGAACAAAAGGCTAACCGTCTGGCGCAATTCGATCATGTCGCATTATCGAGAACGATGTATCGTACTTATGGCTACTACCCTTATCCAGGCACCAACCATTGCGGCGAGTATGTCTCCTATGCGGAGGATTTCTATGCTGGCCTGTCTTTGCAGTACCGTTATGATCCAATTCGCGAGAAGCTGTGGGAGAAGGATTCAAGAACGCCTGATTTTGTATATTGCGCCAGCGGCAATCATCTAGATCAAGGTTTGTTCTCGAAGGTTCAGACCCAGGAGTTGTGGGTGGAAGAGGCTTATATTTTCGATAAAGAGAAAGTGAACCGCAGTAATGAATATGCAATCCCGATCATTGAGGCGATCTTCTTCGATGATGAGATTGAGTTGAACGCGGTTAACTTGCCGAATCACGGTGCAATCAAGGGACTTCCTGATGATATGGTCGTTGAGACTCAGGCAATCGTGAATGGCAGTGGGATCAAGCTTAAGCCGATGACGGTTGAACTGCCAACAGCGATTATCGGAACGATTCATATTCAGGGCACGATCCATAAATTATTGCTCGAAGCTTATGTGGAGCAGTCCAAGACAAAGCTGCTGCAGGCGATTCTATTGGATCCGCAGGCTCCGACTTATTATCAGGCCTGTGCCATGATCGACGAGATGTGCGAGCTGCAACAAGATATTTTACCTATGCTGGAGTGGAAATAAAGGGGTTAAGTGTTGATATGGACAACAAGAAAATCATTAAACTGCTGCAGGAGATGACGCTGGCCGAGAAGATCGGACAGCTCTCCCAGACAACGGGAGAACATTATGTTGGCAAAATCGACAGCGAAATGGTGGAGACCGGACCTGGCTTCCCGGATCATAGGCTTGAGGGGAATACGCTGTACACGATAGGAAGCATCATCGGGGTATCGAGCGCCAAGATCACAAATCTGATTCAAAGTGAATACTTGCAGAAATCACGGCTGAAGATCCCGCTCCTGTTCATGCATGATGCGATACACGGGTATAGAACGATTTTTCCGATCCCATTAGGGCTCTCTTGTACCTGGGATGTAAGGATTGTACAGCAGGCAGCAGCGGACACGGCAGCGGAATTGCGCGCTACAGGCATACATGTCAATTTCTCGCCTATGGTTGATCTGGTGCGTGACTCCAGATGGGGCAGAGTGATGGAGTCCTTCGGCGAGGACCCTCTGTTGTCGGGACAGCTTGGCCGGTCGATGATCCGTGGCTATCAAAAAGGCGAGGATGGCAGGATCGCTGACTCGGGAGTAGCGGCTTGTCTGAAGCATTTTGCTGCATATGGCGCTGGCATTGGCGGCAAGGACTACAACACGGTGGATATGTCCTGGAGAGAGTTCTACGCCTATTACGGCAAGCCATATGAGATAGCGCTGCAAGAGAAGCCCAGATTCGTGATGAGTTCCTTTAACACATTTAACGGGGTTCCCGTAACTGCCAGCGAGCAGATGATGAAGGATATTCTAAGAGGTGCCTACCGATTTGAAGATATCGTTATATCCGATTGGGGGGCTGTAGCCGAGCTGCAGAATCACCGCGTGGCCGGCAATGGCAGGGAAGCTGCGGAATTAGCCTTGAAGGCAGGCATCGATATCGAAATGGTCTCGACCTTATACCTTGAGCATTATGAACAAATTCTGCAAGAAAATCCGCAGCTGCTTCAAGACATTGATGCGGCGGTACTGAAAATTATGCAGCTGAAAAATGAGCTCGGTTTATTTGAAAATCCATATGTGGACGAGGCTGCCGAGTATGAAGTCATTCTAAATCCAGGCTTTCAGGAGCATGCCAAACAAGCGGCCAAGAGAAGCTGCGTCTTGTTGAAAAATGAGCAAATGCTGCCTATACGCAAGGATTGCAACAAGATCATCATCGTGGGTCCTTTTGCCGGCAGCGATCAGCTGCTGGGCAACTGGCAGTGCAAAGGAAGCTTCGAGGACGTAGTTACCTTGGCGGAAGGGATGAAGCGGGTGGACGATTCATTCGCCCTGCATGTCTGCGAAACCCTGAAGGATTGTCCTCAAGATACGCTGGCGCAATGCGACTATATTATCGTAGCAGTCGGAGAGGACTGGCAACAAAGCGGTGAGGGGCATAGCAGCGTGAACCTCGAGCTTGCGGCCGATCAACAGCAATTGATCCGTGACGTGAAGCAGACCAACAAACCGTATGCCTGCGTCTTTTTCTCGGGGCGGCCATTAGCGCTTCAGAGCATCATCAATGACATTCCTGCGCTCTTATGGTGCTGGTATCCAGGCACCCAGGCTGGCCATGCAATTGCGGAACTGATAACGGGTCAGGATACTCCGTCGGGGAAATTAACGATGTCGTTCCCGCGTCATTCAGCTCAGGCGCCGATTTATTACAATGAGTACAGCACCGGCCGTCCGGCCAATGAATCGAGCTACAGCAGCAGGTATCAGGATTGCGAGGCAGGGCCTTTATTCCCATTTGGGCACGGGCTGACCTATACCGATCCGCAATATTCTGATTTTCAAATTTCGAGCCATCATCTGGCAGCAGGTCAGGAATTGACCCTCTCTTTTCAGGTAAGCAATCCAAGTGGTTATGACTATTCTGAGATCGTTATTCTCTATATTGAAGATCTGGTCTCCAAGGCTGCTCGTCCTGTGCGCGAGATGAAGAAATATCAAGTTGTGGATGTATCTGCGTATCAGACCGTTGCCGTTCAGATGACACTTGCTCCGGAGGATCTTCAATACTTGGACGATAGCTTACAGCCTTCGATTGAACCGGGGGAATTTCATATTTATATCAATGATCTTGAACGTCCCGTGTTCACAATAGAGTATCGATAAAATCTTCTGAATGACAAATGATAACGTGTTTCCAAAAGGATGACTAGGCTTGCTCAATTATTAAATTAAATTAATTAATTGTGTAAAATTTATCCATGACACAATTTTCAATATTTGAGAGGGAGCCTGGCACAATTTTGGGGTAACGCTTACATGATCGAAAAAAACTGTCAATGCTGTACCTGAAAAGAGAGAGGAGGTATACGGATGAAGTCCAAGTTTAAACATAAGTTTCTGTCGCAGTGGGAGCTTCAGGCGATGGTCTGGCCAAGCATTATCTTAATGATTGTATTCTCCTTCATCCCGATGTTCGGATTGATCATCGCGTTTCAGGACTATTCTCCGTTATCCGGTTTTACGGGCTCTGAATTTGTAGGTCTGGACAATTTCAAAGCTTTTTTGGGGGATAAAGATTTCTATAATGTGCTGACGAATACGCTGGCTATCAGCCTGATGAAATTGTTGATCGGTTTCCCGCTGGAGATCGTTCTGGCTATTTTAATCAATCAGATTCGATTAGGATTATTCAAGAAATTTACGCAGACGATATCTTATTTGCCGCACTTTTTGTCCTGGGTTATTCTTGGCGGCATGATTATCTCCTGGCTCGGTTCGACAGGGCTGGTGAACAGCTTCCTGCTGTCGATGCACCTCATATCTGAACCGCTCTCCTTCCTGTCCAATGCCGAAGCCTATTGGTGGATCGCCACGCTGTCGGATATTTGGAAAGAGGTTGGCTGGGGAACGATCCTCTATCTTGCGGCCATCGCGGGGATTGACCCTTCGTTATATGAGGCAGCTAAGGTCGACGGGGCGAAAATCCTAAAGAGAATCTGGTATATCACACTTCCTGGCATCAAAAATATTATCGTCCTGATGTTTGTACTGCGCGTAGGCTCTGTGCTGGGTGCAAATCTGGAGCAGACTCTCGTCCTGCAAAATTCTTCGAATATGCTGCGCAGTGAAGTAATTGATTCCTATGTCTATCATTTGGGTCTGACACAAGGAGACTTCTCCTTCGCGACGGCGGTCGGGATCTTCTCATCCGTTGTCTCCGTCACACTGCTGATGATTGCTAATGTGCTGACCAAGAAGCTTAGCGACAGTTCAATTTTCTAGAAGGGAGGGAGCTATATGGGACTGGATAAAGGCGAGAAAATATTTAACGTGTTCAACGTGCTGTTCATGTTGTTCTTCGTTTCTATCATCGTATTTCCCTTAATCAACATTATTGCGCTCTCATTTAACGATGGATACGACGCGATGAAAGGGGGCATCTATCTATTTCCGCGAAAATTTACGCTTGTCAACTATGAGACGATTTTGAAGGATTCAACGATTTACCGAGCGTTTGGGGTTACGGCGGCCAAAACGGTGATCGGGGTTATTGGACACTTGGTCATCACGGGGGCTGCGGCCTACGCCATGAGCAAGCCTTATCTACTTGGCAGAAAGATATTCATCCGGATGGGCGTCATCACGATGTTCTTCTACGGCGGAATGATCCCGACATTTCTGGTTGTCAAATCGCTCGGTCTGGCAAATAGCTTCTGGGTGTACATTATCCCTGTGCTATTCAGCTTCTATGACATGATCATATTGATGAACTTTTTCAGAAGTTTGCCGGAATCGATTGAGGAATCGGCCAAGATTGACGGGGCTAACGTATTCCAGGTGTTCTTCAAAATCATTATCCCGCTGTCCTTTCCGGTGCTGGCGACCATTGCCTTGTTCCATGGGGTGTACCAGTGGAATGACTTCTTTGTGGCCAAGCTTTATGTGACAGATAAAACTTTATATCCGATTCAATATTATTTGTATCAGCTGTTAACGAGCGCTGGCGCTGCGAACACAGCCAAAGCAGGGGTATACATTTCCAAGGCATTTACGACCCAGTCTTTGCAACAAGCGACGATGATCGTTACGACCTTACCTATTATGCTGATTTACCCTTTCCTTCAGAAATACTTTATTAGCGGCATGCTTGTTGGAGGAGTTAAAGAATAATGAAAAAAGCGAGGGAGCACGTTATGAAAAAATCGATCATACTTCTGACTTTGGTTGCATTCGTAGTAGCATTGTCCGGCTGCGGCGGCAAGAAAACAAACGCAGAATTGCCGGATTCAACGATTGAAGTGAACAAGGATACACCAAGCTGGGAGAATGACAAGGCCACGGCCGAGCTTGACTGGTATATTAACTTCGACTGGTTCGCCCAGACCTGGGGCAATGATGTCTCCTCCAAGTATATTACGGAGGACACCGGGGTTAACATCACATACTTGGGCGGCAGCGACGACAAGCTCAACACGATGATGGCTTCCGGAGAGCTCCCGGACATCATTACGGTGGATGGAAGCAACCCGTTTGTTAAGGATGCGGATAAGTTCGCTATTCCACTGGACGTATTGGCAGAGAAGTATGATCCGTATTTCCTGGAAAAGGCGGCAAAGCCGGAAACCGTAAAATTTTTCACTAGAGAAGACGGTCATATTTACGGATATCCTAACTTCTCGAACACGAAGTCGGATTATGAGAAGGGCGGCATTTATGCGAACCAGGCATTCCTGGTGCGCAAAGATATTTATGAGCAGCTCGGCAAGCCGGATATGACCACGCCGGAAGGCTTCATTTCCGCTTTGGAAGCCGCTCAGAAGCTGGATGCGAAGGATGAGCTGGGTAAATCGGTGATTCCGATCGGGGTCTCTCCATTTAATGAAGGTTCGGAACCAAACGGAGTATTCAATAGAACGCTGGCCGATTTTATCGGAGTCCCTATGTTGACGAAAGACGGCAAATATTATGATCGTTATACCGATGCGGATTTTCAAAAATGGCTTAAAGTGTTCGTCGATGCCCGCCAAAAAGGGTTGACCGACCGTGACATGATTACGATGACGAAGGACGACAAGGATGCGCGGATCACGAACGGCAGTTATTTCGTTTACTTCGCTTCGGATCTGAACAGCGAGACGGATACGATGACGGTATGGGCGAATGAGAATCAAGGCAAGGAATATATCGCTGTTCATGGCCCTTCTTCAACGACAGGGAATAAGACAGCATTGCCGGGTACTTCGATCGAGGGCTGGACACAAACCTTCATTACCAAAGACTGCAAGGACCCGCAAAAAGCGATGGAATTCCTGACCTATATGGTCAGCGAGTATGGCAACGTTGTAATGAACTATGGTCGTGAAGGGGAAACTTACACGATGGTGGACGGAAATCCTGTTCTGAATGGAGATCTGCTGGAGTTCAAGCAGACCGACCCGGCTGGCTTCGAGAAGGAGATCGGTTTGACAACGCATCTGTGGGTGCAGGATAGCGCTCTGCTCTCTCGTCAAATGGGGCTGGATCAATTCCCGAAAGCATTGCAGCAAGCGAAGCAGTGGACCCTCGATTATGTGGTGCCGCAATTTGAATTAGCAGGCCTGGACGTATATCTGTCCAAGGAATCCTCCCGCAATGCGGAGAAGATCAATCAGAACTGGTCACAGACGGTCGCCAAGATTCTGGATGCCAAATCGGATAGCGAAGTGGATCAGGCGATGAATGAATTCATTAAATATCGCCAGGATAATGGCTATGATAAATTGGTGGAAGAGAGAAACAAGCAGATCGAGGCTAACGAGAAGAAGCTGGACTAATTCTGGAATTAATAAGACAAGAAGAGGACTCCCTTTGCGGGGTCCTCTTCTTGTGTATACTTTGTGATTTTGTTGCACGAAATACGATTGTATTTTCCGATGTTCGCTCATTTGCGGGTCTGCGTATTTTTAATCGTACAATATGTACGAAATACACTGATTTTGCTAAGCTTGCGGGGTTAATCGCAAATTTGCAACGAAGCTAGCAAAAGTTAATTTCTCACCACATTGGGCATGTTCTTGATCATTCGCTCGTCCGGAGTAACGAATAGAGTTTTCTGATGATCATAGATCACAAATCCCGGTTTAGCCCCGCTTGGCTTGCGGACATGGCGGATCAACGTGTAGTCGACCGGTACGCTGCTGGAATGCTTGGCCTGGCTGTAGTAAGCGGATAATTGCGCCGCTTCGTTAAGCGTCGCATCACCATAGGAGTTGCTGCGAATCAGCACGTGCGAGCCGGGGATATCCTTCGTATGCAGCCATGTATCGTTCGCACTGCCGACCCGGTTCGTTACGTAGTCATTCTGCAGATTGTTCTTGCCCACGTAGATTTCAATTCCTTCGGAAGAAGTGTAGACATGCAGTGTAGGCTTGTCGTTTTTCTTCTTCTTTTTCAGCTTTTTGCTCCGGTCGCGCAGATAACCTTGCTGTACCAGCTCCTCGCGAATTTCGTCAATATCGTCGAGGGTCGCGTGGGAGAGCTGCTGTAGTAGCTGCTCCATATAGCTGATTTCCTCGCGGGTAATCTTCATTTGTTCATCGATGACCGTCAGGCTGTTTTTGTATTTATTGTATTTCTTAAAATAACGCTGGGCATTCTCCGACGGCGTCAGCAGCGGGTCCAGCTCAATCGTCTTGGTTGCCTGGTTTTCATCGTAGTAGTTGATCAATTCTACGGCTTTGTCTCCCTTGCGCATCAGGTGCAGGGAGGCAAATAGCAGCTCGCCCTTAATGCGGTATTGCTCGGCATCTCCGGCTTCGGCCAAGTCCTCTTCCAGCTTGGTCATTTTCTTAATATTTTTGCTTAATTCATTGTGCAGGAAGCGCAGCAGATCGCTGGTCTTCTGCTTTACCGTATCCCTTAACGCCTTGTCGCCGTAGTATTCTTCCATGCAGTCGCTAATGGAATCATAGGTGCGCAGCTCACCTTGGATCAGCGTGAGCTTCACGGCCGAGAATATGCTCTTCCCTTTGGCATTCTCGCCGGTAACCGGCTCATAGCGATGCTCGCGAATTTGCGCCATCAGGTCGGCAAAAGTGCTCCAAAGCGCATTCGCTTTATCCATTGGCATTTCGTGAGCAGCATTGTTATCTGCGGCGGCTCCTGCGGAGTGTTCCTCCGCCTTGTCGCTTGCCCTCAGACATATCTCCTCGGCGATCAGCGGGCTAAGTCCGCTGAAGGTGGATACAAGCCAGCTTTTATCCGCGATCCCGATCTCAGCCTGCCGATAGGCATCCATGAATTGTTCCTTCACGATCTCAAGCGGATGCAGCTTATTCTGCTGCGGAGGCTCTGTATAAGCGAACCCGGGCATAACGATCCGGAAGCTGCTGATCGCCGGGGTTACATGATGAATTCCGTCCAGCTGCGTTCCCGTTGCGGGATCGAGCAAAATAATGTTGCTGTGCCGCCCCATTAATTCAATGATGATGCGCTTCAAGGATTCATCCCCGAGCTCGTCGCGCTGTCGAATGTCGATATGGATGATCCGTTCCATCTCCTGCTGGGTAATGGCTTCGATGACGCCGCTCTCACAATGCTTGCGCAGCAGCATGCAGAACATCGGGGCCTCCAGCGGATTGGGGAAGGACTGCTCGGTCATTTGCACCCGCGGATAAGTCGGGTTGGCCGAGAGCAGCAGACGCCGGTTGCCTCCTCTGGAGCGAAGTTGAAGGATAATGTCGTTATCCGTAGGCTGATGTATTTTATTGATGCGTCCACCTACACAAATCTGTAGTTCGTGAACGATGGAGCGCGTTACGATTCCGTCAAGTGCCATACCATATAATCTCCTGTCTAATAAGGTAGTTCAAAGAGTCGCTTTTAATCCCGAAGTAACTCGGGGGGAGCGTATTCGGCGTCGAATCTTGAATTCAGTCGGGCCGGGCTTAAGCGGATGCTTACGGAGTCATGTTACCTACAGTAACATCTCAGTTGCTCATGTACAAACAACGCCGGGTTGGGTCTTCCTCTAACGAAACACGGTATCGCTATTTGGGCCAAATTGGGCTGACAATAATTCTAACGAAACGTGGTAACGTTATTTGAGCCCAAATGGGCTGGCAAAAATTCTAACGAAACGTGGTATCGTTATTGAAGCAAATTAGGGCCTTAACGTGGGGAATTCCCCAGAATAGCGATATGGTGTTTCGTTAGCTTTTATTTGCCGCTGTTTTTGCGGAAATAACGCTCCGTAGTTTCGTTAGACGCAGAAATGGCATAAACCTAGCTGGTCGGGCCTTCCTCTAACGAAACGTGGTATCGCTATTTGAGCCCAAATGGGCTGACAAAAATTCTAACGAAACGTGGTATCGTTATTGAAGCAAATTAGGGCCTTAACATGGGAAAATCCCCAGAATAACGATATGATGTTTCGTTAGCTTTTATTTGCCGCTGTTTTTGCGGAAATAGCGCTCTGTAGTTTCGTTAGATGAATAATGGCATAAACCTTGCGGGCCGGGGCTTCCTCTAACGAAACGTGGTATCGCTATTGAGCCCAAATGGGCTGACAAAAATTCTAACGAAACAGGGTATCGTTATTTGAGCCCAAATGGCCTGACAAAAATTCTAACGAAACGTGGTATCGTTATTGGACCAAATTAGGGCCTTAACATGGGGAATTCCCCAGAATAGCGATATGATGTTTCGTTAGCTTTTATTTGCCGCTGTTTTTGCGGAAATAGCGCTTTGTAGTTTCGTTAGAGTTAGACGGACGCGTTCAACGCTGAAAATCGACTTTTTTGAGCATATCCTCGAAATCTTCAATTACTTCAATATCTTACTCCTCTCTATGATGCCATAACTGCAGCAAAAACTTAAGAGCTTCTTCTGTGATAATTTGGGACTGGCTGGAATACATTTACCCTAGGTGGAAAAGCCTCACGCTGTTATCGCACTAAATACGGGAGGGGAAAAAAGGAGAATGGAACAAAAAAACTGGCACCAGTGGAATGGGGAAGAGCTTCTGGAGCTGTTGAACGTGAAGCGCGAACAGGGCCTGACCCGGGATGAGGCGCAGAGGAGACGGGAAGAGAACGGCTGGAACGAATTGTCGGAGGGCAAGCGGGTATCTCCGCTGCTGCTGTTCCTGAACCAGTTTAAAGATTTCATGATGCTCGTATTAATGGGGGCCACGCTCATATCGGGAATTCTGGGCGAATATTTGGACGCCATTACAATTATTGCGATTGTGATCCTGAACGGTGTGCTCGGGTTTATTCAGGAATTCCGGGCTGAGCGCTCGCTGCGAGCCTTGAAGCAGTTGTCCGCTCCTCACGCGAAGGTTCTGCGCGACGGGACCGTCGAGCATATTCCAGCCAAGGAGCTTGTTCCTGGCGATATCGTCATCGTGGAGAGCGGGGACCGGATTCCGGCGGATGTTCGCTGGTTGTCTGTAAGCAGTCTGGATGTGGAGGAATCGGCATTGACCGGGGAATCCCATCCCGTTGGCAAGCATGCCGGGGTGCTTCGCGAGGAGGAAGTGCCGCTGGGCGACCAGAAGAACCTGGGCTTCATGGGCACCATGGTGACCCGCGGCAGCGGCAGAGGAATCGTCGTTCGCACCGGCATGGATACAGAGATGGGCAAAATCGCAGATTTGATTCAAAATACCGATTCCCAAGAGACTCCGCTGCAGCGTCGTCTTGAGCAGCTGGGCAAAATATTGATATATCTCTCACTGGGGCTCACGGTACTGGTCGTCCTCGTTGGTATTCTGCATGGACAACCGCCTGGGGCCATGTTCTTCGCTGGGGTGAGCTTAGCGGTAGCGGCGATACCCGAAGGTTTGCCGGCGATCGTCACAATTGCGCTGGCACTTGGCGTACAGCGTATGATCAAGCGCAAGGCGATTGTCCGCAAGCTTCCTTCTGTAGAGACACTGGGCTGTGCTTCGGTCATTTGCTCGGATAAGACAGGAACGCTAACACAGAATAAAATGACAGTCACTCATGTATGGCTTGAAGGGCGAGCGCTGCAAGTGACGGGTGACGGCTATGAGCCAATCGGTCAGATACTGGAGCATGGGCGATCGGTTGATCTCAAGAAAGATCAGAGCTTGCGCCGGCTGCTGCAGGTTAGCTCGCTGTGCGGCAATGCCGTGATCTATGAGGAAGATGGCGACCAGCAAGCGAAGCGCAAGGGAAAGGATCGGGAGGAAATGACTGCATCGCGTTGGGCACTAAAGGGGGATCCGACCGAAGGAGCGCTCGTTACGCTGGCGGCGAAGATGGGTTTATCTCCAAGCTCGCTCAGCAGCGTATACACTCGCGAGAAGGAATTGCCATTCGATTCTGACCGCAAACGGATGTCGGTTATCGTATCCCACCAAGGCGGCAAAATGGCGCTCGTCAAGGGAGCTCCCGATATGCTGCTGGAGAAATGCTCCTATATATTATGGGACGGCAAGGTGGTTCCCTTCACCGGGACGTTCCGTCAAAAGGTACAGGCCGCTAATGAGGGGATGGCGCGGAATGCTCTGCGTGTACTCGGGTTAGCTTACCGCGATCTAAGACCTGATGATGCGGCCGAGTCAGAAGCGGATGTGGAGTCTCAATTGATATTCATCGGACTGGCCGGGATGATCGATCCGCCGCGCCGCGAGGCACGGGAAGCGATATCGGTCTGCCGCCGTGCCGGCATCAAGACGGTGATGATTACCGGCGACCATGGTCTGACGGCGGAAGCGATCGCTGCCGATCTCGGCATTATCCCGAGAGGCGGACGGACCATGTCCGGCAATCAACTGGCTGCCCTTAGCGATGAGGAACTGGATCGTCAAATCGATCAGATTTATGTTTACTCCCGGGTTGCACCGGAACACAAGCTGCGGATTGTCAAGTCTTTGCAGCGCAAAGGCCATGTCGTAGCCATGACAGGCGATGGCGTCAACGATGCTCCGGCGATTAAGGCGGCGGATATCGGAATCGCCATGGGCATTACCGGCACGGATGTATCCAAGGAAGCCTCTTCTTTAATACTCAGTGATGACAACTTCTCCTCCATTGTGGCGGCGATCGAGGAAGGACGGAATATTTATGAGAACATCCGCAAGTTCATCCGCTATTTGCTCGCTTCCAATGTCGGCGAGATTTTAACGATGTTCTTCGCCATGTTGGCCGGGCTGCCGCTTCCGCTGCTGCCGATTCAGATCCTGTGGGTGAATCTCGTCACAGACGGTCTGCCTGCGATGGCGCTTGGCGTAGACCAACCGGAGAAAGATTTAATGGAGCATAAACCGCGTGGAGCGAAAGAGAATATTTTTGCACGTCGACTGGGCTGGAAAATTATTAGCCGCGGATTGCTGATCGGCTTCTGTACGCTTGGGGCCTTCTGGATCACATTGCATAGCGCACCGGATGATCCGGCCCAGCTAGCCAAGGCGCAGTCAGTTGCTTTCGCAACACTGGTTATGGCCCAGCTGATTCATGTATTCGACTGCCGGAGTTCACGTTCGATCTTCCATCGCAACATCCTGCAGAACCGTTACCTTGTCGTAGCTGTACTATCCTCCGTACTTCTGCTGCTCGGGGTTATGTATATCGAGAGTCTGCAGCCGATCTTCAAAACGGTTCCGCTTGGCTTCCGGGAATGGGCGCTCAGCTTCGTGGCCGCAGGCATACCGACATTCCTGCTCGGGGCAGGCAGCGTCTGGTCGGGGCGCCGTCGCAAGTATAACGGTCCAAGACAGATAATCTCGGCGAAAAGTACAAATATTCGTGCATAAAATCAATACCTTTTAGAACGCACAAAATATAGACTAACCCCATAAAGCATTGCTCTGGCAACTCAAGTCATAAGACACAAGACAGGCGACAGGGCTCTAGGGAGTGGGGTTCAAATGGAATTTACGAAAATGCATGGTCTGGGTAATGATTTTCTGGTGTTCTACGGAGAGCAGGAACTGCCGCAGAATGTCTCGGATTTGGCTATAAAATGGTGCAACCGGTATTTCGGTGTGGGAGCGGACGGTCTGGTGTTTATTTTGCCGTCTGATCAGGCTGACTATAAGATGAGAATTATAAATTCCGATGGTACAGAAGCTGAACAATGCGGCAATGCGATCCGCTGCGTCTCCAAATACGTCTATGAGGCAGGCCATACAGATAAGCTGCGGATGACATTTGAGACGCTTGGCGCCGGCGTTCAGGAGGTGCTTCTCAAGGTAGAGGATGGAATCGTTAAGAGCGTTCGGGTTGATATGGGCGAGCCGATTCTGCAAGGGACCCGGATTCCGACCACACTGGAAGGCGAGTCGGTTATTGGACAGCCGATTGAAGCTCAAGGCCAGCGGTTCAACTTTACAGCTGTCTCGATGGGGAATCCACATTGCGTCATTTACGTGGATGATGCGCCGCATTTTGAGTTGGAAACATGGGGGCCGCAGCTGGAGAAACATCCGTACTTCCCAAGGAAGACGAATGTAGAATTCGCCACCGTGACCTCGCCCGAGCGAATCGAGATGAGGGTATGGGAACGCGGCGCGGGTCCAACGCTGGCCTGCGGAAGCGGCGCATGTGCCACTTTGGTATCCTCTGTACTCAACGGGTACACGCAGCGCAAAGCCTGGGTTGGTTTGAAGGGCGGCGATCTCTATATTGAATGGAACCCTACCGATAACCATGTGTATATGACGGGACCTGCAGAAATCGTATATCAAGGTGAAATTGCATAAAATTTTGTTAAAAAAGGCCTGCGGGCCTTTTTTTGTATGAAGTTCTATCATTTCCTTATCAATTGACGAAAATTATGATAAATTAATATGAAACTAAAGCGAAAAAGGTAGTCAAGCTACCATTACTTATATCGAGGAGGGGCTCATATGAGGCCAGATCTGCGTCAAACGTGGCAAAATGAAGTATTAATCGGCGATGGAGCTATGGGTACCTACCTGCACCAGCTGGGCTTTTCCGTCGGCATTTCCTATGAGGAGATGAATTTGACCCGCCCGGAAGTGATTCAAGATGTACACCGCCGCTACATTGAAGCAGGTGCTAGATTAATAGAGACGAATACGTTCTCCGCGAATTTTTATAAATTATCCAAGTTTGGTCTGGAGGATCAGGTAGCGGATATTAACCGCGCTGCAGCCCGCATTGCCAGACAGGCGGCCGGTCCTGACATCTTTGTCGCTGGCGCTGTGGGCACGATTCGTGGTGGCAAGCGCGTTAATGTGACCGACCAGGAATTGGTCAAATACTTTGATGAACAGATGACTGCCTTGCTGACGGAGGATGTAGATGCGCTCCTTCTGGAGACCTTCTACGATCTGAGAGAGATGCGGCTTGCGCTTGGACGCGCTCGCTATCTGACTCCTTTGCCGCTCATTTGTCAGTTTGCCGTGGATCAATTGGGTAGAACGCTGGATGGCTACTCTATTGAAGAAGCTTTCGGAATTCTCCAGGCGGAGGGGGCCGATGTGCTTGGCTTTAACTGTCATTCCGGACCAAAGGGCATTATGAGCGTTATGGAGAGATTAAATGGCCCGCTGAATATGCCATTGTCTGTATTTCCGAACGCAGGTTTGGCGGATTACGTAGATGGAGAATATGTATATGGGGCTACTCCTGCATATTTTGGTGAATGTGCAGTATCATTTGCCGATTTGGGATCACGCTTGATCGGAGGGTGCTGCGGGACGACTCCAGACCATATCAAGGCTACGGCTAGTGCGCTGGCTAACTATAATCCAGCTTCATTGGCAGAAGGCCGTCCGCTTCCAACTGTTCTTGAATCGATTCAGGTACTTGAGCGTGAACTGAATAATAGGGACAATGGGCGGGCGGAAAATACTCCAAATATCGTAGATCAGGTGAAAGAGCGGCACACGGTGATCGTGGAGCTGGATCCTCCGCGGGATCTGGATACAAGCAAGTTTATGGCCGGGGCTAAAGCTCTAAAAGAAGCGGGAGTCGATGCCTTGACACTGGCTGATAATTCTCTGGCTGTGACAAGGATGAGCAATATGGCGCTTGGCTCGCGCGTACAATCTGAGCTTGGACTGCGGCCGCTTATTCATATTGCCTGCCGCGATCGCAACCTGATCGGCACACAGTCGCACTTGATGGGATTTGATGCTCTCGGTATAGATCATGTTCTGGCTGTGACGGGGGATCCGGCCCGCTTTGGGGATTTGCCGGGGGCCAGCTCGGTATACGACCTCACCTCCTTCGAGATTATCCGCATGATCAAGCAGTTAAATGAAGGTACTGCCTTCTCGGGCAAGCCGCTTAAGCATCGCGCCAACTTTGTAATCGGCGCTGCTTTTAACCCGAATGTGAAGCATCTGAACAAAGCTGTAGAGCGGCTTGAGAAGAAAATCGCTTCGGGTGCGGATTACATTATGACCCAGCCGGTCTATGATCCTGAACTGATCGTTGCGATTCGTGAGGCGACCGCCCATCTCGACATTCCGATCTTCCTTGGTATTATGCCGCTGGCCAGCGGCAAAAACGCCGAGTATCTTCATAATGAAGTTCCGGGCATTACGCTGCCTGAATCCGTGCGCAAGCGGATGGAGGGGCTTCAGGGGACAGAGGGTCGTGCTATGGGCGTAGAGATTGCCAAGGAACTGCTTGATACAGCAATGCAGCAATTTAACGGCATTTATTTGATGACTCCTTTCATGTTCTATGAAATGACTGTAGCTTTGACAAATTATGTTCACGAGAAGTCGATGCACCGTGCTTCCCACTTGTCTCGTTCATAATTATCAATTACAATAGGGTAACGGATGTGATGTTCATGTCTCACAGTATGACTGGGTACGGTGGTTCCGCCAGACATTATGGCGGTTATAACATTCAATTTGAGATTAAATCTGTCAATCATCGGTATTCCGAGGTTGTGCTTCGGATGCCCCGAGAGTGGACTTGCTACGAGGATAAGCTGCGGCGGTTAGTTCAGGAGCACGTGAAGCGCGGCAGAATTGACGTGTTCATAAGCAAGGAACGGGAGGATGACAGTTCCTTGCCTTTTGTACTGAACCGTCCGGTTATTGAGGCTTATATACAGGCGAACGAAGAGCTGAAGCGGCATTACGGCATTGACTCTTCGCTCACCGCTAAGGATTTGCTCGCGCTGCCTGATGCGGTGATCGCTCCCGATCCATTGCTGGACGGAGCTGTCACCGATGAACAGTGGGAGTCGGTTCTTATGGAAGGCCTTGAAGAAGCGCTGGATGGGCTTATCGCGATGCGAGAGCAGGAAGGGCTTCATCTGGTCTCTGATATAGAGCAGCGTGTAAACAGGCTGCAGGAGATCCACACCGACATCGTCAGATTGGCGCCAGAAGTAGTTGTGGACTACCGTAATCGGCTCAAAGGGCGACTCGCCGAACTGTTGGAGGGGGCTTTTGATGAACAGAGATTCGCGATGGAGGTCGCCGTATTTGCGGATCGTTCCAACATCGACGAAGAGCTGATTAGATTGAAGAGCCACTTCGAGCAGTGCCGCGGATTATTGCAATCGGAAGGGCCGGTTGGACGGAAGCTGGATTTTTTGATACAGGAAATGAACCGGGAGACGAATACGATTGGTTCCAAAGCCAATCACCTGGCTCTGGTCAACCGTGTAGTCGAGATGAAAGCAGAACTGGAGAAGATTCGTGAACAAGCGGCTAATCTCGAATAGCGTAACTAAGAGTAAGTGCTCAGAAGCGTCTTTTTGAGCTACCTCTCAGAGTCAAGTAAATTAGGGGGAAAAACCTGGATATGGCAGCGATTAAACTTATTAACATTGGCTTTGGCAACATCGTATCAGCGAACCGAATCATTTCAATTGTGAGTCCTGAGTCTGCCCCAATCAAGCGGATTATTCAGGAGGCAAGAGACCGCCATATGCTGATCGATGCGACCTATGGACGTCGTACGCGCGCGGTAATTATTACCGACAGTGATCATGTCATATTGTCGGCGGTGCAGCCGGAGACGGTTGCTCATCGCTTATCCACCAAAGATGATGACAACGACGAGTAAAATGGAGAGAACTATGGCTAAAGGTTTATTAATCGTATTATCAGGGCCGTCCGGTGTAGGTAAAGGGACGGTCTGCAATGAGTTGCGGGCTAGAATGCCTGAGCTTGTCTATTCCGTGTCCGCCACGACGCGCCATCCGCGCCTGGGGGAAGAGAACGGGGTTAATTATTTCTTCAAGACCCGCGAGCAATTTATGGAGATGATCGAGAAGGATCAATTGCTCGAATACGCGGAATATGTAGGGAATTATTATGGTACTCCGCGTGATTTCGTTGAGGAGACGCTCGAGAGCGGCCGCGATATCATTCTTGAAATCGAGGTGCAGGGCGCGCTCAAGGTGAAGGAGAAGTTCCCGGAGGGCGTGTTCGTATTTTTACTTCCTCCTTCCTTGGATGAATTGAAGGATCGCATTCAAGGGCGGGGAACGGAGAATCAGGCGACGATCGACCATCGCATGTCGGTTGCGGCTGATGAGATGAGATTGCTGGAACAATATGATTACGCCGTAGTTAATGATGAGATTGATCATGCCTGCAGAAGGATTGAGGCTATCATTACAGCGGAGCATTGCAAAGTAAGAAAACCTGCCGATATCTAATATTCGGTAGACGAGTCTAATAGAAGAGGTGTGTTGCTTCATGCTATATCCATCCATTGACAAGATGCTTGGCATCGTTGGTAGCAAGTATTCCCTAGTCGTAGCGGCTTCCCGGAGAGCTAGACAGCTTAGAGAGGGCTCCAAGAGCGATCTTGAGCAGCCAAGATCCCATAAGCAAGTCGGTATCGCGTTAGAGGAAATTTACGGCGGTTTCGTCAAGCTAAAACCGGAAGTTGAAGAACCGGCAACAATCGAGAAATAAAATAGATCGACCTCGTGGTCATATGTTGATTTTGAACAACCTCTAGTTACAACCGCGAGGTTGTTATTTTTTTCTGCTCATATAGGTTATGACTGATTACTGATCCCTTGTAAGACAAAGGGAGTTTGACTTCGTATAACTTGAAAGCGGGGGATAGGACGATGTTAATCGGCAAAAAAATATTGCTTGGCGTTACAGGGGGAATCGCTGCATTCAAGGCGGCTTCGCTCTGCAGTATGCTTGTGAAGCAAGGGGCAGAGGTTCGTGTCATAATGACCGAATCGGCTACGAAATTCATTAGCGAGCTGACCTTACAGGCCTTATCCAAAAATGCTGTATACACCGATACCTTTGACGAGAAGAAGCCGGAGGCTATCGCCCATATTGAACTGGCCGACTGGGCCGACCTGGTGCTGGTTGCCCCGGTTACGGCGAATATGATCGGCAAAATGGCTGCCGGCATCGGAGACGATATGTTGTCGACGACTCTACTGGCTGTCACCGCGCCGATTATGCTTGCTCCGGCGATGAATGTGCATATGTATACCCACCCGGCTGTATCGCGAAATATGGCAGAGCTTAGGTCGCGCGGTGTTCATATGATTGAACCGGGCGTCGGCTTGCTTGCCTGCGGATATACGGGGAAAGGGAGAATGGAAGAGCCCGAAGCGATTGTTGAAGAAGTGAATCAGTTTTTTAAGCGTCAATCTATAAGGGCTGATCTTCCGCTTGCCGGCAAAAAGGTTGTCGTAACCGCTGGAGGAACCATCGAGCGCATTGACCCGGTCCGGTACATTACGAATGACTCTTCAGGCAAGATGGGATTTGCTGTCGCTAAGGCTGCGCAGGAGCTGGGTGCTGACGTCACCCTGATCGTCGCCCGTACGCAGGTGGCCCCTCCGCTGAATATCAATACGGTGCATGTGGAATCGGCAATGGAGATGTATGAGGCTGTCGTCGCCATATGGCAGAACACAGATATTTTAGTGAAGGCAGCTGCCGTTGCGGACTATCGGCCAAAGAGCCCGGCACAGCAAAAAATTAAGAAATCGGGTGACGCTCTACAGCTGGAACTCATTAAAAATATTGATATTCTGCAGACGCTTGGTCAACAAAAGACGTCGCAGTTTCTGATTGGATTCGCAGCTGAGACGGAGAATCTGGAGCAGTATGCCATGGATAAGCTGCAGCGCAAGAACTGTGATCTCTTGATTGCCAATGATGTAACCCAGGCGGGAGCGGGCTTTGGCATCGATACAAATATCGTGAAAATTTATGATGCACAGGGACTGGTGAAGTCGCTGCCTATGATGACCAAGGAGGAGACGGGTCTCCATATTATGGAGCTCGCTGCGGAACGACTGGCGGGAGCTGGCAAATGAACTGCAAAATCGCTAGAGTAATCGTCGACGTTCCAAGCCGCGGCACGGATCGCCCCTTCGATTATATTATTCCGGATACGATGAAAGACTGGATCGAGATCGGCAGCAGGGTTGGCGTTCCCTTTGGTCATCGAACAGTCCAGGGTTTCGTTATTGATCTCCGGCCCGACTCCGAGCTGAATTTCGCACGCATGAAGCCGGTTCAGGAGCTGCTGGATCTGATGCCCCCGCTTCCGCTTGATCTCGTTAAGCTGGCCGAGTGGATGAGCCATAGGTATGCTTGCAGTATGATCTCTGCGCTACAGGCGATGATACCTACAGCACTTAAAGGTAAAGCCGAGAAATATATTCAGCTTCAGGAGGAGTTAGACCCTGCGGATGAGGACCAGACGGAGGAAGCTTTGTACGCGTCACCTCCGCTATTAACTGGCGAGGAAGAGCAAATCGTCGCTTACATTAAAGCGAATGGCTCCGTTCCGATGACGACGGCTCATCTGAGTGCCCAATTTGCCGGCCAGGGAGAGACTATCAAAGGCCTGCTGCGGGCTGGCGTGCTGACGGAGACACAGATGATCAAGGATAAAGTCCGCAAGAAGACCATCAAGACGGTGAAAGCCACGGTCGGCGGAGAGGCGGCGGAGGCGGCGCTCGCTTCCTTCAGCGCGCAGGCGCGCAGGCAGAAGGAAGTTCTGGAGTTCTTGCTTGAGGTTGGGGTAACGATATCCCTGCAGGAATTGCTAACCACGCTGGGCGTTACGGCGGGAACCGTCAAGAAGCTGGCCGAGAAAGGCTTTGCGCTTATTGAGGACGCCGAAGTGTTTCGCGATCCTTATCAGAATCGTCGTTTCAAACGAACCGAGCCGCTGCCGCGAACGTCGGAGCAGGAGCTTGTCTATAATAAAATTAGTGAAGTGCTGGATAGAAGATTATATGGTGCTTTTTTATTGCATGGAATTACCGGAAGCGGGAAGACAGAAGTTTATATGCAGACGATCGAACGCTGCATTTCGCTTGGACGCCAGGCGATTGTACTGGTGCCGGAAATCTCGCTGACCCCGCAAATGGTTGAACGTTTCAAGGGGCGGTTCGGCAATAAGGTTGCTGTGATGCACAGCCGTCTGTCTACCGGAGAACGTTATGATGAGTGGCGGAAGATCAGGGAGGGACGCGTGCAGGTGGCTATCGGTGCCCGTTCCGCTATTTTCGCCCCTTTCTCCGATCTCGGATTGATTGTTATGGACGAGGAACATGAGACCTCCTACAAGCAGGAAGAGACGCCTAAATATCATGCTCGAGACGTGGCGATTCGCCGGGCTAGGCAGCACCAGGCTGCTGTTATTCTCGGCTCGGCAACCCCATCGCTGGAGAGTTACCACGCAGCCAGATCGCTCGATAATGAACATTATGCGCCGATGCTGCTGGAGATGAATGCACGCGCTTCGGGCAGCATGCTGCCAAGTATACAGATTGTGGATATGCGGGAAGAATTGCGAGAAGGGAACCGCTCGATGTTCAGCAGACAGCTCCATGCCGGAATAGAGGCCAGACTTGAGCGCGGTGAGCAAAGCGTCTTATTCCTGAACCGCCGCGGCTTTTCGACATTTGTGATGTGCCGTACCTGCGGATATGTGGCCGGCTGCCCGGATTGTGATATCTCGCTTACCTATCATCAGAAGTCGAACAATTTGCGCTGTCATTATTGCGGTTATGCCGTGCCTGCGCCTTCGGTATGTCCAGAGTGCGGCAGCGAGCATATCCGCTATTTCGGAACCGGTACCCAACGGGTTGAGACCGAGCTGTCCAAGCTGTTTCCAGGGATCCGGGTTATCCGTATGGATGTAGATACAACGACGGAGAAGGGCTCGCATGAGAAGCTGCTGCAGACTTTTCGCGAGAAAAAGGGCGATGTGCTGTTGGGGACGCAAATGGTCGCCAAAGGGCTGGATTTTACGGATGTTACATTGGTAGGCGTTATCGCTGCAGATACTTCGCTTAATTTTCCGGACTTCCGGTCTGCAGAGAAGACTTTTCAATTGCTGACGCAGGTGGCCGGACGGGCTGGGCGTCACCAGCTTCCGGGCGAGGTTGTGATCCAGACCTATATCCCCGATCATTATTCGATTGTCCATGCCAGCTCGCATGATTACAACTCTTTTGTACGTGAGGAGCTGCTGCATCGCAAGGCGCTGCATTATCCGCCGTATAGCCGCTTGATTCTTGTAACGCTGTCCCATGAGAAGCTGCCGTTATTGCTGCGAATGGCGGAGAATTTCACGGCGAATTTGCGAGGTAAGGCTCAGCAGCTGGGCTGGTTCGGCAATATGGACCGCTTTACGAGAGATGTCCTGGACATCCTTGGTCCGGTCGCCTCGCCGATTCCGCGGATCAAGAACCGCTACAGATTTCAATGTATGGTGAAGTATCGCGGTTCGCTGGATGCGGCAGAGCTGGTGCGCAGTGTGTCTGAGGCCATGCTGAATGATATGCGCGACTCGTCATTTCAGATCAGTATTGATGTGGACCCGCAGATGCTGATGTAATTATATAAAGGCGGTTGGATGAAGCCAGGGAATGAGGAGCGGAGCGTACGAAGTTTGTACGTATTGGAAGTCCCGAGTGAACTCAAGATTTGATGCTGAATAGGCTACTTTGATATACTTCGTGATTTAAAGCGGGATTTTTGAACTACATATAAAAGGATGGTGTGTGGGTATGGCATTGCGGATTATCGTCCAAGAACCGGATGAAGTGTTGCATCAGGTCGCCAAAGAGGTTAAGAAAATTACTCCAAATGTACAGAAATTGCTGACCGATATGGCGGAGACGATGTATGATGCCGAGGGTGTCGGGCTTGCGGCGCCGCAGGTGGGGATTCTGAAGCGGGCTATTGTCATAAATGTTGGCGATGAGCACGGACTTATTGAACTGATTAACCCTGAGATCGTCAGCAAAGAGGGGGAGCAATTTGGACCCGAGGGCTGCTTGAGCATCCAGGGATTGCGTGGTGATGTGCGCCGGGCGCAGACAGTTACGGTTAAAGGCCTCGACCGTAATGGCAAAGAGGTTACATATACAGGGTCGGATTTGTTGGCAAGGGCTTTCCAGCATGAAATTGACCATCTGAACGGTGTTCTCTATACGGATGTTGCGGAAAGAGTATATGAAATTACCCCTGAGGGTGAAGAAAAGGTGTGAGGAATAACGATGAATATCGTATTTATGGGGACGCCTGCTTTTGCGGTTCCGTCTCTGGAGGCTCTGATTGCAGAAGGCTATAACGTTGTTGGTGTTGTGACTCAGCCGGATCGTCCGCAAGGTAGGAAGAAGGTACTAACTCCGACTCCTGTAAAAGAAGCAGCATTGCGGCACGGACTTCCCGTGCTTCAACCGCAGAGAATGCGGGCGCCGGAAGCTGTGGAGGAACTGGCTGCGCTGCGTCCTGATCTGATCGTTACGGCCGCTTACGGACAGATTTTGCCTAAGGCCGTGCTGGATTTGCCGAAGTATGGTTGCTTGAATGTGCATGGGTCCCTCTTACCCGCTTACCGCGGGGGTGCGCCGATCCAACGCTCGATCATCAACGGTGAGAAGGAGACCGGTGTTACGCTGATGTATATGGCAGAAGGCCTGGATACAGGGGATATGATCGAGAAGGTTGTCGTTCCGATCGAGGATGAGGATAACTCGGGCACGATGTTCGAGAAATTAAGCCTTGCCGGGGCGAAGCTGCTGATGGAGCAGCTGCCGCTGATCCTGAACGGTACCGCCAAGCGGATTCCGCAGAACGATGAGGAAGCCTCGTATGCTTCCAATTTATCGCGTGAGGATGAGCGGATTGATTGGACGGCTTCGTCCCGTGAAATTTTCAATCGGGTTAGAGGCCTGGTACCATTCTCGGGCGCATTTACGCTATGGAACGACGAAGTATTCAAGATCTGGTCGGTAGCTAAGCCAACCAGTACAGGCTCCGCATCGGCTGCCGGGGTAGCTCCCGGGACAGTGCTTGAGCTGTCCGAGCGGGGGATCGAAGTGAAGACCGGCGATGGATCGGTTTGGTTGACCCGTATTCAGCCCGCTGGGAAGAAAGCCATGGAGGCCGCTGAATTTATTCGCGGTGGTATCATGAAGAAGGGCGCGGTATTGTCATGAGCGATATGAAAGGCCACTCCGGCCAGGCTGGCAGCGACAAGAAAAGGCAGGGGAATCAATCTGGAGCTGGCAAGGGGGCGCATGCCGGCAAAAGAAACAACAAAGCGCAGCCTACAGCGCGGGATACCGCTCTGGATGTGTTGACCGCTGTAGAACAGGAGGGGGCCTACAGCAACTTGCTATTAAATGGAGCGCTGCAGAAATCCGGGCTTACCGGTCCTGATGCGGGTCTTGCTACAGAGCTTGTATACGGCACCATATCGCGTCTCAATACAATTGATTACTTTCTGGAGTCCTTTGTCAGCAAAGGGATGGCCAAGCTTCAGCCTTGGGTCAGAAATTTATTGCGGCTAAGCTTCTATCAGCTGTATTATCTGGATCGAATTCCGCCCCATGCGGCAGTGAACGAGGCTGTGAATATCGCAAAACGCCGTGGTCATCAAGGGATATCCGGAATGGTGAACGGTGTGCTGCGAAATGTGCTTCGTCGCAAGGAGGAGTTGTCCTTGCCTGGCGATCTTTCTTCGGCGGCACGGATCTCGCTTGCTTACTCCCATCCGGAATGGCTTGTCTCACGTTGGATTGAGCAGTATGGAGAAGCTGTTGCGGAAGCGATCTGCCTCGCGAATAATGAGCCTCCGTCCGTCAGTATCCGTGTGAATTGTTCGCGGACGAGCCGCGAAGAGATGTTGGCTGTTATGAAAGAGCGGGGGCTAGAGGTTGCTCCGTCCCCTGTATCACCGGACGGGATATTGGTATTAAGCGGCGGCAACATGGCGCTGACAGAATGGTATAAGGATGGGCTTATCTCGATTCAGGACGAGAGCTCCATGCTTGTTGGCGCGGCTGTTCAGGCCATACCGGGTATGAAGGTGCTTGATTGCTGCGCAGCTCCCGGAGGCAAGACATGCCATATCGCTGAACGGATGGAAGGCCGCGGTCATGTGATTGCCAACGATATCCATACGCATAAGGCAAAGCTGATCGATGATCAGGCAAGGCGACTTGGACTTGACCCAGTTGAGACAATGACCAGCGATGCGGCCCAACTTTCCGAGCGATTCGCGGCCGAGTCATTCGATCGTATTTTACTGGATGCTCCATGTTCAGGCCTGGGCGTAATTCGCCGGAAGCCGGATTTGAAGTGGACGAAGACACCTGGCGATATTACAGAGATTAACGCGATTCAACGTACCCTATTAGACGCGGTGTGCGGGCTGCTAAAGCCGGGGGGAGTGCTGGTCTATAGCACCTGTACGATTGAGCGAAGCGAAAATGCGGCCATGGTAGATGCATTTCTACAGCGCCATCCGGAATTTTCGCTTGCTGAGGATATGCCGGAGAACTGGCCAGCCTTGCAGGAAGCGAGCGCCAGGGAGAAGACCGGGTTGCAGATCCTGCCTCAGGACTATCATTCTGACGGATTTTACATCGCTCGTCTTGTGAAAACCTCAATCTAAGCGGCGGTCTATACTTAATCTTTGCAAAATCCCTGAAATTACTATATACTGGAATCGGTGAAGCACACTTCTAATTATTGCTTTAAGCGATAAAAGGGGTGTGCTTTTTGCTGCGTAAGCCCCTGTTAAGGGCTTCCACTTTAGTGTTATTATATTTTATGCTAAAATAGGTGGAATGAGTATGGTCATATACTTGATACTATAAGAATAGGTGTGTGAAGATGAAACCTTTTATATACGATATGAGTCTGGAAGAGCTTCAGGAATGGGCGGTACAGCAAGGGGAGTCGGCCTTCCGCGGTGCGCAGATATTTGACTGGCTTTATGTAAAGCGCGTAAACTCTTTTGATGAGATGACGAATTTATCCAAGACGCTTCGGCAAAAATTGGACGAACAGTTCTCATTCGTAACTTTGAATGAAATTACGAAGTTTGAGTCCAAGGACGGTACGGTCAAGTTCCTGTTCGGGCTGCATGACGATCATGCGATCGAGACGGTTATCATGAAGCATAACTACGGGAATAGCGTCTGTGTTACCACACAAGTCGGCTGCAAGGTTGGTTGTACATTCTGTGCGTCTACCTTGGGCGGACTGAAGCGGAATCTCAATCCCGGGGAAATTGTAGCCCAGGTTGTGCAGGCTCAGAAGATTCTTGACACGCGAGGCGAGCGTGTTAGCAGTATAGTGATCATGGGCACAGGTGAACCGTTCGAGAATTATGATGCAACGATGAAATTTTTGCGAATTATGATTCATGAGAAGGGCTTGAACATTGGACAACGGCATATTACTGTATCAACGAGCGGAATCGTTCCCAATATATATAAATTTGCTGATGAGGATACCCAGATTAATCTGGCGATTTCGATTCATGCACCGAACGATGCGCTGCGTTCCAAGCTGATGCCTGTCAACCGCCGCTTTCCGTTTGATGATGTTATCGAGGCACTGCGTTATTACATCGCCAAGACCGGGCGCCGCGTAAGCTTCGAATATGCGCTGATTGGCGGAGTAAATGATCAGGTGGAGCATGCGGAAGAACTGGCAGAGGTTCTCAAGGATATGCTCTGTCACGTGAATCTGATCCCGGTCAACCATGTTCCGGAGCGGAAATATGTCAGAACCTCAAGGAATGATATCTTTCAGTTTCAACGTACATTGGCGGACAAGGGCATTAACGTAACGATCCGCCGGGAGCAAGGACATGATATTGCAGCGGCTTGCGGACAGCTGCGGGCCAAACATATGCAGTCTGGTACGAGGTGATTAGGATTGATAAAAACGGCTTATGTAAGTGATGTTGGAAGGGTTCGTTCTGTAAACGAAGACAGCAGCTGGGTTGCCGGCTTGGAACAAGGGTATACGCTGGCGATCGTTGCTGATGGCATGGGTGGACATCAGGCTGGGGATACAGCCAGCCGTCTAACCGTTGAGACGATTGTACAGGATTTGCAGTCTTTGCCTGCCAACTTGTCTTCGCAAGAGTTCGGAAATGAACTGCAGCAAGCGATTTTGCATGCCAATGAAATCGTGTATCGTGAAGCGAAGGAGCATGTAGAGTACTACAATATGGGGACCACGGTGGTTGCCGTCCTGCTTAAGGAACGCGAGGGAATCGTCGGCCATCTTGGAGATAGCAGAGTCTATCAATTCCAAAATAACGTGTTGACTCAAATTACTGAAGATCATTCTCTCGTTAATGAATTGCTTAAGAATAATCAGATTAGTGAGCAGGAAGCGAATGTGCATCCACATCGAAATATCGTGACCCGGGCACTCGGAACCGATGAAGAGGTGGTTGCCGACATGTATTCGGTAATGTTAGATGAGGGAGATATACTGCTGCTCTGCAGTGACGGTCTCAGCAATCATGTAACCCCGGAACAAATGATTCATACGCTTGGAGCCGGCGAGCTTCCTCTGGATCATCGTGCTAATCAATTGCTTCAATTCGCCCTGGATGCAGGGGGCGACGACAATATTACCGTCGCGTTGTTGGAGTATCATGATGAGTCCGTGTCAAGCGCAAAGGGGTGGAGTTTATGATCGGTCACGAGTTAGGTGGTCGTTACCAAATTATTGAACGAATTGGCGGGGGAGGAATGGCCCTCGTCTATCGTGCTCAGGATATTCTATTAAATCGTAACGTAGCTATTAAGGTTTTGCGTCAGCAATTTGTGAACGACGAGGAATTTATCCGTCGTTTCCGCCGTGAGGCACAATCAGCGGCATCCTTGTCACATCCGAATATCGTCAGCGTCTATGATGTTGGACAAGAAGGCGATGTTCATTACATTGTTATGGAATATATTGAAGGCCGCAACTTGAATGAGATTATCAAAGAGCGTGCTCCATTGCAGGTAGATGAAGCGGTTCGCATCGCATCGCAGATCGCCGATGCCCTGGATCATGCCCATATGAATCATATTATTCATCGTGATATTAAACCTCATAATATATTAATCGGCCGTAATGGCTGGGTGAAAGTGACTGACTTCGGAATCGCGCGTGCCGTAACTTCAACGACGATTACGCAGACGGGCTCGGTCGTCGGGTCTGTGCATTACTTCTCACCTGAACATGCCAAAGGGGTAACAACAGGCGAGAAATCAGACCTTTACTCCCTTGGAATTGTGCTCTATCAGATGCTGACTGGCCGTCTTCCATTCCTTGGGGAGAGCCCGATCAGTGTGGCGCTGAAGCATCTGCAGGAGCATTTTGACGAGCCGCGTTCGGTGAATCCGATGATTCCGCAGAGTGTGGAGAATATTATACTGAAATCGATGCGCAAAAACCCAGGCGAGAGATATGAATCCGCCAAGGAAATGCTGCGCGATCTGGAGACCTGTTTGCTGCCGGAGCGCAGGACGGAGAATAAGCTGACTTTTGCCGATGACGAGGATGAGGATAGCACCCGCGTTGTCCCGGCTATTAAGCCGCAAAACAGGCAGTCTGGTGGAGGCTCGAAGTTGTCCCGAGACGATCAGGGGTCCGATGAACGGCAGAAGCAGAAATCAGGTAAGAAGCCGGTAAGCAGCAAGACTAAATTATGGGTCGGCATTACGCTGATTGTAATCGTTGCGATGCTTGGTATTGCCTGGTATGTGAACAGACTCGTCACCGTGGAAGAAGTAAAGGTGCCGAATGTACTGAATATGTCCATTGAACAAGCTACTGAGGAGTTCTCCAAGGTAGGTATTGTGGTTGGGGATATTGCTCAGGTATATAAAGAGGGTGTAGATGAAGGAATTGTCTATGAACAGAGCAAGCCAGAGGGCACCGCAGTGAAGGAAGGCTCGTCGATTGATTTGACAGTAAGCACCGCGAAGGAGCTTCCAAAAATGCCGATGCTGGATAATGCGACCTATACCTATGAAGAGGCGATTGCACAGCTAGAGCAGCTTGGGGTGTCGAAAGAAAGGATCAGCAAGAACGAGGAAAATAATCCCGAAGTAGAAGCGGGCAAGGTCTTTGGTCAAAACCCGGATGCCAACGCGGAATTTGATCCGGAAACCGTTCAGATTGTATTGAAAGTGAGCAAGGGGCCAGAAAATATCAAAATGCCTAAGCTGGTCGGGAAGACCCAGGATGAAGCGCTGAAGGCGATTGAGGATGCAGGGCTGAAGCTGGCGAAGGACGGCATTAAGCAAAAATCGAGCTATGAGGTACCGTCAGGTCAGGTCATGGAGCAGTGGCCATATGCTGAAGGCGCTGAAGTGGCACCAGCTTCCGACATAACTATATTCGTCAGTTCCGGATATCCGTCCGATGCGATCGAGTATACCTTCGTGGTTCCTGTTGTTCCGGCTACAGACGGACAAAAGAGCAAAATCCATATTATATACGGGGATGCTCGTGGTGAGAATCAAGACTGGGGTACGAAGACGATCGCCAAACCGCAATATATGTCGGTAAATCTCGTTCTGGCACCTAATAAGGACGGATATGTCTATGTGAACCGCGATGGGGCATTAACGGATACCTACAAGATCTCGTATATTGATGCCAAGCAGGGGACTGTGCCGCAGCCATCACTGCCTGTAACGAATACGCCGGATGAATCAAATAATGAGTCTGATGGCAATAATGGTGACGGTGATAACGGGAACTCTGATCAAAATCCTCCAGATACAGGCAAGGCCAACAATTCCAAGTTAACTGGAAGGTTAACGAATGGAAAGATGAAGGGGTTTGGACATCATTGAAGTTGAGCTTGAATAAGCTTCAATTGTTATATCGTTATACAGACAGATATGAAAGCGAGGCCTGCAAGAATGCCTGAAGGCTTAATCGTTAAGGCGCTAAGCGGATATTACTATGTGAAGCCTGCAGACCCGGCGTTGGATAAGATTGTCCAGTGCCGGGGCCGCGGCATTTTTAAGAAAAAAGGCATAACCCCTCTCGTTGGAGATCGGGTCATGTATAGTCCGACGGAGAACGGCGAAGGGATGGTAGATGAGATTCTACCGCGCATCACGGAGTTGATTCGTCCGCCGATCGCTAACGCCCGGCTTGCGGTGCTGTTATTTTCACTTAAAGAACCTGACCTGAATTTGCAGCTTCTGGACAAGTTCCTGGTACATATCGAACATGAGGGACTGCAAGCGTTGATCTGCTTGACCAAAGAGGATCTGCTCGATGCGGAGGAAGAGGAAGCGGCCAGCGTCACGGAGCAGGTAGCTCACCTCTATGAGCAGATTGGATATGAAGTGTTCATTACCAGTTCTCTGACTGGCAAAGGAACGGAAGCTGTGAAGACGCGCCTGGCCGGGGAGATTAGCGTACTTTCCGGTCAGTCCGGGGTAGGCAAATCGACGCTGCTGAATGCGATGTTCCCTGGATTGTCGCTGGAGACGAGCGAGATTAGCATGAAGCTTGGCCGGGGGAGACATACAACCCGACATGTAGAGCTGATCGAGCTTGAGAATGGCGGATATGTGGCGGACACTCCAGGCTTTAGCCAGCTGGATTTCCTTGAGCTTGGCGTCGGGGAGCTCTCTACTTGCTTCCGCGAGTTCCGCGAGCTTTCAGAGGGCTGCAAATTCCGCGGCTGTACACATCTGCATGAGCCAGGCTGTAAAGTGAGAGAGGCTGTGGATGAAGGAGTTATTGCCGCGGGACGGTATGAGCACTATGTGCAGTTTTATGAAGAAATGAAAGACAAAAAACGGAGGTATTGACTTCATGAATGACATCTATATTGCACCGTCTATATTGTCGGCTGATTTTGCCAAGCTGGGTCAAGAAGTAGTCGAGGCAGAGCACAGCGGCGCGGACTGGCTTCACGTCGATGTTATGGACGGCCATTTCGTGCCTAATATTACATTCGGAGCGCTGGTGATGGGAGCGATTGCTCCGCTGACCAAGCTGCCGCTCGATGTCCATCTGATGATCGAGAATCCTGAGCGATATATTCCGGATTTTGCAAAAGCAGGAGCTCATCTTATTACAGTGCACCAGGAAGCCTGCGTACATTTGCACCGCGTCCTGCATATGATGAAGGAGCATGGCGTCAAGACAGGCGTTGCGATCAATCCGGCAACTCCTGTGTCTTCGATTCGCGAAGTGCTGGAGGATGTGGACCTGGTGCTTGTCATGACGGTAAATCCAGGCTTTGGCGGTCAGGCCTTCATTCCGTCTACTCTTCGCAAGATCAGGGAATTGAAAGAGCTGCGAGAGGAACTGGGGTTGAAGAATTTGCGAATTGAGGTGGACGGCGGAATCTCGGCTGCCACAGCACCGCTGGTTGTGGAGGCGGGTGCGGATGTGCTGGTCGCAGGCAATGCGGTGTTTGGTCGCAGCGACCGCCGCGCCGCGATTCAGGAGATTCGCAGCAGTTTGCAAGATTAGTCATTGCTATATTCTCTTCATTTTTGCCCTGTTTCACCTTGTCTGATTGGCATAGTGATTCGATCTGGCGCATACAATGGGTTACATGAGCGGGTTCTCATGCAGCCCTTTTTTTGTCGGCGAAAATACACAGGGAGAGGGCGCGGAACATACACTATGAATGAGGGCATGAGAATGATGGGGAGGGTGAACGATGAAATTTTATACATTCAAGCTGCCTAAGTTTTTGGGAGGTTTCGTCAAAGCGGTGTTGAATACATTTCACAAAAACTAGGCAGCGACAACTGCCGCTATCATGGAATTCGGCGCGGCGCACAAATCCCGCCTTCCATCACGCGGTTTGTGGCGATACTGTTTTCCGGTTGCTGAAGTGGCAGGAGAATACGAAAAAAGCACCTCTACTAAGAAAAGGTGCTTTTTGTCTATATTCTTATTCTCACCATTATACGCGAGTCAGTTTACCGGATTTCAAAGCCCGAGTGCTGACGTATACGCGTTTCGGCTTACCGTCTACCAAGATCCGGACTTTCTGTACGTTAACGCCCCAAGAACGACGATTACGGTTGTTAGCGTGGGATACGTGGTTACCGCTGCTTGGTTTCTTGCCTGTTACATAGCATTTGCGAGACATTCATTACACCTCCTGTTCCGATACACCTGTCTTGAAAATAACAGTTTATTAGTGAAGTTAACAGTTATTGTTCAAGCCGGCTTAAGCCGGTCGATTTCCTTCTTTTAACCTATAAATGTATAGGAAACCGCATAAAACAATACTTACATATAATATCACAGTAAAAAAACGTCCGTCAACCGATCGACAAACTTTATTTCTATAGTGTGCTTGTCGCGCTTTGTTTATTTATTTATCTTTGTTCTTATAGTACAATATGGTTTAGCCCATAATAATTTCAAGGGAGGAGTGAGCAAGGCGTGGCTATACAACTGGATACCGAATATGGACGTGTCGATATTTCGGAGGAAGCGGTAGCTGTGATCGCCGGGTCGGCCGCCATGGAATGTTATGGACTCGTAGGGATGGCAAGCCGGAAACAATTCAAGGACGGCATTGCTGAATTGCTGGGGCGTGAGAATCTAGCCCGGGGTGTGGAAGTAAAGCTCGATAATAAGCGATTGGCAATTCATCTTTATATCATAGTTAGTTATGGTACGAAAATTTCCGAGGTTGCCTACAACATACAGCGAAAAGTAAAATACGTGTTAAATGAAGTCGTTGGACTCGAAGTGGCTCAAGTCAACGTTGCAGTCCAAGGCGTTCGTGTATCAAGCTAGGAAGGGGAATTCTCATTGAGTAAGCGTTCTATTAACGGAACAGATTTTACCGCCATGGTGCTAGCCGGGGCGAAACGATTGGGAGATCATGCCGAGCATGTCAACTCTCTAAATGTCTTTCCGGTTCCCGATGGAGACACCGGGACGAATATGAATTTAACGATGACGGCTGGAGTGGCCGAATTGAATAATAACGGATCGGGCGGACTTGGCAGTCGGGCAAATACTTTGTCCAAAGGCTTGCTAATGGGAGCCAGAGGGAACTCCGGCGTTATTTTATCTCAGTTATTCCGGGGATTTGCCCGTTATTCATCCTCTTATGAAGAGTTGAATGCGATTCAATTTGCCGCCGCTTTACAGAGCGGGGTGGATACAGCCTATAAGGCCGTAGTGAAGCCGGTGGAAGGCACGATTCTTACAGTCGCGAAGGAAGCGGCTAAGCATGCCGTTCACCAGGCTAGACGCACGACCGATATCGTAGATTTGATGGCTGATGTGCTGGCGAAGGCGAAGGAAGCTCTTGCGAATACACCGGAGCAATTGCCTGTACTGAAGCAAGTCGGGGTTGTTGATTCCGGCGGTCAAGGTCTTGTATATATTTACGAGGGTTTTATGGAGCAGCTGACGGGCAAAGCGAAGCCTATCGATTCGATGCCTGCACAGCCGAAAGCAGGATCCGTCTCGGCATTTACCGCCGTTCATCCGGCCGAACATCATGATGCTCCTGCCCAAGCGAAGCTTGATACAGAGGATATTGAATTTCTTTATGATATGGAATTTTTCATAAATCGTACCCTGGGCGGCGTTTCGCATGCGAATTTTGATGAGGATCAATTCCGGAAAGCGCTGTCATTAAATGGTGACTCTATTATCGTCATTGCCGACGATGAAGTTATCAAAGTTCATGTGCATTCTAAAGCACCTGGCGAGGTTCTGAATCTCGCTTTGAAATATGGAGAAATTACTCAGATTCATATTCTGAATATGCGTGAACAGCATCGCGAACTGCTATCAACCGGACTTGATGCTGCTCCGATGCCAGAGCTGTTCGCGGATATTCCGGCTGAACCTGCCCGTTCTGAGGACCCTGCGGAGGTTCCTGCGGACGAATTGGCACCTTACGGATTTATTGCTGTAGCGTCTGGACAAGGGATCTCGGATATTTTCAAGAGCCTTGGTGTTGACGTTGTTCTATCCGGCGGACAGACGATGAATCCAAGCACAGAGGATTTTGTGAAGGCCATTCATTCGATTTCTGCACAGCATGTATTCGTGCTGCCGAACAATTCGAATATCGTTCTTGCCGCTCAGCAGGCTCGCGATTTGCTGGAAGATGAGCGCAGCGTAACCGTTATTCCAAGCAAGAGCATTCCGCAAGGAATCGCTGCTGCCTTTGCCTTCCAGGAAGAGGAGAGCGTTGAGGTGAATACGGATTCCATGCTGAATGCCGTATCTCATGTCAAGACAGGACAAGTTACTTATGCGATCCGTGATACGATGTTTGATGATCTGGAGATCAAGGCGGGTCACTATATTGGAATTGAGAACTCCAAGATCGTGGCGACAGAAGAGCAACTGCTGGAGACAAGTCAGGCGCTGCTGGCCAAAATGCTGGTTGGCGGCGATGAGATCGTTACGCTTCTGATTGGCGAAGAAGCGACGGAGGAAACTACGGAGTCGCTGTTGGGCTGGTTGAATGAAACTTATCCTGATGTTGAAGTAGAGACTCATGATGGAGGGCAACCGATCTATTATTACTTATTTTCGGTTGAATCCTGATCGTCTAATAATTTAAGTTCAAAAAGCTCGGTTTTCAGTACCGCTGCTGAGGCTTCCGATATGCGTTTTTGCAAAACGCTTCAGTGGGATGTAACAAAGGACTGAGGAGTGGAGCGTACGTAATGGGTACGTGAGCACCTGAGATGTTACATAAGGGAACATGACTTCGTAAGCATCTGCTTGGGCCTGGCTGAATTCAAGATTCGATGTCGAGTTGCTCCTTGATTCACTTCGTAATCCAAAGTGAACTTTTTGAACAACCTCTTGCAAAAGGGGAATGATGAAAGGGTGAAAATACCTATGAGTCAGATCGTTATTGTAGCAGACAGTACGGGGGATGTTCCTGCAGCGCTGGTTGCTGAATACGGTATTCATATAATACCGATGCGGCTTGCTTTCGGGGATGAGTCTTTCTTGGAAGGAATCGACATCACGGTAGAAGAGTTCTATGACAGGCTGGCGAAGTCCAAGAATCTGCCAACGACTTCGCAGACCTCGCCTGCCCAGTACGTCGAGGTATATCAGGATCTAATGAAGCAGTACCCCGGTTCTCCTATCGTCTCGATACATCTTTCTTCGGGGATGAGCGGCACCTATCAATCCGCTCTGCTGGCCAAGTCGATGGTCGAGGAGGATTCGGCGGAGCCGGTGAATATTACGGTAATTGATTCGCTCTGCGCCAGCTACGGCTTTGGCATGATGGTCGTGCATGCGGCAAGATTGGCGAAGCAGGGGGCTTCCGTTGAGCAGATTCGCACGGAGTTAGAGCGTCTCGGACAGGAGCGTCGGCTTTATTTTCTGGTCGATACCCTGGAATATTTGCAGAAAGGCGGCCGGATCGGCAAAGCGGCGGCCATTCTTGGCACATTGTTGAACATCAAGCCGATTTTGTCTGTAGACCATGAAGGCATCATCTATTCGGTAGATAAGGTTAGGGGCCGCAAGAAGGCGGTATCCCGCGTGATTGAGCTGTTCAGGAGTGATTTTCCGAATCACAAGGATTTGAACGTTGCTGTGTGCGATTGTGTGAATCCTGAAGGAGCGGAAGAAATTATTCAATTGTTGTCAGAGCATTTCACCCTGCATGAGATCGTCCGTAACAGCATCGGTTCTGTCGTAGGCACTCATGTGGGTCCTGGTACGATAGCCATCTTCGTGTGGCCGGCCTAAAGAAGTTGCTCCAAAAGCCCGACTTTTGGGGCGGGTATTAAAGCGAGGGATTTGTACAATGAATTTGCATGAAATCCCCGTAAGGCAAGTCAGCGGCGTGAGTGCTCTCAAAGCAGGAGAGCTTCACGCCTTTGGCATCTTTACGGTAAATGATCTAATTGAATATTACCCGTTTCGTTACGAAGATTATCGGCTTAAATCTTTGACAGAGGTTAAGGACGGCGACAAGATTACGGTTCAGGCAAAAATTATGGGAGTTCCGGTTCTGCAGCGTTATGGGCGTAAATCAAGAATGACCTGTAAAATGGTGGCCGAGGATTGGATGTTCACGTCGACATGGTTCAACCGCCACTTCCTTCGCGATCAATTGGTTGCGGGAAGAGAGATTATATTAACCGGGAAATGGGATTTGAAGCGCAATCAGCTTACAGTATCGGATTCGGAGTTCCCGGATAAGGGGGTGCAGCGGAGTGGCACCGTCCAGCCGGTGTATTCGATTGGCGGGAAAATTACACAAAGCTGGATGCGCAAGACGATTCAACAGGCGATGTTGCAGTATGGGGAGCTGATCCCTGAAATTTTGCCTGAGGCGCTGCTGAAGCAATATGATCTGATGTCGAGAAAACGGGCGATTCAGCGAATCCATCTGCCGCAGGATCAGGCGGAGGGACAGCAGGCCCGCCGCCGCATGGTCTATGAGGAGCTGTTCTTATTCCAGCTCAAGCTGCAGGCTTATCGCGCGATTAACCATGAGCGGATGGATGGCGTTGCTCATCTCGTCGAGAACTCGGTCATTCGGGAGTTCGTGCGCAGCCTTCCGTTCGAGCTGACGGATGCACAGAAGCAAGTGGAGCTGGAGATTTTGCGGGATATGCGCTCCCCTTATTGTATGAACCGCTTGCTGCAAGGCGATGTCGGTTCGGGGAAAACGGTGCTTGCTGCGATTGCGCTGTTTGCCGCGGTGAAGTCGGGACATCAGGGAGCTTTTATGGTGCCCACAGAAATTTTGGCTGAGCAGCATGCCCGTTCGCTTGCGAAGATGTTCGAGCCCTTCGGGATCTCTGTAGGACTGCTTACCGGAAGTATAACGGGCCGGAAGCGCAAAGATTTGCTAGCTTCCTTGCAAATGGGACTGACGGACGTCATTATTGGTACCCATGCTTTAATTCAGGAGGATGTCTTTTTCCGATCGCTGAGCCTGGTCGTTACTGATGAGCAGCACCGCTTCGGGGTGAACCAGCGCAGTGTTTTACGGCGCAAGGGATTCAATCCTGATGTACTGACGATGACCGCTACTCCGATCCCGCGGACGTTGGCGATTACCGCTTTTGGAGATATGGATGTCTCCACGCTGTCAGAGCGGCCAAAGGGTCGAAAGCCGATTTCAACCTATTGGGTGAAGCATGACATGATGGATCGCGTACTGGGCTTTATTTCCCGTGAAATATCGCTGGGTAGACAAGCTTATTTGATTACTCCGCTGATTGAGGAGTCGGAGAAGCTGGATGTTCAGAATGCGATTGATCTGTATGTAGCGATGCAGCAGGCGTTCCCGGATTTCCGTGTCGGATTGCTGCATGGGAGAATGACCCCAGGCGAGAAGGACGAGGTCATGCGGGCGTTTTATGCGAATGAGGTGCAGCTACTCGTATCGACCACGGTTGTAGAGGTCGGCGTGGATGTGCCTAATGCTACGCTGATGATCATCATGGACGCCGACCGCTTCGGCCTGTCGCAACTGCATCAGCTGCGCGGCCGTGTAGGGCGAGGGGAGCACGCGTCTTACTGCGTGCTTATCGCCGATCCGAAGACGGAGGTAGGTCAGGAGCGAATGAAGGTCCTGACCGATACGGACGACGGCTTCGAAGTGGCGCGCCGGGACCTGGAGCTGCGCGGTCCCGGGGATTTCTTCGGTACGAAGCAGAGCGGCGTGCCGGAATTTCGAATCGCGGACATGGTCAGCGATTTCGCGGTGCTCGAGGCGGCGCGCGATGACGCCGCCCGGCTGGTGGCGGACGCGTCCTTCTGGACGTCGCCCGAGTTCGAGCCGCTGCGCGGCTACCTGCAGCGCGAACAGGTGCTGCAGGGCGAAGTGATCGACTGATGAATCTAGAGAGCGGACTCGTTTTAAAGGAAACCTGATTCGATGCTTGCTGCGGAAATCTCGTGGCAGCCTTTCTTTCATAGAGTAGGGTCCTTTTCCTCTAAGCATAGTCTTGGCGGCCTTTCAAGGGACGGCTTGCCTCTACTGAACATCGTCGGCTGCTTTCCAACGGGTCCTTTCCTTGCTGTTCCGGGGGCCAGGCGCTTTATGAACATCCGATCCCCGCGTCCCTAATTTCATTTTTAAGACACTATGTACAGGCCTCTCGTCATATATCTAGAAAGTAGGTGTTATGAGGGAGGTGCAATGAACATTTGAGTTACCAACAGTTTGGCATTAGTCCGCAGTTAGTAGAGCGGATAAAGCTTAAAATGAAGAATCCGGCCACGAAGGATCGAATCAAAAATTTGGTGGACGGTTTAACAAAATCCGATTTGCAGGACCGTGTGAAGGTACGTCGGCTTGTCAAATCAGCGGCAGGGATCCTGAATGAGCGGTTGACGAGTGTGCAGGAAGAGCAGATTGTCTCATTTGTAGTTGCTCAAAAAATCGATCCGCGCAATACATTTCACCTGATTAAGCTGTGGGGAATGTTCAGATAGCGGAAAAACCAAGAAGTGGGGGTTCTTTTCTAAAGGGCCCTCACTTTTTTTTTTATGAGGTAGGTAGGTTACTTGCTTTACTTCAAAGATGCCGCCCGGTATAATTCCAACCAATGAAGGTTTATCTATTACTTTACCGTTATGGATGGGAAGGAGAAGCTGAAATTGCAGAGGTTTGGTTTCCCCTATGAGCTTATATTGTATTTTAGCCAGGATCATATCTCTTTTCTCACCAACAAGGTAGATGCCGACGATCACAGCCATCATTACATACAGTTTACGGTAGGACTTGAACAGCCTGTATCCATTACGGTCGAAGGACAATTATTGCAAGCGCCGGGCCTTCTTCTTCAATCCAGCGTTATACATCAATTGCAGGGGCATCAACAGTGGCAATGGTACATGCTGATCCATCCTGAATCCACCTTGGGAGAGTTAGTGAAACGGGCTTATTTGGCGAATCCAAAGGTCTGTGTATTGGGACAAGATCAGGCTGACCCACTGCGGCAGCTTGCTATCAAACAATTGTATTCGATAACTAGTCAGGATGATTACGACCAGAGCATGAGGCGGTTTATGCAAATTTTACGGCTGCAGGAACAGGATCATAAGCTGGCGTTAGACCCGATGACCGCATTAGCGACGTATTGCTCGCTATCGAGATGCTTCCTTCCCATGACCTGACGGTGAGAGCGCTCAGCCAGCATATGTATATTTCGGAGAGCCGATTATCTCATATTTTCAAACAAAAGGCAGGTATATCACTGGCAAGCTATATTGTACACCATAAATTAAGAACTGCATTCCAGGCGATTTTCAGCGGGGTCTCGATGACGGACGCTGCGGTAGAGGCTGGCTTCAGCAGTTCCTCCCATTTCTCCAGGACGGTCAGGGATAAGCTGGGCATGACCGCTCGCTCCATCGTGCAGAATAGCAGATTTTTGAAAGTGTAATGATCTTCACTCCCATATACTAATAGTGCGTGTTCAAAAAGTCAGACTTCCAACACCGAGAAGGTTGGATGAAGCTAGGGCCTGTGGAGCGGAGCGTACATTTTGGGTACGAGAGCACCGGAAGGCCCGGGTGAATTCAAGATTCGATGCCTTGGTTACTTCTTGATTCACTTCGTGATCAAAGGGGGACTTTTTGAACAACCTCTAATAAGTAAAAGGAGGGATGATCATGGAAGTATTCTTGCAAGCTACAGCTTTAGTAGACTATACCCATCCATCGATTAGGCAACTCATAACGGAGAAGGAATGGAACGAGCTTAGCGAATACGAAAAAATCCGTCAAATTTACGATTATGTTAGGAATCAGATCCAATTCGGCTATAATCGCGGCGACGATATTCCCGCTTCGGAGGTGCTTGCTGACGGATACGGGCAATGCAATACCAAGAGCATCCTATTAATGGCGCTACTGCGGGGTGTCAGGATTCCGTGCCGAATTCATGGCTTTTATATCGATAAAAAAATGCAAAAAGGCGCGCTGACCGGCATCCTTTATACCTTTGCGCCTGCAAATATCGTTCATGCGTGGACCGAAGTATGGTTTGAAGGGAAATGGGTAGCTTTGGAGGGGGTCATCATCGATGATCCGTATCTCAAGCAGGTGCAGGATAGACTCTGCAGCTATAACGGCGGGTATATTGGCTACGGAGTTGCTGTTAAAAATAAAGCGGGCATCAATCTATGCTGGCGTGGTGAGAGCACCTATATTCAGAGCTTTTCGATTACTGAAGATTTAGGGTATTTCGACCAGCCTGATGAATTTTTCGCCAAGTATAACAATGTCAAAGCCCCTGTGAAAAAGTGGTTGCTAAATCTGCTGCGCAAACGGATTAACCGACAGACGGATGCGATTCGCAAGGGCAGTATGAAATAAAAATGAGGTTAGCCTGGGTTTGCCAGGCCGACCTCATTTTTTAGTGGCGGCTTGCTCAAGTTTGGAGATTTCAATGCTATAATTTTACATATCCATCTTGTTTTTTTACAGCATTTGCTGTATTTTTATATTGACATGATAGTAGGTCAAAAAAGGAGGCAGACATGACATGACTCCCCGTACAAAAGCGCAAAATGAAGAAATTCGAAATCGGCGAATCGCCGAAATCATTCAGGCGGCGGCTGATGTTTATTTGGATAAGGGCATGCTGTTGGAAATTCGTGATGTTGCCCGCTTGGCCGGCCTAGGTTATGGAACAGTGTACCACTACTATAAGAATAAATTAGATTTATTGCATGATTTGCTGTGGCAAGCTTTGGAGCGGAGTGCGGCAACTGTCGATCGATTAATTCATGAATCGCAGACCAATTTCCGTGGCAGACTTCCATTTGGCGTGGAAATATCGGGAGTCATGACCATGGCTAGGACCCAAGAAATAGAACATAAGCTCTGGCCGGCCTTGGTTGCAGATCTTTTGAAGACGTGGGCAGAGGATCATGCCGCGTATTTGGTGTTCCAGCTTGGAAATGAGGATTACCGTCAGCTTCCCGAGGAACAGGCTTTGCCGCTAATCAAGGCTTACCGGGAACGCATTGTGATTCCTCTGTCGTATCTGATTGAACTGGGCGAATCAAGGGCTGCCCCGGTTATATCTGACCTGGGTGCAGAGGCCAGGACGCGGATGCTATTATCGGCGCTGACCGGCTGCACTATGCTGCCGCTTCGACGTGGGACGTTGTCCGCCGAAGCGGAGGGGATTTCCAGCTTTCTATGTGCCGGACTGGCCTGATGATCATCGGTTTGACGGGCGGGTAAGATAGAAGCTTGGTTTCGCGTCTATCCGTGGATGGGACCATCCGCCGCAGGAAGTCTAAAGGGCAAACCGTTGTCCGAAAACGAAGGAGTGGAAAAGAAAGATGATTATTTTAAAGTCAGCAAGAGAGGTTGAAGAGATGAAAACGGCGGGCCAAATTGTGGCCGATTGCCATCGCGAGGTTGCGAAGATCATTAAGCCAGGGATAACGACGCAGGAGATCAATGATTTTGTGGCCAGACATATTATTAAGCTTGGTGCCAAGCAGTTCACAAAAGGATATAACGGCTTTCCCGCGGAAACCTGTGCATCGGTCAATGATGTTGTGGCGCATGGCTTTCCCGGCAAAAAGCCACTAGAAGAAGGGGATTTGCTCAAGCTTGATATCGTTGCTGAATATGACGGCTGGTTTGGCGATTCTTGCTGGACTTATGCTATCGGTCAGATTAGCCCTGAGGCGGAACGTTTGATACAGGTCACAAAGGAGTGCCTCGATATCGGGATAAGCAAGGCACTGCCTGGAAACCGTCTCGGCGATATAACATCGGCGATTCAACAGCATGCCGAATCGAACGGCTTCTCGGTTGTACGCGATTTGTTGGCGCATGGGGTCGGGCGCAGCCTGCATGAGGATCCGAACTTTGAGCATATCGGCGTGGCCGGGAAAGGCCCGCGTCTAAGAGAGGGCATGGTATTTACAATCGAGCCGATGATTAATCAAGGTACGTTTCGAATTACGATCGACGAGGATGGATGGACAGCCAGAACGGTTGACGGCAAGCCCTCCGCCCAATTCGAGCATACGCTGGCACTCACTGAGGACGGTCCGCTTGTTCTGACCGCACATTAACTGCACATTAATGAACAAGATCGCCATTCTAAATAGTGGGTTCATACAGAAACCGGTTAGCCTAAGGGCCTGACCGGTTTTTCATTTGCCTGAATACCAGGAATAACCTGTTGCCAGGGGGAATATTTGTTCGTATCATGAATATAATAGGAACAAACGTTCTTGTAGAAGGTGAGTTTATGATTTACAGTGTGCGAAGTGGGCTGGGATGAGTCCAATTCCTTGGCAAACGCCGGAAGAGGCGAGGTTCGTGAAAGAATCGGTTCTGCTGCCGATGATTCTGGATGTACTGGAACGGGATCGCGCAGCGGTAGTTCGGGCAGAGTTGAAGCTGCCGGGGATATATGATGATCTAATTGATTCGCTGCAAAAGGCAGCAATGGAGGAGCTGTCCCGGGCCAGACAAGGTCTGCGGCAGCATGGAATGAAGATCTATAAAGAGCGCCGGACGGTGCTTGGCGTTGAGGCAAGCTATTTATGCCGAGGGTACCATTATGAGTTTTCTATGCTGTGGGGGCTTGTCAAAGCGGAAATCCTGCAGAGGATTCGCAGTTATCTGAGCGTCTCTTCGGTCGGCTTCCCGGAAGTCAATGATGCAAAAGAAGGGGATGGCTCATGAAGCAGAAGGAACGCGTCGTTATGATGGGGGACATATATGTACTATTATAATAAGGAGTCTTTAACGTATATAATGTTAGAGAACTTCTTATTTTTTATCTATATAGATTAATTAAACAACCCTATATTCTATAGTTAACAACGTTTATAATGATAAGAATAAGTATATGGCTTTGGGGATGATATGGCTCATGCGTGTTCAAGAAGTATACATTAACGATACACCCGACGATACAAAAGTTAGATATATTCTGCTTAACTCTATCAATGAAACGGTTCTACCTGTTATTCGTTATTTGAAATACTTAGATGCAACCGGTAAAAGTCAAAACACTTTAAAATCATACTGTTATCATTTAAAGCTATATTTCGAATTCTTAGAAATACAAGAAGTAGACTATCAGGCAGCAGATCTTCAATTACTAATTAAGTTTATAAGTTGGCTTAGATCCCCATATCAATCCATTGATATTAAGTCTATAAAGCCTGTTAACGCTAAGCGAAAAGAATCCACAATAAACATAATTGTATCTTGCGTAGTAGGATTCTATGAATATTTATCAAGGATTGATGCAGGTAATCCCAATATCCCTGATGCTAGTAAAAAAGCATCCTCTCCATTGGGAATATCCTACAAACCATTCCTCCACCATATTACTAAGGGCAAGAACATTGATAAGAACGTTCTGAAGATAAAGGAACCGAGTAGGGCAATTAAAACGTTGAGTAATGGACAAATTTCAGCAATTAATGAGGCATGTAACAATCTCAGAGATAAGCTATTAATACATGTACTTTATGAGGGAGGACTACGTATATCGGAGGCTCTTTCATTGTGGATTGAAGATTTTAATATCAGTCAAAATACAATAACAATTAGGAATTCAAAAACCCCATCTGGTGTTCGAACTGTTTATGTAACGGAGAACACTATGAATTTATTTCAGGATTACATATATACGTTTCATTCTGATGAGGTAGATTCAAATTTCGTATTCATTAACCTGCGTGGAAAATATAAGGGTGACCCCCTAAAATACTCAGCGGTATATTCACTAGTTAAACGATTAAGAAAGAAAGTCAATTTAGACTTTACCCCACATATGCTTCGACATACTTATGCAACCGAACTTCATAATCAGGGGATCGACGCTGCAATTCTTCAAAAACTATTGGGACATTCACAAGTCCAAACTACCATGCAGCTTTATGTTCACCCTTCTGATGAACTAATACGTGGTGAATGGCTAAGGGCACAACAAAAAAACAAATCCAAGGAATGATGATCTTATGGCCTCGACTGCTATTAATAATTCAATCTCTACAACCTTCGATTCTTCAATAATTAATGGGGCCATTACTGGATATTTCGCAGAAGACCGTTGGAATATACTCAACTGCCCACTACTAAAGGACAAATGGAAGGGTTCCCAAAATAGATGGTTAGTTTTTGAAACATTTCGAAATGAAAGTTTAAAAAATGAGGTCAAATATTATTTCTACTCAAACCTAATACATAATTCTCTTTCACCCACAACTCTTTGGAGTAACTATTCGACTATTTTAATTACTTTAGGAAACTTCCTCAATATTCACTATCCAAATCTAAAATCATTAATTGGACTGCCACTTGAGGAATTCATTGGGCAACTTCGTGTTTATATGATCTCTATTGGAAAACCTGTGGAAAAAAAGCGTTATCTTACAGAATCCAATTTACGATGGCAAAGTAGTGGGACCTCAGAAAGTATAGGATTAACTGCTGCAAGAAGTATTTACAATTATTTATATAGTGTATTCAATGTAAAATCTGAGATCGAATTAGATCGCTGGGATGTTAGAAAACTTGGCCTCGATTTTAATATAACTAACGGCTCCCACTACATTGATTTCAATTTGATCCCAAGTAATTTTAAGGAATTCACGAAATCCTATTTTAAGTTACGTTTAATTGACCACGGTGATTTATCTTGGGCATCAGCAGTTGGTCAAATGATTATACTAAGAACCTTTTTTGCTTATATTAATTCTAGCTTTCCACATTGGTGTGACCTCAAATGCCTTTCTAGAGCAGATATTCTTGGATTTATAGAATATCTGCGTACCCAGCCAATGGGAGGTAACAGTGCAAAAGCTGGTCAGAAACCAACCGAAAAGTATATATATCGAACTCTAAGTGCAACACACTCTTTTCTTCAATACATTCAGACTATAGGGTTTGATGAAGCGCCTGATAAACTTGTAAACACTCTTATTTTGTTATCTGAAGATGTGCCTAGGCAAAAGAGACGGAATGAAGAAGCTATTCAATATATCCCCGATTATGTATGGGAACAAGTCGTTGAAAACATTTCTTCCATGGCATCAGATACCATACCGATAATTTTAGTTCTTGAAGCTACAGGATTCAGAATTTGCGATGTTCTTCAACTTAGACAGAATTGTCTTTTGGAACAAGAAGATGGTTTCTGGATAGAAGGTCGTCAACGCAAAACAAAACACATAAATCATAAAGTCCCTGTCTCAAAGGAAATTGCTGATATTATAAAATCACAAATAACCTTCACAAATGAGGCATTGCCTTTTGAACAGAATAAACAGAATTATTTATTTCCTGTACTAACAGGTAGGCGAAGAGGTATTCCCCCTCTAAACTCGACAATAACAAGACGATTAAATGATATGGCATTTAAGTGCGGTATAACTGATACTAACGGGAATATTTATTGGTTCAAGAGCCATAGCTTTCGTCATCGATATGGCGTTAACCTTGTCAATAATGGAATGAATATATATCACATTCAAAAATTAATGGCACATGCTTGTCCTGAAATTACACTCCACTATGCTAAACTACATGATAAATCCTTGCGCGATGCTTGGGAAAATGCAAGAAACTCTACCGCCATAAAACTAGATGACAACGGATTTATTGTTTCTTCAAATATTGAGTCAGCAGCTAGTGAGAATGGACTAGAACTAGAGTGGATTCGCCACAATTTAGATTCCGTTCGCTTAGATCATGGTTATTGTATTAAAGCCCCGAGCCAGCAATGTGATTACTTGGAAACTACCCTAGACCCACCTTGCATTAAAAATAAATGTAGAAGTTTTCATGTAGACCAAACTTTTATTGACTACTATCAGAAACAGATTTCCATTATGCAAACAGACATCAATACTTACAATAATACGGGTAGGTATAGATCCATAGAAATTATTAAGCCTAGACTAGAAAAATTTCAAAAAATCTTAGAGAGACTTCTTAATAATCAACCGCTTCTTGGAATGAACAAGTCCTCAAGAGAATATGTCGCAAACGAACGGAGCAGTGGTAAATGAGTACAGTTGAGCAATATCCAATTGCTGCTTTACCTTTCTCAAGTGAAGAGCAAATAAAGTTATATAACCAAACAGTTCTGCAGGAACTTATCGGTATTTATGACTCACATAATTGGAATATTAGCGATTTAATTGATGTTCAGTATGAACAAGCCATGTATTTTGACTTTACTTTATTTCAGAATCCATACATCCGTAATGAAATAAAATTTTACATAAAGAATCTACTCTCACTACTGTCCTTCGATGACGTAAAAACTATTCTTAACTACAGGAAATCTTTCAATTTAATATCAAGATTTATCAAACAGTTCTATCCGACGATAACTTCCATTACCGAGATTCCTAGAGACGTATTTGTAAGATATTGTAGGTCCATATACCCGACAATCCGAAGTAGTTCGGCTAGTAACCATATAGGATTCTTTTCTCGAGTAAACTCCTTTTATTTGGATTTTTATGATCAGCGTTTAGAAGTAGATAAAGATCGATGGAGTGCTAAAAAGCTTGGTTTGGATTATAACAAAACCCAAGGTGTTCCTATTTTTGATTTTTCATTTTTCCCAAAACCTTATAAAGGGCTTATAAAAAAATATATCTATACACGTTTAGTTATCCAAAAATCGGTATCATGCGGTACGGCATTAGGCTATGTATCTAAGTTGCATTTGTTTTTTACTTTTATTTCGTTAAGCCATCCTGATTGGACTAATTTAAATTTACTGAGTCGCTCAGATATAATTGGGTTTTTAGAGTATATTAAAAAAACACCTATGGGAGGTAAAAACCTATATTGGAATACACAAAAAATATCAGATGGCCATATTATACGCTGTATTAGCCATCTGGAAGTGTTTATTGATTACATTCAACGAAACGAATTTATTGAGGCACCTTTAACGAACTTGAAAAACCTAATTTATCCAGGAGATAAACCAAAGCAACAAAGGCCGATAGTAGATAAAACAAAATATATCCCTGACTTTATATGGAACCAAATCACATCAAAAATACACCTTCTACCTAAAGACATAGTAATAATAATTTTATTACTGGAATGTACCGGATTCAGAATTTCTGATGTACTGACGCTAAAAATCGATTGTCTACTACATAAAGAAGATGGCTATTGGATTACTGGTAATCAACGCAAGGTAGATGATCCCTTTCATAAAGTTCCGATCACACTAGAAATTGCTCAAATCATTGAAACGCAAAAGCAATACGTAGAAAAAAAATTATCTTTCAATGAAAATCCATCTTCCTTACTTATTCCTATCGTTTCCGGACCAAAGAAAGGCGAACCTTATCTTGGTAGTACAATTAGGCATCACTTAAATAAAATAGCAAAAATGTTTGAAATCAAAGATGAATCTGGAGAAATATACAAATTTACTAATCATGCATTTCGACATAGATACGGGGTTACTCTTGTTAATAACGGTATGAGCTTGCTTCACGTTCAAAAACTTATGGCCCATACAAGCCCAGAAATGACCATTATATATGCTCAAATTCTTGATAAGACCAAAAGACTAGAGTGGGAACGTGCTAATCAAAAAGGCGCTGTAAGACTTCAAGCATCGGGTATTATTGTTGACGCTGATTTTGAAGAACAAGCTATTGAACAAGGCTTGGAACTTGAATGGATACGACATAACTTAGATTCAGTTCGCTTAGACCATGGTTTTTGCATTAAGAGCCCTAAGGTAAACTGTTCGTTTCTAGAGCAAACAATGGAACCTCCATGTATTAAAAATAATTGTTCAAGTTTTCATGTTGACATGTCCTTCGTGTCTTATTATGCGGAACAAATTATTAAAATGGAGTCTGATTTACTAATCTACAAAGAGAAATCACGTCAGCGCTCAATCGAGATTCTTCTACCCAAATTACAGAGATATAAGGAGTTAGTTCAAAGTCTTCTGAAAAGTGGTAGTATGATGGGAATGTCTAAAAGCTCACGTGAATATACAGAATCTGAGAGAAACTGAGGTGTTCTTCAAAATGGCAAATCATAACCCTAATTATTCTGGTTTACTAATGCATGCAAAAAACAAGTCTGAAGAAGTAGAAAAGAGAGTGGACGATGCTCTAAAAAAAATGATAAAGAACCAATTGAAAATTAACTTTAACTCTGTTTCAGAACAATGCGGGGTCTCAAAGGCGTTTCTTTACAAAAATGAGAAACTTCGTAATAGAATTGAAGTGCTACGCCAACAACAAATCGGCCTTTCCTCACCTAAGCAAGTAAAGAGACATATGAGCGATGCTTCTAAAGACGTTATTATCGTGTCACTTAGAAATAGAATTACCAAGCTTGAAACAGAGAATAAAGAACTTAAAGAACAATTAAAAATCAACTTTGGAAAAGTATACGAGTCAATTTAGCTGTTTGATGAAAATAAAGTAATTGACTGGATGTGCTTATCCACACCGTTTTCAAATAAATTCATATAGAATAATGACGTGTCAAATTAGTTGCCAATTTGCACGTCATTGTCATATCATTTGATACTTCTCTCCTCAAATCAAACCCCATTAAGTACAGTTTCTAAGCTTTATAAATTAGCCTATCATCTGCTCTACTAATTCAGATGCAAGTGTTCTAGACCCACTCATTCCCTTTACATACTTCAATTGCCCATCACTAGACCATTCAATTCCTTTTAACCGCTTAATAAGTCGACCAGCAGCAGCGAGTTCAACTTGCTTGCGCGACTCTTGTACGCAGCTCGCAAGCACCTGAGAACCTGCAATGGATAGTGCATCGAGACAAACAATATGCGTTAATCGTTGTCCTTTATAATCCATCCATTCAGAAGGAAATAGTTCTTTAACTTGTGAGAAATAAAATATGGCAAGGGAAAGTTTCTCTTCTTTAGAGAATACACTCAACTTTCGATCCCTAAACAGTAAGCCTAACGTACGATACAAATTTTGCAGAGTGATATGCCTTCCTTTGTTACGCTTACCAGTAATGCTTCCGTTGTTATGAAATGGACTATCCTTTTGAATTAACAATTGTGTAGCTACCCAACTCAACTCATCAGAATCTCTTCTGAGATATTTACTTAAAGAGGGGCCAATCCCCTTGGCCTTTGTATTTATCGTGTCAAAAAGCTTTATTTCCTCATCTTCATCGAGACAATGAAATGAAAGAAAAGGAACATTCAAATCAGAGTTAGTTTCTTGAATATAACGTTGAATGCCACCTAAACGATGCTGGCCATCCATCAAAGAAGCCTTCCCTTTACATATTAGGCGCCCAAAAGATGGACGCTCACGACTATAACAAACAAACTTCCAATGGGAAGCTGCATTGAGTAGAATTGGTGTGAAAAGTGCATCTTCACCTTTAGAAAGGTAAATAGCGAAATCATGGCTTCTTTTCGGATCTACTGGTCTCTGATAACCCTTTCCAGAAGGATCATTGTACGGTTTTACATAAAATAAATTCAGTATGGTTGACGCTGATATATTCCCCTGGTAAGCAATTTTGCCTCTAATTTTGCTCAAAAGAACATTCTCAATTACCACTTGATTTGGAAGAGTATTATTCATGATGTTTTTCTCACCCTTATGATGTATTTCACAACTATAATAGTTCTTATAACATCTAAAATCAAATGGTTTTATATGTTATGAGTGTATTTAATAATTCCCGTGACTTGCCTACTCTTTAGGAGAGGTGGTCTTTATGGCAGAATTAATCAAACAAATTGGGCAGCAAATCCGTATTCTTCGGAAGAATCGCGGACTTACACAAGAACAATTAGGAGAAATGACGCAACTGCCCCAGTCATATGTTGGAAGTGTGGAGCGTGGAGAAAAGAATATTTCACTGGAGACCCTCGAGAGGTTAATTAATGCTTTAAGAATCAGCCCCGCTGAGGTATTAGGAACAGTGCAACTCTCTGAAAAAGAAAAGATGCTAGACTCGTTGAAAGTGTTGCTTCACAATCGAAGCATAAAGGAAATCGAAATTATCTATAAGCTGTCTAAAGATGTATTAGCTGCATTTGATGCAAAGAAATACTAAAATGACTCTTTAATGAAGTGGTCTATTATAGACCACTTTTAGAACTACAGACCCTTTGTTTAAGGTTTAAACATCTCAGACACATACTTAGAGATTCTTACACTTATTTCAGCTCTTGCAACATCACGCATCATAGCAAACGTATCCTCATACCCTCGGCAGATAAACCTATAATGGATAGCACTGTCCACGCGCTCTTCTTGAAACACTTTTATGTTCCTTACCTTCATTTTCTTTCTTACCACGCTTAGATCTGCATGAATTCGTGCCATTAAGACTTGAGAAGCCTTTATATACAGGCTTTTTAACGAATAAGAAGTAAACCCAATCTCAGTATTGTTTTTATCTACAATCGTAAGTATCATGGGCAGCAGCACATAGTCTCGAACTAATTCAAGATCCTCCTTGGTCGGCAGTTCTGTCTTCACGTTCTCTTGCTGTCCATACCTACGACTCAGGTATTGTTCCCTATGTTCAGGGAGCATCATTCGGCTGGATTCCCAGCGACCGTTGCCTTCTAGCTTCTTACTCATTTGTAGTGTCCTCCTATTTTGACGCTTCGGTCACGTGCCTGGGCTGCCTTAAGTAACGAGGATGCCCGCAGAATCGAGGTCGTTCCGAACTTATGGCGGATCGCATCCGTGACGCGTTCCAGCTTTCTTTCCTTTTCCCTATTGCCGAACAGGGTAAGCTGATATTGATCATCGGGCACCAGCTTAGATAATGTCACGCCGAGTCTGCGAACAGGGAGCCGGTCCCAATGGGCATAAAATAACGTCTTGGCCGCAGTGAATACTTCCATCGTAATATTCGTCGGATCTGGTATCGCCATCTGGTGAAAAAAGCCTGTCGGCCGATCGAAATCAGTACCTTGTGCCCCTGCTGCGACGACGCTGCCCATATAACCCTTGGCACGGCTACGTCGGCAAACTTCCTCGCTTAATTCCAGCAGAATGACATCAATTTCCTGAGGCTTGCTGTAATCACGGGGTAGCGTCATTTGATGGCCGATGGCCTTCTGTACGTCATGCGAGCTTGGCTTGACTGGGCTCTGATCAATACCGTTCGCTGTCTGCCAGAATAACTCCGCCTGAATATCGCTGTTGCGACCCATCCGCGCCCGCAGCTTGCGCTTGAATTCTGGCAAGGGGAGACTACCAAGGTCGCCGATCGTCGTGAGTCCCATCCGTTGGAAATGTGCGGTCATCCGTGAGCCAACACCAAACATTTTATTTATTGGCTGCGGCCACAACAGGGTTTCTACATCACTTTTGGGTAACGTGAAAATTCCTGTTTCGTTTTTCTTTGCCCATATATCTGTTGCCATTTTAGCAAGTATCTTTGTTGAGCTTATACCTACTCTAATCCAGACACCTGTATACATCATTACCTTTACTTGGATTCTGCGCGCAATCTCCTCTGGAGAACCAAAGTAAGAGAGGGAACCAGTCACGTCTAAAAACTGTTCATCAATTGAAAAAGGCTCCACCAAATCTGTAAAGGATTCAAATATTTCCGTTATCATGAGTGACACATCAATATAAGTTTGCATATGTGGGCGAATAACTACTACATCAGGACATTTCCCAAGAGCCTCTCCTAATGTCTCAGCAGTTGTTATACCGTATTGCTTAGCAATTGGACATGCCGCAAGGACGATTCCAGATCTCCGTGTCGGGTCACCAGCTACAATTAGTGGCTTATCGCGATATTCTGGGTGCGCTGCTTTTTCGACTGACGCATAAAAAGATTGACAATCTGCTAACATAATAACGGGCTCCACAATGACACCCTCCTCTGGGATGCGAAAGTATGTTCCCGTATTTATTATATACCGAATATATGTTCGTAATTCAATGGTTAAATTTCCTAGTTAAAGTTTATTTTTCAAATTCTCCTTTTACGTGATTAATGATAAAGGTAATGTTTCATGATTTTGCTCGAGACAAGAACTTAATCTCATTGCCGATTTGTTAAAATAGAGTTAACAAAGCTCAATAGTTACGACATGAATGAATACCTAAAAGTTTTAACAATACACCGACAATACTAACTTCTTCAACCCAAGTGATATTTCAATAACAGTTTTTCCTTTCTAAAAAGGGAAGTTTTTTTGTTTATAAATCCCCTTAATAAAAGTATTTTGTCGATCTTGGCTTAAAGAAGTCGCAAAATCGCGGCATTTTTTTAAACGATATAAGTTCTTGTCTCGAGCTGAGGACAAAAACTTATATCGTTAGCCGAAATGAACAAAGAAACTATATCCTAAGACAATTTAAAGCTCTGAATAAATGATATTGAGTAAGCAATGGCGTTAAGCTAACGGGCAGGATAGCGCAAAAGTTTCGCGAATATCCTACATATGGAATTATTTGTGAAGTTCATGAAAAAGACGTTATCCGAAATACCCGAGAAATCTAAAAACAAGATAAAGCATAGATTTAATAGGAGGTTAAACGATGAAAGAAAATTATAAGGCATGGTGGAGATTATTTGCCAATTGAAGATATTGATTTTTCAATAATAGCCAATGATCTTAGGTCTCTCCCGTTTTATAGAGATGATATATTTCTTGGAATGCAAGCAATGAATATTGGTATTATCGATCCTAACATTACTCAATTTGAGTATAACCTATTAGAAACGTATATTGAGAAAGAGAGAACTCCATCTTTTGAAGCGATGACTGTAGGGGCATTCTCTCAAATGTGGATTTTTGCATTATATGAAGTTCTACGTTTGTGGCGAGAAAGAAAGTATGATTTTTCTAAACTGTTCAAAAACGCTGGAATTGAATTAAAACTAAAATCACTTGCTGATAATGAAGATCATATGAATTTAACTTTACATGCTAGAAGGAGACAATTGGAGAAATTTCGAGATGATCAGTTTTTTAGAGATGAAGTTGAATATTGTTGGGTTCAATTAGAACCTATTTACAAGTTGGTTGAATTATATAGAATGAATATGGCCAAATATGCGGCACCGGGCAAGAGTAATGCTATTCCAATCGCGCCTGGCTACGGCGAATTAACATGCTATGTGGCGCATTAGATTATGAGTTGCTTTTAGATAGAGATAGTTATGAATTGCTTAATAGAAGAGATGTTGCAGATAATTTGAGGGAAGCTCTGTTAGTTATTAGAGCTAATAAAAAATAAAATTCAATAGACTAATCGAGAAGTCGAGTACTTTGGATAACACCATATTCACGCATCGGGTCGACGTTGTCGTCCCTCGTTCCGGCAAGAAGTTAGAAGTGTATTGAATCCATTGACAGCCTTTGATTGCATTTACAACCCATGCACTGGAGTCAGCGTTTGTGACATATTTGGTGTAGAATTAGGAAAAGAATTATCTAGGTAATGGTTCTTAACACAGACTCAAAAGCAGCTTAATTATAGACAGGGGAATAAAGGTATGTACATAAATCTTAATTGCAACACATGCTTTAGGGGAGATCAAAAAAATAGAATACTAAAAGAAGCAGTAATGGAAACTGAATCACATTTTTTAGATTCTTATTTCGATCAAGCTAGTGAGGATGATGAATTAAAGTGTAAGTGTCAAAAAGATATTGCTCAAAATGCATATTACATATCTGATGATAATTTTTTCGATATTTGTATAAGAATTTTGTCTGAAAGTATTTCGAATAAGATTCACTATTGTTTTAATTGCGAAGGAGCTTTTATTGATCAAGTAATTAAAGATGATTCTGAATATAAAGGAATGTATGAGCTAAGCGATAACGATATACAAAATCTCACCTCATTAGGTCAACCAGTTGATAATTTAATATATTATCCACTTGAACCTAAAACGAAAGAAAGATTATTGTTAATGTTAAAATGTCAAAATTGTGGATTTGGTTATAATAGATATGACCCGTCAACAGATAGAACCAGATCCGAATATAAGTTTTTTAGAGAAGACACTGTCTATTCGGAAACAGACATCCAGCAATTTTATAAAATCATTAAATATTTAAGAATTCGAGACTTCGCATCCGATTATGGTGTGAAAATTAACATAGAGGATTTAACAGAGTTTGGAAGTTATTTAAGGGCTAATCATATGCTTGGTTATTTTCATAACGTAGGCCAAACAATCTTTACATTACTGAAAACACATTACGATAAAGCACATTATGAAGTATTAGAACCCGGCACCATTGTTCTCAGAGGTAGAACTGTCCCGAAAAACAGTACAGATTATGGAATAGAGCAGATGTGGAACCCCCCTCAATCATGGGCCAGTCATGGGCGTTTTAATCCTGTTGGAAGCTCAGTATTGTATTGTTGTGATAATATCGACTCAATACCTTATGAAATTAATCCTACTGCAAAACAAGATATCTGTATTGCTCACGTTTATATCCGAAGACCATTGATAGTGCTCAATATTGATAGGTTATTTTACAAATTTAATGATTTGGTTCGAGAAAGTTCAAATAATGATGGGATTTACAATTCCGATTATGCTTTAACCAATTATATTGCTGAATGTTGCAAGGAAATAGGATATCACGGTATTTCTTATAAAGGGGTAAGAGGTGAAGATTATACCAACTACGCTATTCTAAATTTCACAAGCACCGAGGATATGAGTATTACTCACGTTAAAAGAATGAAAATAAACATAAAATATGAAGTTGAAATTTAGAATATTATTAAGAATTTTCTTCAGACTGCTGTCAGGGGGACGAAAACTTGGTACCATTGAAAGTCGCTATTTTAGCGGCTTTTTTACTTTATCTGTGCAAGTTCTGGTTAGTCCCGAGATAAACAAGTTCCATTACCGATTAGGCACATATCTAAGCTAAGGTTGCAATCCTGCCGGGAATTTGGAAGTTGTAACACCAGAAGGGGACGTGATATGTCAGTGGACAAGAACATGGTCCCTTTAGAATCCGCGCCACGTAAAGCTTCGGAATTTTTTATGAAGAGAATTATACTAGCATCTAATGGTGTCGTTTGTTTAGTGTGGAAGGATATGAACACGACTATGGCTCATATACAACGCAGAGGTAAGGAAGGATTAAGCAATCAACTGTCGAATAAGGCTGACTATCATTATATAAATGAAATTTTAGGCGGTCATCCCATGGGCTTGTTGTTGGAGAATTTGATGTTTCCTCTGAAGCAAAACCAAATAAAAACAATCTAAGTCAAAGAAGGTGTGAGATTAAATGAGTTTTGATCTTAGGGAGGAAGTTCTGAGATTAATTAATTCTATGCGAGAAGACGATTACTGGGACTTCAAGGAGAAGTTTCATTCAAATGCAGCTGACCTGTTACATGATATTATTTGTATGTCAAATAACCGTGTTGATAGGGATGCCTATATCATTTTTGGTATTGCCGATAAAACCTTCGAAGTAGTTGGGGTTGAGAACGATGAGAATCGAAGGAATCAGCAACAGATGATTGATTTCTTGAAGAACAAAAAGTTTGTCTCTGGGATACGACCTCAAGTAGAATTACGCACTGTAAAGATCTCAAACCATGAAGTCGATGTTTTGATTATCAAGAATAGCACTGATACGCCTTATTATTTGACCGAAGACTTCCCAAATGCAGGAAGAAGGGTTCGAGCCAACCATATTTATACCCGCGTAGGAGACACAAATACTGATATTGATAAAAGTGCAGACATCAACAATATCGAATATCTCTGGAAGAAACGCTTCTTACTGACCAGATCTCCCTTCGAGCAGATCATGAAGCGTATTGAAAACAAGGACGAATGGGAAAATGATGAATATGTCTATTTCAATGTCAATAATCCAGAGTTCACCATTACGCTTGAAGACGATGATGAAGGGCCAGAACTGATTCCCGAGTTCTATGCATATGCGATGACTAATTCGTCAACTATGTACCAAACGTTGAGTATCAAATATTTTGGAACGCAGTTATTCCGTAGACAGATAGTGATTCTCGATGGAGGAAGGTATACTACACCTACACCTGAATGGGAATTTCTTGATTTTGGAGAATATAGGATTCATGTTGATTACGCTCTAAAGTATTTTACGAAGGATAGTCCTTCTTATAAATTGAATGAGTTTCTTTTTAATGAAGATAATCACGAACAGGGGTATGCCAGAAGGCGATTTTTCGAAGTAGTTCTGTTATTTGAAGATACCCTTGAGAAGGATACGTTTCTTAAATACGTCCACCTTCATAAAGACGATTTTTTGAATAGAATAGCTGCCCTAGATAGAAAGTATTCATGGATCGAATCTAATACTAAACGTCAGCAGGAACAGGTTGTGTTGCGATTGAAAACCGGGAAAGTACTGAACAAGTTGCTATATGAGTTTCGGCAAGTTGATGTCGAATGACACAAAGCTTTATAAGCTTTATACATAATATAGCAATAAAGGACTGAAATAACGATTAATAACTTGAACTTGCGGAGATTTTCTGTTTTAAGCGAGCATCAATTGACGCTCTTACACCGGTAATGGACAAAAAACACGATTCCATTGCCGATTGGTTCCTGATTAGTCAATAGACCGAGTTTAGGTGTTAAATAGGTAAAAGGGTGCTCCGAAAAAAGATTACATCTGCTGATTCAATTCTAGTTTTTCCAGGACTGGTGTATGGTTATATTGGCCGCACATTTACCATGAGACTCATATAGGCAATAATTAGAATGCTATAGTGTATGACGTGCAAATGGAGTATTAGTGTCAGTGGAGATTTATTTACAATTATGCTAGATAAATGATTCGCAAATTTACAAGATGTGTTGAACCTTGGAGAAAACCAAATGGAGGGAAATATGATTGATAAAGCATTACTTGCTGTTTTGCTGGAAGAACTAGAGGAGCACATTTCCCATATACACGAAGAATTTTGCTTCTTACGTCTAGATGAAGAGAAATTTATCTTTCTCCATAAAGACAGCGGCATAAAATTGGCTTTAGATTATTCTCAAATCATTCGTGATCAGAGGTATTCCTCATCACAAAGAATTCTCAAATCATTTAATAAAAAGAATATTGAACATGAGAACAAAACTATAGCAATTTACGAAGATTGTGGCATTGTTTCAAAAAAACAAAAATATTCTGAATTCCTTTTAACTTACGATTCTCTCTTTTATGAATATCCCCAATATGAAGATAGTTTTAATATCGGCAAAATTGAAATAATGATTTCTGAGCCGAGCTCACTATATAAGATGATTTTCAATTCATTTACAGATGACAAATCCTTTTATACTTGGGGTGATTTAAAAACAATAAAATTAATTGGTTGTCAATTTGAAGAGTTAGAAAAAACTATACAACAAGTGTTGTTTTTAATTGCGAAATATGATGCTCCTGAATTCGAATTCAAGGGTGATTATCCTAATATCATACCTTACCAGTACCATGGTGAAAGTACGATATGGAATAATCCTGATGAAAGTGAAGAGTTTGATGAATCTCTATATAAACCAATAAAATATCTTGAACCTATTGCATTCTACAATAGGGCAAGAAAATCAGATGATCCAATCTTCTATTATCGTACACTCGAATTTTTTTTCATAATCAATAAAAAGTCAGAACTAAAAAGAAATGTGGAAGCTTATAATGAATCAGAAGATTTAGATAAACTTATAAAGGATGTATCCTTCTTATACGGAACAAAAGAACCAGATTTGCTTAAGAGCCTTCTCAATAATATTGATGGTGTGGAGGAAATTGTTAAGTATGCAATAAGTGAGGGACTTACTGAAAATTTAGATATCTCAACTTTCTCAACAAGAATATACAATTTTAGAAACAGCATTGTTCATGGAAAAGGTGATACAAAATTTTCATTAAATATACCAGCACTCGAAATTTTACACCCAGAGTCAAAAGATAGATCTTGGACTGAAGTGCTAAAAAGGCTAGCTGATCAGGTTATCAAACAATTTTGCTATTGAAAATAATAGGCAAAGTAAGGATTGATAACTCCACGACTCCAGCAATATCGAAATCCCAATTATGACAATACAGGAAATATTATGGATTAAGGAAGTGGACAAAATGGCATTGACGGAAGAACTAATTTCGCTTTTTGAATTCAACAAGCAAAGAAATGAGTGGGATAATTGGCTTGACGATGAAGCAACTTGGAAGTTTATCAACGCGGTTGGTTCTGACCCTTCTTTTATAAACATTATGGATTCAGAACTGGCGGCTGACTTTTTACCTACATTATTTGATAATTTTGAGTTCCCCTCGAAAGAAAGCATCGGGGTAATGGAGGCGAACAATTTTCTCCAACTATTGAATAAAAATATGTTGATCAACATGTCCGATTATTGGATCATACTTCCTTTGCTGAATGCGGAAGCTACGAAGAGCATCAAAATCAGCGATTATATTTCTATATTGGTTGGGAAGCGAGAGGAAAAACTGAGGGAATTAACCCAAATTATCGGTTTAGAACTGCATGAGGCAGAATCTCGATTTGTACATACGGAAAAGTCGAGGTCGCCTAATTTTTTTAAGGATCCCTTGCTTGTGATAAAAATTAATCATCAGCATAGAATTGTCAACGAAAATGCAGTCGCGATTGCATATTATGCCGTCAACTTCATCAATGTCTTATACTGGGGGTATGTTACTCCAAATCATAAAGTAGAGAGTTCTTTTCGCTTGCTCAGGGGTGAACGAGAACACGTAAATCAGCATGCTGTGATACAAAACGTAAATGGCTCTAATTGGGGGCATAGACCGCTTAACTTTGAATATAACTGCAATTTCAATTTGGATTGGCTCAATGAAAAAGTTCATGGGGAGAGACTATCAGATTTAATGAATCTGATTAGTTTTAAGTATGAACAAAACGGGTTATCGGACCGATTTTTGCGGGGAATCCGATTTTTTGTGAGAGGAATTAATGTAAAAAGCGGGAACCGCTTCTTCGATGCAGAGTCAGACGCAATACTGCTATTGAATATAGCAAGCGAGTGCGTTCTTATTAAAAGCCAGGAGGAAGGAAGCAAATCACGGAAAATAAAGGGTAGGCTCTCTAAGTTGGGCAATATCGAGGAAGTAGGCATAGAGTCTCGCAAGCTAATCATTAAGCGCATGAGCAACCTAAGGGGGAGCTATGTGCACGAGGGTCTCTCTAATAATGTAAAGTCATTCTTGGATGGCGAAGAGAAATTAACTGAGCTTGAGGCGTTTAAGAAAATTGTGGCCAGATTTCTCTGTGGCGCGTTCGAATTGACTGAAAAATGCCGCGCACAAGCTGCTATTGATGGTAAAGATGTCGAAGAAATTTGGTTCGAGTCATTTCAGGGTTGAGAAATTTCTCCTTTACCAATTGGTGGATGAGAGTCTAACAGGTACGATACTTCAATAACGCAACCTGTCGAAGTGATTTAGAAGTTGTTTCAACTAGTTTTGGGATTAGGATTAGGAGAAGACGCTGCTGAATGGTTTATCAAATCCCGAGTTGAGGACAAGAACTTATATTCATAGCCGAATTACCGGCTCCTCAAACGGCGGGCTGCCCCAATATAATGCAGTGGAGCATAAGCGTCTTTGGGATCATAACAAATAATACACGTTGCAAATCTTCATGCCAAAAGAGGCCCGAGTGCTGAGCATAGTGGTACTCGGACCCATTTTGGCTTTTTTGGCACAGCATGAGTGTTACAGAATGCGAGCACTTGAGTCCGAAACATTAAACAAATTTCAATTGAAAGCCGATACATAAATGAGAACCTATGGAAAGAAAAGTAGTGAGTAATATGCGGCTTGAATCAGGCACCACGGCAAGTTTGAAATAAACAAGATATCCGCCGTCCAGATCTCCATCGGTCACTTCAATCGGTGGTAACCATGATGACATGTTCATAAATTGGTTAGACGGGAACAACTATCTATTGTCACCATATACTTCAGCTCGTAATAGGGTCAACACACGATCCGTTCATACTGTCCTTGGTATTATGACGAACAAGATGACGAGAAGGCTCGTTCTTTCACCATGGAACGGTTCACCCCGCAAGTCAATTTCCTGCGTAGCTTACCTGACCATCACGAGGATGCCAATCACATCTATGTACATGCCGGAGTAAATTCTCAGCTAAGTGATTGGAAGCTGACTACTGATGGGGGAGAACACAGAGGCAGATTAAATGGGCTGTCTCTTTTTATGTTGAATTACGTCGACTTAATAAAAGGGATTAGGAGGTATTCCGTTGAAATATGGAATATGATGGTTTGCAGTATTGGTTCCTATGTGGAGGAATCTTTCTTTTAAGGGCTAAACCCACCATATTCAAGATTAGAGCAGAGGACATATAATTATGAGGTTTAAAGTATTCGGTTATCACGAAAGATTTTATCAATGGATAGCTTACATCTCAGTTGTATTAATCACGATTGGTGGTGTCGGTTACTATTTAGTATTAAAAGAAAACAGTGTTGCAGGTACTAAGGATGCAAAGGGATTCTTGATTGAGTTTCAGGATTCCTCGTTTATCATAGGGGTTGCTTACGCACTTTTCCTTTTTATTATTGGTTTATATTTATCTTCAATGTCATCTAAAGTCCAAAACCTGTACTATCGTCGAAAAGAGCAGTACATAAACTTAAAAAGATTAAGCAATATGGTGTTAGATAAACGATTGGACAATGTATCAGATGATAAAGTGAAATCGAAGATTATTTTTCATCGAGGGGTTACTGGGAGGCTTGAGGAGAAAGAGCGGAGACCTTACATTATAGAGGACGGTTACAAATACACCCCAAAGTATTTGAAACTTGAAGACGATCTACTATTAATAGGAAGTAAGCTAACTAAGTTCTTTGATGTTAAAATCAACAAGTATATCGATTGTTACAGTCTAAAGAAAAGACACCCGTATGTATTTATACACGATCTGGACGATTTTTTACTTAATACTGAGAATTGGATTGATAAGCATCTTGACGTAGCTGAGGCGCAACGGACAGCACTCGTTGACTATATACGGAAGTTAGTTAATGCAAACTCGGATATTAAAAAACATAATAGGAACAAACGTAAGTTTAAGCGGGTATATATCAAGAATGATCGAAAGGTTAGAAACATTACCTCTAGGATAGAAAAGATTTATGGTGCTAGACTGCATAACGACATAAAGTTCGAGGACAATCTTACGATTAGTCTAAATGCACTTGAGGATCTAATTATAGGATTAGAGAATAAAACTCTTACAGATGAAGACCTTCTGGAAATGTTAGGTGATCAAAGTAGTGAGTTACTTGGTGAAATAAATATAATACATGCTCGGCTCCATGAATTGCAAGAAATCATCGAGGATATTAGAGGGTTATGATTTTGAAGCTGAACGTAAAAAGGACAATTTAGTTCTCGTTATTCGAGTTGTACTTTATCGAAACTTGTAAAAACCGAGATTTAATGCAATTGTTGTTCTCTCATCAATATCTACCTTCGGAGGCAGCGCTCATGCGCTGTCTTCATTTATGTTGATTTAAGTCGATTTGATGGAAGGTATTAGGAGCTTAGCTGTTGAATTATGGAATAGGTATAAGACGTATGTTTATAGAGAAAGGGGATCTACTTTTGAAGGATAAGGATCATTCTGTCCAAAGAAAATAAAGTGTTGGACTGAAAAATAAAGTATTAGACTCGGAAAATAAAGTTGTAGACTAAGAAAATAAAGTATTTTCTTAGTGCTTAGGTTAAGATAAGTCCCCTGTTTAAGCACTACATGCTACCCACGTACGTTCTTTAATAGGTGATTGGAAATGGAATATAATGAGGAGGACGTAACCCAAGCGAAGGCGGGGAGCGTTCTTTTTATTTGAACTAACGGGCAGGATAGATGAATTTTGTGAATATACTTCAGGTATGCGAACGATAAAAAAATAAGTTTAACTTTTAAGATTAAAGACGTGCTACAGTCTTCAGAGTTCACTGAATTCGTTAAAGGAAGTACGATCGCAGAAAAAAGAGGTCGAACCAGTAAGTTCTGGTGACCTCAAATCCGATCGGATAGGTTATGAATTCATGAGAGATACAACCGGGCTAAAGAACAGGGAATCTTGCTAGGCCTGACAGACATCCAATGCAAGTGACGATCTATTCTTTAGTGCTAAGTGACAACAAGTGTTTTAGATTGTCATCAATAAATTGATTATCGGCACTGTTGATTCCACGACCGGCAAAATGGCCCCAGATCGATTGGATTGGTTTCAAGACAGCATTAGGTATACGCTTAGCTTCGTATTCATTATCGTCCGCTGTGCAGAAGAGATCCGTGCTTCCCGGCATGATACAGGCAAGAGCTTTTATGCTCTGAAGTGCTTTATCAAAGTCTCCGTTATAGGAGGGGGTTGCACTGATATCTGCATGTTGGCCTGTCCATAACATTGCCAGAACATTATGAGGATCCATATTCATAAAGCTATCTTCCCAGACACCAGCTACAAAATCCTCCAATGTGTCAAATCCCATCTCACGGTAAAGCTCTTCTCTATAAAACGCATGTGATAGTCCCCATCCCGCATACACCCGACCAACGGCACGCATGTCTGTAGAACTTAGTTGGTTTAATTTACTTGAGTCGAAGCCGACTGCAGATAGCAGTGAGGCTTTTACACCTTCCAGCACTACATATGTGTGAGGCCAAGGTTTGGCGATGCCTCCGAAAGGTGCGATTCGTTCAACCATCTCCGGGTAACTTGCCCCCCATTGAAATGCCTGAATGCCGCCCATCGACCACCCGACGACGAGAGCAATCTTTTGAATACCGAATTTTTCGGTCAGCAGTTGGTGCTGGAATCGAACGTTATCATAGATGGTTACCTGTGGAAAGTTAGCCCGATCAAATGGAGGAGGCGTGTTACTGGGAGAGGAAGATAGCCCATTGCCTAGCAAATTGGGAACGATAATAAAATATTTCTCTGGATCGAGTGCCATTCCGCTGCCAATGAGCCATTCATTCTGAACATGCTGATCCCCAAAAGCCGTTGGATAGACAATAACATTATCCTTCTGTTCATTTAATTTTCCGTATGTTTTATAAGCAAGAAAAGCATTTGGTAACGTCACTCCTGATTGTAAGAGTACATCACCCAAATTAAAAATTTCATAGTCCATCGTATAGTCGCTCCCTTCAAAATGAAAAACCACATGTTCACTGTGATCTCTTGTGCTCAGTATAGAGCTGTGATACTCTCAATAAAAGTGAATAGAATTCAAGATAGCATTCAATAAAATTGAAAGATGAAGGGGGAGCATCGGATGGAATTGCGTCAACTGAATACGTTTTGTACGGTTGCAACAACATTGAATTTCACGCGGGCAGCAGAAGTGCTGAGCTACGTTCCTTCCAACGTCACGATGCAAATTAAAGCATTGGAAGATGAGCTAGGTGTTCGCCTCTTTGATCGATTGGGCAAGCAACTCGCGCTCACAACTGCGGGTAAACGCTTTTTAACACACGCCCAAGGCGTTCTTGAAAAAATGGACGAAGCTCGTAGTGCTGTCCATGATAATGAAAAACTAAGTGGTACCTTAACGATAAGTGCGAATGAGGTTATTTGCTCCTACCGGCTTCCACCTGTCTTCCAACGGTTTCGTTCGCAGCATCCGGGAGTTCGTCTAATCTTCCGCTCAGTTCCGAATCAAGAGCTCAAGCAAACGCTCTTTGAGGGAACCACGGATATTGTTTATATGTTGGATGAACCCATTCGCTCGAGTGGACTTTCCGTGGAACCTTTGCTGGAAGAACATTTCCGATTGTTAGCTGCTCCAGATCACCCACTCGCCAAACGAACTGTGCTTCAGTTGGAAGATTTTCACGGAGAAGTATTCCTGACGAATGAAAAGGGTTGTCCTTATCGAACTATGTTTGATCGATCATTTGAGAAAGAGGGCATTGATAGCATTACATATTTAGAGTTTCAAAGTGCTGAAGCCATTAAACAATGTGCAATTTCAGGAATCGGTATTGCCTTTCTTCCTGAGATCGTCGCGGAATCCGAAGTTGAACGCGGAGAACTTGTTGTCCTCCCATGGCAGATTCCGGACTTACAGGTATATACACAGATGTTGTGGCATAAAGACAAGTGGCTTTCACCAATCATGTTATCTTTCATAGAAGCAACCAGCGCAGTTTTTGGTTCACAGAATGAGAAACTAGTTTTTCCGACCAAGGGCAAGAACTTAACTCCATAGCTGAAAAGGTTAAGAACATGGACCAATGTCGATTAGAATATTAATCTGTTTCGTTAAGCTAACGGGTACGTTAGCTCAACAAAATAGCGACAGTCTAGGACTTTATTTTCTCGTCCTTGGCTGTCGCTGTTTCATTTTCTAGGCTCAGTCTAAAACTTATTTTAGGGAGTCTGACGGTATGACTATTCGAATAGGCGCGTGGAATAAAGTTTTCTGCTGACACATTCAATCTCTGATGAGGAGAAGTTAAAGATAATAGACGTCTTGAAAGGGGTTTTGGCGGCAGTACATCATATATCGCTTGTATTATGACGATGATCAGGACGACATCAACATATCCTGAAGATCAACAGGTTGGACAAGGAGAGCATTCATTATGATTCGGATCTGTCGAAGGACAAGAACATAGTCCTTTAAGAAACCGCGGCCCGCGCGGTTTTTCTAATTTAAGGGATCAAGTTCTTGTCCTTTGCTCGAGACAAGAACTTGATCCCTTTGCCGATAATGGACAAGAACTTAGTCTCATTGCCGATTTGTTAAAGTAGAGGTAACAAAAGCTCAATAGTTACGATGGATGAGTACCTAGTAACTGTAAATTAATCATTTCATAAGATTATCTTATTTTCTTTTCCTAAAGGTATATTACAAGAAAACATTAAAACTCCCCGCAAATATGGTAAAATTTCGGTATAGTTGAAAACATACAAAAGGAGCTGTCGAAATGACGCGAAAATCACGTTTTATGCGACCGCTGTCATCTGACATACACCTTTATACTGCGAAAATGGAACAGTCGACAATCGTTGTTTTTATCGTAGATGAGCTTGTCGGAAGCGGAAAAATCGAGGATATAACGGAAAATAGCGTGAGAATCGGCGGTGAGATGCTTCTTCGCGGACTGTGTACGTTTAAATATGCGGGGTAAAAGGAGGTGCTTTTATTATGGGCAAAATTAAAGTAGTAAGAAATATTGAAAATGTTGATTTAGTTGGTTTACTAGATACTCTTGCTAGCACTATAGATTCGCAGGTTGATTTTGGAACAACTGTAATTGAAATGATTATTGACAATCCAAGAGATGAATTTATAGATAGTACACTGATAGTATTACTAAGAGACTATCTTGAGCTTCTTGATGGAATCTCAGTGCTTGTCAGGCAGGGTTGCTCTGAGGCCGCTATACCAATCATTAGAGCAACGTTTGAATACTATTTAAGCATATTATATATCCTTCAAGAGGAATCTTATAAGCGTGCATTATCATACCAAGTCGGCACCCTCAAAGCAAAAAGCCGTGAACTAAACAAGACGAACGTAAAGGGTGGAGGGAGAAAATTCAAAAGGACTTTAGAGAAAAATTCTTATAAGGTTACTTTTAAGGGTACTGATAATACTGTGAAATTAACAGCATTGCGCAAATTACTAAACAGCGAGCCCTTTAAGGAGGTAAACATTGAATGGGATAGGGTTCAGAGAGGTATGACAGTACCTCCAAACTGGTACTCATTATATAATGGACCCGGAAATATTCAGAAGTTAGCTGACAGATTAGGCGTAGTCGCAGAGTACGAGTTACTTTATCGCAATTGGTCTTCTAAAATACATGGAACGGATTCATTTAGAAATCTTTCAAATAGAGGGTTAAAACAAATTCGAATGCCAGAGAGTATTCAGTTAGTTTGCACTTGGGCGATGACCTGGACACACAAAATAACTATAGAATTAATTACTCTCTATAAGCCGACAGAGAGGGCAGCATATTTTATATTTTACCTAGGGATAAGAGACATATATAAAAATGTGACATCTAGGAAACCTTTAATACTTTTTAAGGAATAAAGTATAAAAAAGCACCTTATCAAGGGTGTTTTTTATACGGAATGATTAACATAAATTGTTTCTAATGCTTCCATCTGAATAGGTTTGATTGATAGGATAGGACGAATTTTCTTAGCTTGAGCCTCGGCTACCTGCAAGTTCGTACTAATCCTATTTGCCTTAATGAATGATAGAAGTCCAATAAATAAGCGTCAAAAAGAATGGAATATCCGAGCGTTCTAAGGAGCACAGCATGTCTCTAATCAGAAAAACCTTTATAAATAGGAATCGAATAAATAGATTTCTAAAGTTGAATACAGATGAGTGGAGTTATGAACTCTTCAATCTGGATAACTTGAAAATACATGTGAAGGATTTCAATCTTCACGGCAAATGCGTTAGTTTCTCTTTACATGCAGGAAATTGTCATGCAATAAAAGATCCCTCAAAACAATGTTCATTGTTTCTTCAAGGTCTTTATGATCTTAGGGATCATAAAGAAGAAGATAAATCAAATCCGAGGCATTGCCCGTATATTAATCAGTTAATGTTGGAGCAGCCAGAGCGAATGTTTCCTATATACTTTTACAAAAACAAATGTAGGCATTACGGTACAGGTCAAGGTCAACACAGGATCTGTATCTCTGGAGTATTAGGCAAAGCATTACCCAAAATTCTTTTGGGTTTTGAAAGACACATAAATTGTGGAGCATGTAATGAACCAGACCAGAATACCTTAAAGAGTTATTAATAAGGATCATTAACCCCAAAATTTGAGATGAGAGGAATGCTATTGTGTTAGAGTCAATAAATGAGTTGAAGGAAAAAATATATCACCATAAGACCAGGTCATATTTTAACGAAGTCGTCAGTTCAATTGAACATAAAAACTATAGATCAGCAGTTGTTATGCTTTATTCGGTGGTAATATGCGATTTAATATTTAAGCTAATGGATTTAAGGGATATACATAACGATGAAAAGGCTAGAAAAATACTGGAAGATCTAAATGCAGAGAAGGAAGATGCCCCAGTTTCACCGGCATGGGAAGGTAGTTTAATTGAAAAGTCATTTAGGGAAGCAAAGCTTTTGGAAAATGATGTTTATACTCATATTATAACTTTGAAGAATTATCGGAATTTATCGGCTCACCCTGTTATTAGTTCAATAGATATATTATTTGAACCTAATACTGAATTAGCGGTGTCACTCACTACCAGTATGCTTGAAGGATTACTGACCAAGAGTCCAATATTATCGAAAAATGTATTTATCCCTTTCATGGAAGAGATAGAGCGAATAAAAAATGAGTTTGCAAATTCAGAAAGGCTTGAAACTTATATTCAGTCTAAATACTTGCAGCATTTTAATAAGGAATTGACAGAATATATCTTTAAGAATTTATGGAAATTTGTTTTTAGGAATAATGGCGATAAAGAAAGAAAAAATCGAGATATTAATTACCAGGTACTCATAATCATTTATCAAAACAACGAGGGCATCTTATTTCCGTACATAAAGAATGAGAGTACTTATTTTAGCGTGTTTTTGGACAATAGCCTTACAATTAATAAGTTCGTAGATTTCTTAACTCTATACCCGAATGTATACCCTTTATTAAGCGATCACGCGGCGGAACTATTAAGAAACCGAATCCGGGATAACTTCAAATTACTCATTAAAGCTCATTTTCTATCAGGATCAGTTGAAGAACATCTCAATATGCTCGAAGAAAAATTATGGGATCAAAGTTATTATTACCATAACCAACCTTACGTTCACAATTACGAACTACAATTAAATGAGGTTAGAGTTCTATATCAATTGTCTGAAAGAAATCAATGCGTATCACAATTTTACGATAACATGATTAGTTATTACGTTCACAGTGGTCAGTATAGTTCGGCTGAACAAGCTTTTGATTATTGTATTGAACCTTATTATAAGAACTTTACTGGAGATCAATTCAAGGATCTACTAAGTGAAGCAAATTATAATGAACAGTGTTACCAAAGAAGGTACGCTGTATCACAACATAATCATTTGATGGAGGAAGCGAAAAAACTTTTGGGGGACGATTTTGATTTTAAGAAAGAATACCCTAATTTATTTTAGTAATGCTTTTGGGAGGACAAATGGAAGAACTTAAGAAGGATATCAGACAATTCTATAAAGCGATCTTGCACACGGAGGATTTACCTTTCCCATACAATAATTTCCCACATGGATGCTGCCAAGATGCATCGTGGATATTGCATAGATATTTATATGAAAAAGGCTATATCTCTGTGGAGCTAGTTGGCGGAGAATATCACGGTAGTAATGGAGAATTCATGAGCCATGCATGGCTTGAATGTGATGGAACGATTATAGATATCACATACTCACAATTCAATGAAGTAGATGATATTGTCATTACAAAAGAACGGCATTTACATCAAAAGTTCAATGAGAATTACAGGTATAGAATGCCATACTGGGAGACCTATACGGATGATCATACTTCGATTATGCTTGACCTATTCTATAAGAAAGTCATCAAAAATATGAACGATAATGGTGCAATATCATGAGTAAAGATTTGATTGAACGGCTTAGACCTCTTAGTGAAGGATTCGATAAAGAGCCATTCGATGCGTATAAGTTACGTGTTGCATCGGAACTGCCAAATTTTCCTGAGTGTGCGTTGGAGAGTTGGATTTATAGACACTATTCTCAAATTAACGATTATTCGTTCCTAGGGTTTGGAAAGATGGTCTTTAACGATGAGCTATGGTCAAAAGAAGATATTTTCAATAACATCAAGTCATATTACTCTGATATGATTGATTCCTTGGGGTATCAGATTTATGAACGGCATGATAAAACATGGTTGCAGAAATATATGCTTGAGCATAGGACATGGAATGTGCCTATTATTGTATACCAGAACAACTCACATCCAAACATGGGTAAACCATATCATTTGATAGAAGGTCATCTTCGTCTAAACTATTTTAGGACGATTTACCGCAACGAGAAAGAGACACTGAGGGATACACATAGGCTTTGGGTGGTCACAATACCATGAGATAAGGATTATTAATAATATTTAAGTGAAGGAACGTGAGAATTCAATGGGAGATGGTTCTAAAAGCAATAGAATGAATCAGAAAAAGACTCTGTTCTGCACACGAGTGTATTTGATATGTGGATTAGACATTATGATGGGTCAGAAATATATCGCGAGGTAAAGTATGAAGCAGAACTAAACAAAAATGATCCTTGGAATGATAGAACTCTGCGCCAGATTGAGGCACAAAGGGCTTACTGTATTGAAAACAACTTTACATATGAAGTTGTAACAGAAAAGTCAACCGACATGAAGTGTCACAGGACAAGAACATAGTCCTTTAAGAAACCACGCCCCGCGTGGTTTTTCTATTTTAAGGGAACAAGAACTTGATCCCTTTGCTGATGATGGACAAGAACATGCTCTCATTGCCGATTAGATAGTTATTTATTCATATTTCGGTGGTAAAATCGCGCAGGTAAAGTATTCATTCAGATGAAATATCGACACTTTAGGCACCAACGAAGCGAGACAAGATCAGGCAGTTTCATATCAAGGACTCTGTTCTGGAAGTCTTGATCGAATACTGTTCGAAGTACCAGGTAAGTAACCCTAGTATTCGACTTTTTTAATGCTTCTCAAATTGGGCCTGAAACTCCTCCAAATCGATGCGGGAGAGAGAGCTCAGCAGTCAAGATCAATATCATAATAAAATTCAGATCCGCCCAAAGATGCCCCTCAACCGAAAAATATGAAGAGATTGGCGAAACAATTGACGTGTTTAACCCTTATATATTGACGGATACAAAGAAAAATCAAGATCGTACGAATTCACCCCTTAATTTAACGGATAATGAGACGTCTATAATACCCAAATTCTTCATGTTACAATTGAATCATGAATTGTGGAGGTGGAAAAATGTCAATCATTACTGCAGAGAGTCATATACGAAATTATATTAGTGATCCAGAGAAAGTCGAAAAACTCTTGTCTTATATGGATAGACACGAAACCATCGGAGAAGAGATATTTCCATACCTTGGTGAAAGTGATAACCGACTATATTTCAACGCTCCGTCAGTGCCCAAAGAAGTTTTTCTTAAGCGCATCCCTTTCTATTTTTACAAACCGGAAATAAACAGCCTTGAAGATATAGGTGATCTTAATGAATACATCATGGGTATATATAGTACGCCAAGGTTAGCCAAGAATGTTGCAGAAAATACGGACCTTCTATACAGCGTTATAGAGAAGATGCACTATCACCATCAACTCACAATGAAACAAATATTTAACTATCCTCATCAACAAACAGGCATGGGATGCCAGACTGAGTTTCTTTTTAAATGGTCGCACTACTTGGATCTGACAGAGTCCTTCCCAGGTGCAGAGAAAATGCCGAAGAAGTTTATTGTATCCTATAACAATATACTTGAAAGTGTCGGACTTCCACCGATAATTTATTATCTGCAAGAAAGTTACACATACGAATATATCAGTCGGAAGGGCCAGGTGTTCGAAGTTTCTGGTACATTCCCATGTGATGACGATGGGAGACCAATACTTAGGTGGATCGGGCTTAAAATAAAAAACCCAATGCGAGTATGGGCTGAAGTAAACAAACGTTTCAAGGGCAAGATTTTCATAGAGGCTGGTCCAAAGACAGCTATTTGGGGATTGAATCTATGGGATGAATCTGAAGATGTTGAGGAGCTATGGACTCCTTTGCACATAGGCCCGCAGCTTATGGAATTTGATAATATTGAACTCAAATATATTCGCGATCGTGAAGGGTACACTCAGAAAGAAGTAGCCACAGCAATCGGTACATCAATTCGCACTTATCAAAAATGGGAATCTGGAGATACCACACCGGACAGCCATAATCTACTTCGACTTATGAACTTTTTGGATATCAGCGATACTAAAGAATTAACTAGGTATATGGACATTAAAGATGTATCTACCGAATGATATTCTAGAAACTTCAGCATTAGGGTCCGTAGCTGGTCCACCAAATCTTCGAAGGCCGTTCTGTGCCGGCAGCCTTGGGGCATCCCCATAACGGCCCTGCAGGCACGAACTTAGTCTCATTGCCGATTTGTTTAGTAGAGTTATATTAATGATCAATCTAATTTTCTAACCTCGAGGAAGAGAGTATGGTCTCTTGACACCGGTGAGAATAATGGGTATATTTGTTAACAAATCCGAAAGTATCGGTCAAAGTGGTCTGCGAGTTCTGCTTGCAGACTTTTTTTGTTTATTATTCTCTCGCTATATCAATTAAATCCTTAAAGGTAGGTATTTAATATTATTAACTATATTTGCATAAAGGAGGGTTTAAAATGAAAGAAAAGGTTACGGTAAGAAGTTTAATAAAGCATAATGGTATCGACAAAGACTTTACACCTGTACCAACTGGATTGTTTGATAATGGTTGGATGGGGGTTCTTCCAGTTTATGACGCAAAATTAATCACTACGTTAGCTCATTTAATAAGTATGGGACTCACGAAATCCGAGGTTCTCGAGAAACTTGATCAGTATATGGATAAAGAAGATTTCAATACATTAGTTTTGAAAGATAGTTTTGAAACAGAAGAAGAGGAGGAAGATTTTTTAGTATCATATCAGCGTGAATTTTCAGTAAAAGAACGGTTAGAGATGAATGGATACTCTTATCCGAGTAACATAGAAGAAGCTCTAGCTTTATTTTTGGAATTTAATATATTAATGGAAATCGTTGAAGATAATGTTGAATACTTCGATTTAGCAATAAATCCATTTCCAAATCCAGTAGATTATTTTGACAAATAGAAAATGTAACCCGGTAAAGCTACGCGTACTTGACATAAAGCCTCGTCTTCTAAGACGAGGCTTTTAAAAATATTTTGCGACTGCATATGTGTTGAATCTAGTCGAAATGAAGAAGGGGTTCGAGTAACGAGTAGGGAATCTTTACTATACATAGGGTTAGTGAAATATTATTAGAAAAGAGTGATTAAATGGAAAAGTATAAACCGTTTGATGAAAAAAGCTCAAAGCAGCTTACTGATATATTGAAGGAGTTATTTGGAGACAGCGAACCGTTCCCAGTGCTAAAAAGTGAATATAAGCCAATCCCATTAAAACAAAAGGATGATATTAATTACGAAATTCAATGGCAGACCGATAATATTGAGAATGAAGGACATAAGGTAATCCATGTAGACCAGAACCGACATGGTGAAACTATAATAATCTATCGTTTGGTGTACCAAGACGATATAGATGATAGGAATATTCACTTGCGTATAAGGATCATTACTCCGAAGGGGGTTAAGGCACCTGACTCGAACGCTTTCCTGGTTATCTACCCTGAAACCCTGCGTATGGAGATTGCGGACATACGAATTGAAGGTGACAGAGTTAGTCGCGGCTACGGATCAATCACAATGAATGCCATTTTGAAGCTTGTCGACCAGATGCATATCCGGTTTATCACTGGTTGGATTTCGAGTGTCGACTGGGATCACATCAACCGATCGGAGCAATTTTACAGTAAGTTTGGCTTTGAGTGCGATCTAAACCATGAAACTAAGTATGGCACGATCACTTGGATCAATCAATCACTCGGGGCTACTCGAGAAGAACTAAAGAACCTAATGAAACCTAAAAAGGCAAGATCAGAATAAGTCTCAATGAATGGATTTAACAACATTTACCTTTTTCTTCAATAGTATTGCCTAATCATTTTTGGAATAATCAAATGTCTGTTTGCTTAATGTACCGATTGGAGGAGTATCCTTGGCAAATGTAACAGTAAGAGAGGCAGATGAAAATTCTTTGCCTCATATTCTACGCATTTATAATCAGGGCATCTATCGTCAGATCAGAAATTGAAAAATCGTCTTATTCAACTTATCATTTGAACCAGGCAAAGCTGTACAAGAAGCAAAGTATGAAAGTGGGCTATCAATTTGCGGGTCATAAAGACGTGGAATTATCTACGCAACTTTTACTTAAGGCTGTTATCAAACGCGGAATTCGGTTTGACATCCTCGACCGAGAAGAGAATTTTATCCGGTTACAGAAAGGAGATCAGATTGAATATGTGAAGCAGGCGACTAAAACCTCATTAGATTCTTATAGCACCGTACTTATCATGGAGAATAAGATCGTTACAAAAGAAGTTCTACGAGATAATGGTATTCGTGTTCCGAACGGGGAAGCGTACACAATATAGAAGAGGCCATGTCATCGTTTGCAAATTATTTAGGTAGACAAATTGTTATAAAACCTAAATCCACTAATTTTGGGCTTGGGATTACGATATTCACTGGTGAGTTTACAGAAGAGGATTATCGTAAGGCATTTGAGATAGCCTTTGATTATGATCGTACAGCACTGTTAGAGGAATTCATGACGGGAAAAGAGTATCGCTTTCTAGTCATGGGCGATGAAGTAGTCGGAATCTTACATCGTGTTCCCGCAAATGTGATCGGGGATGGGGTACACACCGTTGCCCAATTAATTCATGAGAAAAATAAAGACCCGCTTAGAGGAAAGGGATATAAAACTCCACTTGAACGAATCCAATTAGGTGATGCTGAAAAACTGTTCTTAAAAGGACAAGGTAAAACGGCTGAAGATATTCCAACTAATGGTGATATCGTTTATTTACGTCAGAATTCTAATATCAGTACAGGTGGGGACAGCATTGACTATACTGATGACATTCCAGACAGCTATAAACAATTAGCCATTAGATCGGCTAAAGGAGCAGTTGGAGCGACATTCTGTGGAGTAGATATGATGATTGATGCTTATAAAGATGAGGCAAATGATCATAACTACAGTATTATCGAAATTAACTTTAATCCAGTCATTCATATTCACTGCTACCAATACAAAGGGAAGAATCGTAAGGCGGATGATAAGATTCTGGATTTATTGTTTAGCAAGGATAGGGAATAACCACAACTGATTTAACCTAATAACAAAATCAAATCTAATAGAAAATTAAACACGGGACCTCCTTTAAGGTCCCGTGTTCTTTTATAAAAAATCCTTTCAAGAGTTGCTATGAAAGTATTCGATAATTCTACCCAAGAAAATATATCGCAACGAGACTACGTTAATAAGTATGTAGCCAAGTTTTCTTTTACTCAAAAATGAAGGATAAAAGAGGGGAAGAAATTCAATAAAGCGAGAAGACGATTCTTCTCTTGATTCACGAATTGCCCAAATGGACACTACAATACCGATGATAGCAATAGGAACGTTAATATAGAAAATGGATTGCCAATTCACTTCCTTTAAAAATTATTAGTAACTGTCGCACTTCGTATTACAACCCGTCATAAGAAGATAATTATCGACATATTCATATAAACAATGATTTAGATCAACATTATTAATAATTTTCAAAAATTAAGTCTTGATAAATTGATTGCCAGTCGTTCTACGCCAGTGTGGAGAAGGCAGATCATCCGCAATATCAGGACCGCCCGTTGATCGTGGCAGGTGATCCTGAACGCCGTTCCGGCATTGTGCTGGCGGCTTGTCCGATCGCCAAACGGTATGGGGTGACGACCGCTGAGAATGTGGGAACAGCGCTGGCGAAGTGTCCTGAGCTCGTGGTGATGAGACCAAGAATGGAGAAATACATTCATGTATCGCTGCAGATAACAGAGATTATGAGACAATTTACCGATCTGGTGGAGCCTTACAGTATTGATGAACAGCATCTGGATATAACCGGGAGCTTATCCTTATTCGGGGACCCGGATACTCTGGCCCGTATGGTTCAGGCTGAGATTTTGCGTAATACAGGAGTATACTGCCGTTTTGGAGTCAGCTATAACAAGGCGGTGAGCAAGATGGCCTGCGACAACTTCGCCAAGAAGAATGCGGATGGCATCTATCTGCTTCCCCGGAATAAGCTTCAGGAGGTGCTCTGGCCGCTGCCGATCCGGAAATTGCTGATGGTTGGTTCGCGGATGGAACGGCATCTTCTGAATATGGGCCTGCCAACCATCGGTCATTTAGCCAACGCGCCGATGCAGCGGATGAAAGCCCGCTTCGGAGTGAATGGGGAGGTGCTGTGGCGTCTGGCTAACGGCATCGATCCTTCCCCCGTCAACCCGAATAGCCATCAAGGCGTCAAATCTATTGGCCATGAGATGACGCTGCCGCGGGATTACTATTCCTTGGAGACGATTGCCATTCCATTGTTGGAGCTGACCGAGCTCGTCTGCCGGCGTTGCCGGGACAAAGGGTTCATGGGCAGTGTGGTTAGCATCAGCTGCCGAGGAGCGGATTTCGACCGACCAACCGGATTTTCGAGGCAATTGAAGCTGTCCGATCCGACGAATGTGACTAACCAGGTCTACGAGGCGGTGATGGTGCTGTTCCGCAAGCATTGGGACGATCTTCCTGTACGCAAGGTAGGGGTTACCCTGTCGGGATTAGTGGCGGATGACGCCTATCAATTAACCTTGTTTGACGAGCGGCCCAAGTATCAGGCACTCGAGAGAGCAACGGATGAGATTAAGCGGAGATATGGAGACTCCGCTATCCTCCGGGCGGTATCGCTAACGGCATCAGGCCAGGCTAGAGATCGGGCCGGCAAGATTGGAGGACATTATCGATGACAGGTAAATTGCAAGGGAACGGGCTGTGGGAATCCTCACGGATGATGCTGCCGGAGCATAAGGAAGCGATCCTGAACAGCAATCGTTATCTGCAGAAGAGAACGCGGGTTCAGCTGGATGAACAGGAGCTGGAAAGGGTCTCGCGAATTGTAATGGAATCGCAGCAGGAGGGAAGAGAGGTGGCGCTTCGCTTATTTGGTGAATATAAGGAGCATCATCTTAATGGAATCGTTGTTCGCCTGGACCCTGGCGAGCGACGGGTGTGTCTACGGACAGACGCCGGGATGGAATGGGTGTTATGGCGTGATATTGTCAGCGCCGAGTTCACGGCGGGATACACCGACGATTAAGACGAATCGGATATGAAGTATGGTAAGGCCGCCCCATGGTGCCAAACGCATATTATGCTATAATATGGGTTACAGCATTTTGGATTGAATGGGGAGATTAATTGATGATCTTGCACAAAGGTGATGCTTTATTTCACCAGGGAGATGAATGTGAGAACTTGTATCGCATTAAGAGTGGCTTATTCAAAGTAATACGACTGCATGAGAATGGAAATGTGGTATTGTTTAATATTTTATATCCCGATGAGATTGTTCCGCATCATTCTCTGGTCTCACCCAAGGAAGTGCTGGGAACAGCGATTGCGCTGGTCCAAAGTGAGGTAGAGGTTATTCCGGCAAAGCAATGGTACCAGGATATGAAGAATGATCCGGACAAGGCGATGGAAGTGGCCATGCAGCTGCAGGAAAAGCTAAGATTTATGCAGGAGCGGTTGGATCACCTGTCAATTGGCACTCCGGCCGAACGGCTGGAGCTATTGGGGAACTGGCTAAGCCAGCATGTCCCGGGCACGCATCTTACCGATTACCTGACTCAGGAGGAAATTGGGCAATTGATCGGTGTGAGGCGCGAGACGGTGAATCGCCTGCTCAAAACATTGGGTTAGGATTTACGCTGGCGGATTCAGCATTATATCGCTGAGAATGGAAGAATGACAAGATCCGTATGATATGCGGCGTTTAATATGAGCCATAATGCTGGTATTTCCTGCTTAGCGGTAGAAGCGCGACGTTTTTGTCATGAACTGAATTGTGGTATAATAATATAGAATCAAAAACAGAAAGGATCAGGATACCATGTGTCCCTTAAGGACGAATCCCCAAAGGACGATTTGGAAACGTTGTGATCTCTCTTACACTTAGCTTCTTACGTGGAACGTCGGTTTGCGACAATACCCTTACGAAAGAAGCGAGTGATGATGCGAAGTATGAAGTCCTCAAGGATCTTCTTCGCAGGGTGTTGGCGTGAGGTCAACCAATCTGCGATAAGAGGGATTCTTTATGAGGAAGAAAGCAGCAAGATGGCAGTATGACGGTAAGCAGTTATTAGTTTTGATGTTTGGTACTTTTTTATTGGCGTTTGCGTATTATCATATTAATTTTCAGAATGGTCTGTCAGAGGGCGGCTTTGTTGGCCTGGCGCTGTTAGGCAAGTATTCATTGAATCTGCCTCCGGCGTTATCGTTGCTTGCGCTCGATGCTCTCGTAATGATGGTGGCTGTATTTTTTAAAGGCTGGAAATTTATTGCAAATACACTGTTCGCCTCGGTGCTGTTCTCGGCATTCTATGAACTGTTCGAGCAATTTTCACCGTTGTCTATAGATCTAACGAACAATTTGCCGCTAGCGGCGTTGGTGTCGGGTCTGTTGACAGGACTTGGTGCTGGACTTGTTCTACGTGCCGGCGGAGCGTCAGGCGGAGACGATATTTTAGCATTGATGTTAAGTGGATGGTCAGGCATCAAGATTGGTACGATGTTCATCCTGATGGATGCGGTCGTATTGATGTTATCCTTGTTCTATTTGCCATTTAAAGAGACGATGTTCACGATTATGGCGGTACTGATTGCCGGTAAAATGATTACCTGGACTGTACAGTATGGTCGTAAAGAAGTGCCATCGCGCAAAGTTTCTTACGGCATGAAACAGAAAACGGCGTAAGCCTCCGGGCTTCAACGTCGTTTTCTTTTTTTCGGATGATTGCGAACGGGCATAGGTTTTGAAATTCTGCTATAATATGGATATATCTTTTTTGCGGGAATGGAGAGATTAATATGATTTTACATAAAGGTGAGGTGCTGTTTCATCAAGGGGATGAAGGCGTAAACCTGTACCACATTAAGAGCGGGCTGTTCAAAGTGACTCGACTGCATGAAAATGGAAATATGGTGTTATTTAATATTCTTTACCCCGGTGAGATGGTTCCGCATCATTCCTTAATCTCCCCAAAGGAGACGCATGGAACGGCGATAGCCCTGGTGCGAAGTGAAGTCGAGGTTATTCCTGCGGAGAAATGGTACCGGGAGCTTGAGGAGGATCCGCATAAGGCGCTTGAGATCGCCAAGCTGCTGCAGGAGAAGATCAGGTTTATGCAGGAACGCTTGGATCATTTGACGGTAGGTACGCCTGCGGAGCGGTTGGAACTATTGAATAAATGGCTGAGCCAGCATGCGAACGGTATTCCGTTAACCGATTATTTGACGCAAGAGGAGATTGGTCAATTGATCGGGATCAGACGTGAGACGGTGAATCGCTTGCTGCGGGAAATGAATAAATAAGCGACATCACAAAATAAGAACCCCCGCGTAATCTGGCGATGCAAAGCACGTTGGAGCCGCGGGGGTTCTGTATATATAGGATCGTTATCGGCTGGGCAATTAATCCAGACTATCCGCTGGTCCGAAGAACTCGAAGTGAATTCTTTCAGCGGGAACTCCCCATTGCTTAAGAGCGCGGTTAACGGCCTGCATGAACGGAGTAGGACCGCAGAAATAGAAATCAGCGTTGGAATCAGCAACGGTCTGCAGCCAAGGAAGATCGATATAGCCGTTTTTGTCACAGCTTTCACCAGCAGCCGGAGCTTCATAAACAACGTAAGAGCGCAGGGACGGATGCGCCTCGGTCAATTGGTGGATATGCGCTCTCATCGCATGCTGGCTGCCGTTGCGAGCCGCGTGAATATAGACGACATCGTGGGCCGGGTTCTGCTCCAGCAAGGTCTCGAGCATACTAACCATCGGAGTCAAACCTACACCACCGCTGATTAGTACAACTGGATGCTGGCTGGAAGGTTCCAATTCCAATGTAAATTCTCCGGCCGGCGCGCTAAGCTCCAGAATGTCTCTTTCCTGCACAGCATCATGCAAATAAGTGGATACGATACCGGCTGGCTTATCGGCTATGGCCTCTTCGCGTTTCACGGAGATGCGGTAATAAGCGTGACCAGGTGAGGTGGACAGACTGTAGTGGCGAAGATGGGTGAAGGCTTGACCTTCCGGTTTAACCCTAACTGTGATGTATTGTCCGGGCACATAATTGGCGATTTCCTTGCCGTCTTCCGGCTTCAAGTAAAAAGAGGTGATCACATCGCTCTCTTTAACCTTGCGATCAACGACGAAGCGGCGGAATCCGCGCCAGCCGCCGGGCTGCTGTTCAGCTGCCTGGTACATCTCAGCTTCGACGCTGATGAATACATCGGCGATGACACCATAGGCTTGGCCCCAGGCCTCGATGATCTCATCGGTTGCAGCATCACCAAGCACCATTTTGATAGCGGCGAGCAGATTCTCGCCAACGATCGGATATTGCTCCGGCAAAATACCCAGCGCCCGGTGCTTTTGGGCAATTCCTTTGACAACAGGCAGGATTTCTTCCAGACGATCGATATGTGCGGCAGCAGCGTAGACAGCGTTGGCTAGAGCTGTTGGCTGCTTGCCTTGACGCTGATTGGCGTGGTTAAATACATTAAGCAATTCAGGGTGATTTTTAAACATCGTCTCATAAAATTGTTTAGTAATTGTTTGCCCATGAACCTCTAGTACAGGAACCGTCGATTTAATAATTTCAATGGTCTTTGCATCAAGCATAGGGGCACCTTCTTTCTATGTGATAAATCTTACAGTAATAAGTATAGGCACATAGAAATAGCGATAATTGTGATTGGTGTCACTTCAATTATTTACAAAACGTGAATTTAAAAATTGTGCAATTAGATTTGTCACACAAAAAAACAGCGTGAGCTTTAAGGCTTCCGCTGTTTTTGAACGATAGGTTACTTTTGGCTCTGCTGCTCGAACAATGGCAGGTACTCTCCATAACCTCCGCTCTCCAGCTTATCCTTCGGAATGAAGCGGAGCGCGGCGGAGTTGATGCAGTAGCGGAGTCCGGACGGGCCGGGGCCGTCATCAAATACATGTCCCAGATGAGAGTCGCCCTGACGGCTTCTGACTTCTGTACGGACCATGAAATGACTCTTGTCCACCTTCTCCTTGATATTGTAGGACTGCAGTGGACGAGTGAAGCTTGGCCAGCCACATCCTGCGTCATATTTATCCAGTGAACTGAACAGAGGCTCGCCGGATACGATATCCACATAAATGCCATCTTCGGTATGATCCCAATACTCGCCGGTAAATGGTCTTTCGGTGGCGCTGTTCTGCGTCACTTCATATTGAATCGGCGTCAGAACCTGCTTTATTTTGTCTGGGTCGGCAGGGCCGGACCAATGTTGTTCAATGAAATCCTCCCGGCCGGAGCCGATTCGGTAACGCTTGTAGTGCAGCGGATTCTTCTTGTGGTAATCCTGGTGGTAATCTTCAGCCGGATAAAAGACGGAGGCCGGCAAAATCGGCGTTACGATCGGCTTATCGAAGCGTCCGCTCTGCTCCAGTTCGAGCTTCGAGGCTTCCGCTTCTTCACGCTGGCGCTCATTATGATAGAAAATAGCTGTATAGTAGGACTCCCCGCGGTCATGGAATTGTCCGCCGGCATCGGTCGGATCAATTTGCTGCCAGAACAGGGTCAGCAGCTTCCGGTACGGAAAAACGGCCGGATCAAACGTAATCTGCACAGCTTCATAATGACCTGTACCCCCGGCACAAACCTCCTCATACGTTGGATTCTCTTTATGGCCACCGGTATAGCCCGAGATGATCCCGTGTATGCCCGGAAGCTCTTCAAATGGGGACACCATACACCAGAAGCAGCCGCCGGCAAAAGTAGCCAATTCCAGATTAGGCAATGGTGCTTGGTTCATGTTTTTCCCTCCGTTTCGATAGTAGTAAGATTTTGGGATGTGTCGATACTTATTATACCTGTTTTTAAGTAAAATTCGAAATAATTCCGGCAAATAGCCTAGCTAACGGAAATCACCGCCGCTATTTAACCGGAATAAGACCATCAGGAATTCTAACGGAACTGGGGGACCTTATCTGCCTAAAAGAGAGCGCCATAGGCCGAATTTGCCCCGAATAACGCATCTCATTTCCTTTAGAATTTGGAAGCTCTCAATTTTAGCGATATAACGGCTCTCATTTCCGTTAGCATTCCCCACCGATCCGAAGGTCAGCCGTAGCCCTTACTTTATAATTGGAGTAGGCTTGTTCACGAAGTTATATATTGACAGGTAAATTTATATCTTATAATATTATGAGGTATAGTATACGAATTCATATATGAGTGTTAAATGATTAAAGGGGAGTAGCTGTTTCAGTAAAGTCGTCATTACGGGATTAACGTCTCCGGCTTTATTGGCAACTTCAAGTTGTTAGCGAGACCTTTACCATTGCAGGGTAGAGGTTTAATCATAAAGACCTTTACCGCAATCGGTAAAGGTCTTTTTTTATTAGCTTTGAGCCACAATAACAACATTATACTGACTAATTGGGGGAAAAAAGATGGATATTGGCTTGCTGATGGAGTATGGCTGGGTGCTCATTGTTCTGGTAGTGCTGGAGGGATTGCTAGCGGCGGATAATGCGCTGGTTCTGGCCATTATGGTGAAACATCTGGAGGAGGATGTACGGAAGAAGGCGCTGTTCTACGGCTTGGCAGGTGCGTTTGTATTCCGTTTTGCCTCGTTATTTATTATCTCGTACCTGGTTGACGTATGGCAGCTTCAAGCGATCGGGGCAATCTATCTGTTGTATATGGCAATCAATCATATCGTTCGCAAGCTGGTCGTCCATCGAGCTGAAAATGAGGGCGGACAGGATCATGAGAACATCCCGGAGAAAAAGAAGAAAACTTCCGGCTTTTGGGGGACGGTGCTGAAGGTGGAACTGGCGGATATCGCGTTTGCGGTCGACTCGATCCTGGCCGCTGTTGCTCTAGCTGTTGCCTTGCCACCTAGCGGTCTGCCGAATATCGGCGGCATGGATGGCGGCAAATTTATCGTCATTTTGCTTGGTGGATTTATCGGTCTGATCATCATGCGCTTCGCAGCCAACTTCTTCGTGAAGCTGCTTCATTCCCGTCCGGGCCTGGAGATCGCGGCGTTCCTTATCGTAGGCTGGGTGGGGATTAAGCTGGCTGTACACACCTTGGCGCATCCGTCGCTTCACATCATACCTGAAACTTTTGCCGAGAGTACAGCCTGGAAGATCTCATTCTATATCGTTCTAATCCTGATCGCTGTCGGCGGCTGGTTCCTGTCGGGCAAGAAGATCGTAGAGAACAAGCCTAGCAAGGCAAACGGATAATTCAGGCAAATTTTCACATAATAAAAAAACGCTGCTGAAACCATCTATGGCTTCTGGCAGCGTTTTTTGTAACAACCGGTATTCGAATTCAAATCAGCAGTTATATCCCATGGCTGCGCGTGGTTTGCCGGTATTGCTTGGGAGACATTCCGAATTTCTTGCGGAATACTTTATGAAAATAGTTATAGTTCGGAAACCCGGAGCTTTCAGCGACATGCTCCAGCGACAAAGGGCTGAAGGTAATCCGCTCCCGCGCCATATTTAATCGTACTTCCAGCGCATACTGAATGATGCTTGTACCAAAGGTCTCTTTGAACAGGTGGACGGCTCGTGAGACGCTAATTCCAACATGGGCCGCGGCATCCTCCAGCTTAAAAGGAGAGGCGGCATTCTCTTCAATATAGTTCTTGATGCGGTGGGCGAGGTACGACGGATAAGTGGGCAGCGGCTGCTGCAGGAAGTTCCGATCGATATCCAGGCACAGGATTCTTAAGTAATACTCGGCTATTTCAGGTGTAGGATTGGAAATCCGTCGCTGTTCGAGCATAATTTGCCGGAAGGCGCCAATTATCCCCTCGGATAAAGGAACCTTGATTTTCTGCGGTCGGTCGTATTTCTCCCACCATTCATCGACCCAGCCTCCGGATAAAAATATATGGTAATCGGCGCTGGAGACCATTTTCTCACCGAGCTGGTTCTGTTCCGCTTCAATTCGAAGCTCGTAGGGCTCGCCAGGCTTGAACAGCAGCAGGTCGCCCGGTTCCAGCAGCTCTAGCTTCCCGTCCAAACGGGCTCGGCAGCGCCCGAAGGACTGCAGGCGAATAAGATAACTATGCAATCCTTCAGGATTCACCATATGAAAAGGCTTGCGGTGAGAAGAGTAGTTAGCGGTTAATATTTGCAAGTCCAAGCGTTCTGTCGGCGCTGCCATGCGGGTTTGCCGAGGGGAACCATGGGCAGTTAACAGTTGAAGGTTACGGCAATCCATCGCTGATTCTCCTTTAAATAATAATAAAATAATGACCAGATTGTTCATGTTTGAATCATATTATTCATTTTAAATGAAAGCGATTTGAAATACCATTGGATTTGTAGTGCTAATATAAAAAATCCTTTTCAGGAGTGGTGTCGTTGGCTGAATGCCAAAGATAGGCACTAGCTAAGTAAGACCTATGAATTCGGCGCACATGAAGATGTTGTGAGTTATAAAGTACACATTTTCGGTGTTCGTCTACAATCATTCGTAATGAGGTGAATCATATGGTGAAGGTAGGATTACAGCTTTATACGGTACGTGATTATTTGGAACGTGATTTTGAAGGTACGCTGCGAAAGGTGGCCGAGCTTGGATACCAGGGAGTGGAATTCGCTGGTTTCTATGGCCGTACGCCAGAGCAGGTGAAGGCATTGCTTGATGAGACAGGGCTTGTTGCTTTAGGTGCGCATACACCATATGAGCGCTTGCTCCATGCGCTGGATGAGGAGATCGCTTATAACAAAGCTATCGGCAACCGTTACTTGGCTATGCCTTATTTGTCAGAAGAGGACCGCGGGCGCTGGGACGAAGTGATAGAGGATTTGAAAGTGATTGGCCAGCGCTGCGCAGAAGAGGGAATGGTGCTGTTCTACCATAACCATGATTTCGAGCTGACACAGAAGCTCGAGGACAAGCCGGTACTTGATGCGATATTCTTTGAAGTATCCGAAGAATTGCTCAAGGTTGAGCTGGATTCATGTTGGGTGTACTTCGCGGGATTTGATCCGCTTGAATATATCGCTAAATACAGCGGTCGCATGCCTCTGCTTCACTGGAAGGATCTCGTTAAGAAGGCGGACGGATCGCCGGAGACGGTTGAACTGGGCCAGGGCGAAGTGAATGTTCGGGATATTGCTGACGCTGCGATCCAGGCAGGTGCTGAATGGCTGGTTGTAGAACAGGATTATTGTGCTAATGATTCATTGAAGAGCATCGAGACCAGTATGGAATTTATACGCGCTTATGCACAAGAAGGAGGAAAACTAAATGTCTAAAACAATAAAAGTAGCTGTAATCGGGTGTGGCGGGATCGCAAACGGCAAGCATTTGCCAAGTCTTTCGCAGGTAGAACAAGTTGAATTGGTCGCTTTTTGCGATATTATCGAAGAACGCGCGACCAAGGCGGCTGCTGAATATGGCGTAGAAGGCGCCAAAGTATTTACAGATTTTCGCAAACTGCTGGCAGAGACGGATGTTGAGGTGATTCATGTATGTACGCCTAACGATTCTCACGCTGAGATCACGGTGGCTTCCCTGGAATCCGGACGCCACGTTATGTGCGAGAAGCCGATGGCCAAGACGGCGGAGCAAGCTCGTCAAATGCTGGACGCGGCGAAGCGTACGGGCAAGAAATTGAGCATTGCATATCAGAACCGCTTCCGCAATGACAGCATGTATTTGAAGCAGTTGTGCGAAGAAGGGGAACTGGGTGATATTTATCTGGGTAAGGCGCTGGCGCTTCGCCGTCGTGCGGTTCCTACTTGGGGAGTATTCCTTGATGAAGAGAAGCAGGGCGGGGGCCCGCTCATCGATATCGGTACTCACGCATTGGACTTGACGCTGTGGTTGATGGACAACTACGAGCCGAAGAGTGTAACCGGACAAGTGTTCCATAAGTTAGGGGATCGTGAGAATGCGGCAAATGCATTTGGTCCATGGAATCCGGAAGAGTTCAAGGTGGAAGATTCTGCATTCGGATTCATTACGATGAAGAATGGTGCGACCATTATTCTTGAATCAAGCTGGGCGATCAATATGGTGGATATCGGCGAAGCAAGAACGATGCTGTGCGGCACTGAAGGCGGAGCGGATATGACGAATGGTCTGCGCATTAACGGCGAGAAGAACAGCCGCTTGTATGACACAAAGATCGACCTTGGCGCCGGCGGTGTAGCGTTTTATGACGGCAAAGTGGAGAATGAAGCTGTCCGTGAAGCGAGAACCTGGATCGAAGCGGTTATTGAAGACAAAGAGCCGGTCGTAAAACCGGAGCAAGCTCTCGTAGTTACTGAAATTCTTGAGGCGATTTATGAATCGGCGAAGAGAGGCAAGGCAGTATATTTTGACTAATGGCTTAAACACTATGAACTAAACATATGATAAACAAGAAATAAAGGTAGGAGGAAATACAATGAAATTAGGCGTCTTTATGGTTCTGTTTGGAGATCGTTCGTTCGAAGAAGCGTTGGATATGGCTGCATCCCGTGGCTTGAAGGCAGTAGAGATCGGTACAGGTGGGAATCCCGGGAAGGCTCATTGCAACCCAGACCTTCTACTTGAGAATAAAGCGGCTCGCGAGCAATTCAAGAAAGCGGTGGAATCCCGTGGCCTGATGATCAGTGCTTTGAGCTGTCACGGTAACCCGCTTCATCCGCAGAAGGCACTTGCACAGCAGGATCATGATGATTTCGTCAAGACGGTTCAGCTGGCTGAATTGCTTGAAGTGCCTGTTGTGAACACCTTCTCAGGCTGCCCGGGTGATCATGAGGATGCGAAATATCCGAACTGGCCGGTTGCTCCTTGGCCAAACGATTACCAGGAAGTGCTGGCATGGCAATGGGAGAACAAGGTCATTCCTTATTGGAAGGAATGGGGGGCTTACGCTGAGAAGCATCATGTCAAGATCGGTCTTGAGCTCCATGGCGGCTTCTCCGTGCATACGCCGGGCACCTTGCTTCGTCTTCGCGAAGCGGTTGGTGAAGTGATCGGCGCTAACCTGGACCCTAGCCATATGTGGTGGCAAGGCATTGACCCGGTTCAGGCAGTAGCCATCCTGGGTAAGGCAGGCGCAATTCACCACTTCCATGCGAAGGATACAACAATTGATCCGATAAATGTCAATATGCACGGGATCACCGACATGCAATCCTATACCTTAATGCAGGATCGTGCATGGCAATTCCGCACCGTTGGATATGGCCATGATATGAAGACCTGGGCGGATATTATCAGCGCGCTTCGTCTGCATGGTTATGATTATGCGGTAAGCATCGAGCATGAGGATGGATTGATGTCAATTGATGAAGGCTTCACGAAGGCTGTTCGCAATCTACAGCAAGTAATTATGGAGGACTCTGCCGCTGAAATGTGGTGGGTATAAATCATAAATACCTCGGGTTATAAATAGATTTAAAAATAACGGCTCCCCAAACGGCAGCCGTTATTTTTGTTTCCTTTAATTGCTAAACTTTTTGTATAGTATACTAATTTAAGGCCTATGTTAAGAGTACCGAGTATGTGAAAATGTTAAGGAAAGTATAATCTCGGTGTTAATTTATTTAAAAATATGCTAAACTGAAACAAACTAACTTATTGTAAGTTTTTAACGACAATGTTTCTCATGAAGTAATTGTTTCTAAATAGGTAAGAGGTGAAATGTAATGGATGATAACGGTACATCCATATGTCAGTTGTGTCCGCGCTTTGAGTTGGCTTTCTCTTTGCTGGGGAAACGCTGGAACGGATTAATTATTCGAACTTTAATGGACGGACCCAGGAGATTCAAAGATATTTCAAATGGCATCCCGTCGATGAGTGATAAAATGCTGTCCGAACGTATGAAGGATCTTGAGAATGAGGGTATACTTGTGCGGCATGTGTATCCAGAAACACCGGTTCGGATTGAATACGAATTGACGGATAAAGGGCGCGCCCTGCGTCCCGTTATGGACCAGGTCCAATGCTGGGCGGAAGAGTGGATTGAGTAACGTGGCTAAGCCGTGCCGCTACCTGTGACGGGGGCGGCACGAACATTTTAGTTCAGAAAGGTCGGTTTGGCACCGAAGCTGAGGCTTCCGATGTGCGTTGTTTCAAAACGCGGATGCTGAGCCGCTGTCTGATTCACTTTGTGATCAGAAGCAGACTTTTTGAGCTACCCCTAATATTATAGAGAGTAGGTGTAATTTTGGCTGAGGTAATAGTAATCGGAGCAGGACCTGCAGGGGCAAGTGCAGCTTTGTTTCTGGCAAAGGCAGGTAAGGAGACACTTGTACTGGACAGCAATGGAAGCATGACGAAGAGAGCCTGGATTGAGAATCATTACGGTGTCAAAGAGACGTCCGGACCGGATTTACTGCAGACAGGCCGTGAACAAGCTGAGAAATTCGGCGCTAAGTTCATCGAAGAGAAAGTAATAGCCGTAGACACAAATGGTGAAACGAAAATAACCGTAAAGACGGAATCGGGACGCAGCTATGAAGCTTCTCATGTTATTTTGGCCACGGGTGCGCTTACGGATTTAGCGAAGTCGATCGGTATTACACTGAAGGATGGAAGAGAGCCACGTATCAAGACCGTCATTGACACGGACGCTAACGGACGTACCAGCAAGCCGCGGATTTGGGCGGCAGGTACAGTAGCTGGTGTTAGCGTTCATACGATTATTACCGCTGGCGATGGAGCCAAGGTCGCAATTGAAATTATTAGTGAATTGAACGGTGAACGTTATGTTGACCATGACATTTTAAAATAACTTAAATTATAGGAGAGGCCTTCATTATTATGAAGGGCCTTTCTTTTTGTCTATTGAAGGATCGAATTGTGATCTCAGGTACTGTGCTGAGTGGAAGTATATGCTACGTTAGGGTCGCATTAAGATATAGAAGGGAGCGCTGAGAAATGTCTCCTATCGGAGTTGTATTATCACAAATCGGTACCCCTCTGGAGCCGACATCCAAATTCGTACGTCCTTATCTGCGCCGTTTTCTGTCGGATCGGCGGGTGATCGATTACTCTCCATGGCTATGGCAACCGCTGCTAAGGGGAATTATTTTGCGTGCGAGACCGCGGAAATCTGCTAAGCTGTACCGTGAAATCTGGCAGGAGGAAGGCTCGCCGCTGCTAATCCATTCGCTGGCTCAGCAAGCTGGCTTGCAATCCCGACTTGGAGCCGAGTACCAGGTTGAACTGGCTTTGGCCTATAGTGAACCAAGCATGGAACAGGCGATGGCTAGCTTGGAATCAGCGGGCATCACACGCATTATTATTGTTCCTTTATTCCCGCAGTATTCATCGACCACGAGCGCTTCAGTATATGATCAAGCCTGCTTCGCGGCACTTGGAAGGAGAAGTGCTAACGGTTCGGTGTCCAAACGTTTTGTGCCAGCCCTGCGCTTCGTGGACGCATATTATAGCGAACCTGGCTACATATCGGCAATGCAGTCACATCTGTCCCGTTATTTGGAGGAGATGGCTGATGCCCCGGATTATTATGTACTTAGCTTCCATGGAATACCGAAGCGATATGTCGCTACAGGCGATCCCTATCCAGAGCAATGTATGGAGACGGCCAGGCTGCTTGCTAACGCGATGGGCTGGGCCCCGGATCGTTATGAGGTGACCTTCCAATCGCGCTTTGGACCGGAGGAGTGGGTAGGACCGGCAACGAGTGAAGTGCTTGGACAATTGGCAGGAAGGGGGATCAAGAGGCCGCTGATCTTCTCCCCCGGACTTGTTACGGATTGCTTGGAGACGCTGCATGAGCTGGCGATCGAAGGAAGAGAGCAATTTGCTGCCGGAGGTGGAGAAGCTGGGCATTTCCTCGCGGCCCCTTGCCTGAATGATCATGTGCAGTGGTTAGATTTTCTATCCTTGCAGGTGGAGAAGAATGCTATGGGCTGGACAGACTGAACGAATGAAGTGAGCAGGTGTAATTCGGCTTACGCTACCAATAGGATGGATCGATACAAAAAAACCTTCATCTTCCGTTGGAGAAGATGAAGGTTAAGGGGATGGTGCCGGACCGATCGTCAGATCCGGCAGATTTCATTTGGACAGAGCTCACAGTGGCACATGTCCTGCAGCATAACAAGGTCTTTAATGACGATCATGCCATTCACATATTCAAGCGCATCTTTCTTGCGCAGATCGCTGAGCATACGGTTGACGCTCTCACGCGTAGCACCGATCATGTTGGACAAGTCGGTATGCGTGATTTTCTTGTTAATCAGAATGGAGTCTCCATAAGGCTCACCGTAAGTATTGCTAAGACGGATCAAAGTAGAAGTGAGCGCACCAGGTTTGCCGTACATCATCAAGTCGCGGAATTTAGTCTGGGTCAGCCGGTGATGGATTCCCATCCACTTCATGAAATCGATTGAAAAATCGCAATGCTGACAGATCATGATCTCCAGGTCCTTCTGCTCGATGACACCAACCTCGCTGTCTTCAATCACTTCAGCGGTAAAGCTGTGCTTCATACTAAAGAAAGGATCGGCCTGTCCGACCAGATCGCCGCGACCGTACATATATAGAATGAGTTCTTTGCCTTCATCGGTGGATTTGGTTAATTTTACTCGCCCGCGCTTAATGTAGAATAGCTTATCGGAAAGATCGCCTTCCCAGAAAAGATGCGTCCCCTCGGGATAAGATTTATCCTTCATCGTAACAAGAAGCCTATTGAAGTTTTGCTCGGAGAAACAACTTGTATTGCCGCGGGGCATGGTGGTATTTACGCTTTCACTCATCATCGATTTCCCCTTTTATACGAATTTGTCCTAAATTTTCTGAAAATTTTAAATTATTTTAAATTAATTATATAACGATTATTTGATTTTGGGTTGCCTCTAATACGTCAAAAAGTGTCTAATTTTTAACATTGTGACTAATTTCACTTCGGAAGCGTTATCCAACTGCAAACAGGTTTACTAAACGTGAAACTTAGTTTGTTAAATTGCTTAAAGTTTGGATCCCGGGCAAAATGGAGCATAATATATGTAAGAACATGTTGAAAATATACACCGAAAGATGAAAGTTTTCAACTATTTTAAACTATGTGAAAAAATTCACTATACAAACGAAAATCGATATGCTATGATCAAATCATAAAGAGAAGCACAAAGCTTCCGAGGGATGGACCTGAAAGTGAAACATTTCACGAAGTTTAAAAGACAGGTGCATCCATTAACTTTAGGAGGATGAGAGAGATGGCCGTTAAAAATGAAGTTGCGACCAAGGTCCAACAGCCAACTGCGCAAGAGTATGTTCAAACGTTGATTGACAAAGCAAACAAAGCACAAGAAGCTTTCATGAGTATGGATCAGGAACAAATTGATTCCATCGTACAGGCAATGGCGCTTGCTGGTCTAGACAAACATATGTACTTGGCAAAGATGGCCGTAGAAGAAACGGGCCGCGGCGTGTACGAGGACAAGATCATTAAGAACATGTTCGCTACCGAATACATCTACCACAGCATCAAGTATGATAAGACGGTTGGTGTTATTGAAGACAATGAATTTGACAGCTTCCAGAAAATCGCCGAGCCGGTTGGTATCATCATGGGGATCACACCGGTAACCAACCCGACATCGACGACAATCTTCAAAGCCCTTATCGCGATCAAGACTCGTAACCCGATTATTTTCGGATTCCATCCATCCGCTCAACGTTGCAGTGCTGAAGCAGCCCAAATCCTGCTTGATGCAGCGGTTAAACATGGCGCACCTGCCGATTGCATTCAATGGATCGAGAATCCATCCATGGACCGTACGAATGCACTGATGAATCATAACGACATTGCCTGCATCCTGGCCACCGGTGGTTCCGCAATGGTTAAGGCGGCATACAGCTGCGGCAAACCGGCTTTAGGCGTAGGGCCTGGTAACGTTCCATGCTTCATCGAGAAGAGCGCGGACATCGATCAAGCCGTCAATGACCTCATCCTATCCAAGACATTCGACAACGGCATGATTTGTGCTTCTGAACAAGCGGTTATTATCGAAGAACCGATCTTCGATCAAGTAAAGAAGAAAATGATAGCTAACGGATGCTATTTTGTAAATAAAGAAGAAGCAGGTAAATTGACCAAGGGAGCGATTATTGCGGATAAATGTGCTGTGAATCCGGCGATTGTTGGTCAATCTGCTGTAAAAATTGCTGAAATGTGCGGGATCGATGTACCGGCAGGAACTAAAATTCTTGTAGCAGAAATCGATGGTGTAGGCCCTAAATTCCCATTGTCCGCTGAGAAGCTTAGCCCAGTATTGGCCTGCTACAAGGTGAAAAATGCAGAACAAGGCATTAACCTCGCGCTTGAAGTCGTATCGTTCGGCGGAATGGGGCACTCCTCGGTTATCCATTCGAACGATGATGAAGTGATTAAGAAGTTCTCTGACCGTATGCCTACCTGCCGGATCTTGGTTAACCAGCCATCTTCGCAAGGCGGTATCGGCGATATCTATAATACGAACCTGCCATCGTTGACACTGGGCTGCGGCTCGTATGGACGCAACTCGACATCGTCGAACGTAACAGCCGTCAATCTGATCAACGTGAAAAGGGTGAATCATCGTACCGTGAATATGCAATGGTTCAAAGTACCAAACAAGATTTATTTTGAAAAGGGAGCCACTCAATACCTGGCCAAAATGCCTGACATCAGCCGCGTGTTGATCGTGACAGACCCAATGATGGTTAAACTGGGATATGTAGAAAGAGTGGAGCATTATCTCCGCCAACGTCAAACGCCGGTTGCGATTGAGGTCTTCGCCGATGTAGAGCCGGATCCATCGACAACGACGGTGGAACGCGGAACTGAGCTGATGAGCAAATTCCAGCCGGACTGCATTATCGCACTAGGCGGCGGTTCGCCGATGGACGCTGCAAAAGGCATGTGGTTGTTCTACGAATATCCGGACACCAGCTTCCACAACCTGAAGCAAAAATTCATGGATATCCGCAAGCGGATTTACAAATACCCTCGTCTTGGTCAAAAAGCGAAATTCGTGGCTATTCCAACGACTTCGGGTACCGGCTCGGAAGTAACATCGTTCGCAGTTATTACTGATAAAATCAACGGCAATACGAAATATCCTTTGGCTGACTATGAATTGACTCCTGATGTAGCTATTATCGATCCTGAGTTCGTATATACACTGCCAAAAACCGCTGTTGCAGATACCGGTATGGACGTATTGACTCACGCGATCGAAGCTTATGTCTCGGTAATGGCTAATGATTACACGGATGGTCTGGCCATCAAAGCGATTCAACTGGTGTTCCAGTACCTCGAGAAATCGGCGCTTACCGGCGACAAGCTGGCCCGCGAGAAGATGCACAATGCTTCGACATTGGCAGGTATGGCTTTCGCCAACGCGTTCCTGGGTATTAACCATAGCTTGGCGCATAAATGGGGCGGACAATATCATACAGCGCATGGCCGTACGAATGCGATCCTGATGCCGCATGTTATTCGCTACAATGCCAAGAAACCGACCAAATTCGCAGCTTGGCCTAAATACAGACATTTCGTGGCTGATGAGCGTTATGCAGAAATCGCCCGCATTCTTGGCTTGCCGGCTCGCACGACAGAAGAAGGCATCAAGAGCTTGATCAATGCGATCCGTGATTTGAACAGAAAGCTTGGCATTCCTGAGAGCTTCCAGGAGCTCGGATTTGATCCGAAGGATTTCGAGTCGAAGGTAGATTACTTGGCTGACCGGGCCTTCGAAGACCAATGTACAACAGCAAATCCTAAGCTCCCATTGGTTACCGAACTGGCGGAAGTATACCGCGATGCCTTCTACGGAAGATTTGACGAATAATTGAACAAATGCAAGGAAAATCGTGACAAATATCACTTTGATTGTGATATTTGTCACGATCATTTATACGGGATTGATGTATGATTATGACATAAACGATCCCGCATATTTGAGTAGTAGGTGATTGATTTTCATAGGTTCATTAGTGAATGAAATGTGAAAATTATCACAAATTTTAGGGATCACGAGGCGCGAGTATATCCTTCAACCGCGTGCTCCAAACTATATATATGGAGGGAATAAAGATGTCGGTGACTGAGAGAGAAGTAAAAGGTAATCAAGAAGTTCAATCCGCATGGAGAGGCTTCAAAGCAGGCAAGTGGATGAGAGAAGTTAATGTTCGGAATTTTATTCAAGACAACGTTACTTCCTATGAAGGAAATGAATCCTTCCTTCAAGGAGCTACCGCTAACACCAAGGCGCTCTGGGAGATCATTTCTGATCTGACCAAGAAAGAACGCGAAGCAGGCGGCGTACTTGATGTAGATGTTAACACACCTTCCGCCATTACTTCACATGCTGCTGGCTATTTGGATAAAGATAAGGAACAAATCGTTGGCTTGCAGGCAGACGAGCCATTCAAACGCACAATTCATCCGTTCGGCGGGATTAACATGGTTCTCAACTCCTGTCAAGCATACGGATTTGATCTGCCGGGTGAAATTGTAGAACTGTTTACAAAGATTCGCAAGACACATAACCAAGGTGTTTTCGATGCTTATACAACTGAGATGAGAGCATGCCGCAAAGCGGGGATCATCACAGGTCTTCCAGATGCTTACGGCCGTGGCCGGATTATCGGCGACTATCGTCGTGTAGCACTCTATGGTATTAATTTCCTGATCAAGCAAAAGAAACAAGAAAAGCTCAGCCTTGAAGTTGATGTGATCGATGAAGATGTCATCCGTCTTCGTGAAGAGCTCTCCGAGCAAATTCGTGCTTTGGAAGAATTGAAAGAACTGGGTCAAATGTACGGCTTCGACATTTCCAGACCGGCTGAAAATGCTAAAGAAGCGATTCAATGGGTATACTTCGGTTACCTCGCTGCTGTTAAGGAACAAGACGGTGCAGCAATGTCGCTTGGCCGCGTATCCTCGTTCCTTGATGCTTATATTGAACGTGATTTGGCTGAAGGCACGCTGACTGAAGAAGCAGCTCAAGAATTAGTTGACCATTTCATTATGAAATTGCGTATTGTTAAGTTCTTGCGTACTCCGGAATACAACGATCTGTTCAGCGGTGACCCAACTTGGGTAACTGAATCGATTGGCGGTATGTCTGAAGACGGCAGAACACTGGTAACCAAGAACAGCTTCCGTTTCCTGCATACACTTTATAATCTGGGACCTGCTCCAGAACCTAACCTGACTGTCCTTTGGTCCGAGAAATTGCCTGAAGCGTTCAAGAAATTTGCGGCCAATGTATCGATCGAGACAAGTTCGATTCAATACGAAAATGACGATTTGATGCGTCCGATCTATGGCGATGACTACGGTATTGCTTGCTGTGTATCCGCTATGAGAATCGGTAAACAAATGCAGTTCTTCGGCGCTCGCGCTAACTTGGCTAAAGTATTGCTGTATGCAATCAACGGTGGTAAAGACGAAAAATCCGGCGCTCAAGTAGGTCCTGAATATCCAGCGATTACTTCGGAATATCTGGACTATGATGAAGTTATGAAACGCTACATTCCAATGATGGAATGGCTGGCTAAGACATACGTTAACTCCTTGAATGTTATTCACTATATGCATGATAAATACTGCTACGAACGCATTGAAATGGCATTGCATGACCGTGACATTCTGCGTACGATGGCTTGCGGTATCGCAGGTTTGTCGGTAGCTACTGACTCCCTGAGCGCTATTAAATACGCTAAGGTTAAACCGATTCGCAACGAAAATGGCATCGCTGTTGACTTCGAAATCGAAGGCGAATATCCTTGCTACGGTAACAACGATAATAAAGTGGATGATATTGCAGTTAAGCTCGTTGAGTCCTTCATGGGCATGATCCGCAAGCACAAAACTTACCGTAACTCGTTGCCAACACAATCGATCTTGACGATTACTTCGAACGTCGTATATGGTAAGAAAACAGGCAGCACTCCAGACGGACGTAAAGCTGGCGAACCATTCGCACCAGGTGCAAACCCAATGCATGGCCGCGACAAGAAGGGCGCCCTTGCTTCCTTGAGCTCGGTAGCTAAGCTTCCTTACGAACACAGCTTGGATGGGATCTCGAATACCTTCTCGATTGTTCCTAAGGCGCTTGGTAAAGAACCTGAGATCCGTAAATCCAACCTCGTATCGATGATGGATGGATATTTCGGCAGCGATGCTCACCACTTGAACGTTAACGTGTTCGACCGCGAGCAATTGATCGACGCTATGGAACATCCAGAGAATTATCCTCAATTGACCATTCGCGTATCGGGTTATGCTGTTAACTTCATCAAGCTGACTCGCGAACAACAACTTGACGTTATTAACCGTACCTTCCACGGTTCGATGTAATAACGGATCTGAACAGTCTTAGAGATTGTGGCTATACATCAGGCAGCCTCAATGAGAAAGGGTGGCGAACAATATGCTTAAAGGTCGTATTCATTCATTAGAAACATTCGGAACGGTAGATGGACCGGGTATACGCTTCGTACTCTTCATGCAGGGCTGCCTGCTGCAATGCCAATATTGCCATAACCCCGATACCTGGAGCCTGACGGAAGGCAAGGAAATGACAGTGGAAGAGGTTCTGGCTGAAATTGAGCCATATTTGAACTACTATCGTTCGTCAGGCGGCGGATTAACCGTATCCGGAGGAGAGGCGACGCTACAGGCGCCATTTGTCACTGAATTGTTCCGAGAGGTGAAGAAGCGCTGGAACCTGCATACTTGCCTGGATACGAACGGATATAATGAAGGCGATAAGATCCGCGATTTACTGGATGTGACGGATTTGGTCATGCTTGATTTGAAGCACATCGACAATGAGAAGCATATCAAATTGACTGGCAAACCCAATGATCGCATGTTGAAAATGGCGCGCTGGTTGTCAGAGCATAACCGTAAAATGTGGATTCGTCACGTATTTGTACCGGGAATCCACGACGATGAACAGGATTTGATTCATCTTGGCCAGTTTATCGGCGGCCTCCATGGTGTAGAGAAGTTTGAAATACTTCCTTACCATACAATGGGGATTTATAAGTGGCAGGAGCTTGGTTGGGATTACCCTCTGGAGGGCGTTCCTTCTCCAACAGCGGAGGAGATCGAACGGGCGAATCGCCTGATCGAAGAGGGGCGGCAGCAGGTAGTTACAGCGAAGTAATCATTATGTCAGTTAACATGACTTAATTCATATTACTAACCCACACAAACGGTTGAATTTGACGTCACTTGTCAGATTTAACCGTTTTTCTTATTTTATAACTAGATAATATTATCCCCATTATAGAAAAATGTCCTCCTTATCAAGAATGGAATCGCTTTCTATAATGAAGATGTAACATACAAACCGATCTTGAGGAGGGTCCAAAGAAATATGAAGAAGAGTTTGACGCTGTTACTATCCCTGTTCTTCGTAGCTTCAGCATTGCTTGCTGGTTGTGGAAGTTCTAACGACAAGAACACGGCGGACAAAGGCAATGCAGGAACGAATAACAAGCCTGCTAACGAAGCAAAGGTAAGTGACGAACCGTTTGAAATTACGATTCGCCACACACAAATTGGGGAAGCAAAGAAATTCCGCTTGGCTATTCTGGAAGATGTAGTGAAAAAGACGGAAGCTGCAGTTCCTGGATTAAAGATCAAGCTGGACGGTGTGGATTCGGAAGTTAACCGTAAGGAGAAGCTGAGAGGCGAAATGGCCGCGGGTAAGCCGCCGGAAGTGTTTGACGTATTCGGTAGCCCGGATGCAGCGTTGTATGCTAAAGAAGGCCTAATGCTCGACATCACTTCGATCCTTGATGAACTCGGACTCAAAGACAAATTCACCACTTTGGCGCCATTTTCAACAGATGGCAAGGTTTACGGTCTGCCAATCGGCGGCTCAATCGAAGGTATTTTCTACAATAAAGAATATTTCGAACAAAAGGGCCTAACGGTTCCTACAACCATCGCAGAATTGGAAGCGATTGCGGAGAAGATTAAAGCAGACGGCAAGATTCCGTTCGCTCAAGCCTCCAAGGATGCCTGGATTCCATTGATGACAACGAATAACCTGTGGTCCTACTATGCTGGTCCGGACATCACTTATGGATTCAAGACGGGCGAGACAAAATGGACAGATGAGAACATGGTGAAGGCTGTTGCCAAACATCAGGAATGGGTACAAAAAGGCTACTTCAAGAAAGGCGAGCTTGGTTTTGAATATGCAGATATGAGAAACCAAGTAATTACCGGCGAAGCCATCATGATGATGGACGGATCGTGGGCGAACTCGGTATTCAGAGATCCGGCACAAGCGGGTGATCTGGTTGGTAAGATCGGTTACTTCAATATGCCGCCAGTAAATGCAGGCGATCCTATCGTAGTTATGCAGGATGCCAACAATGGTTACGGCTTCTCCAGCGCAGTTGCTGAAGATCCTCGCAAATTGGCAGCAGTGAAGGAATTTATCAAGAACATGTGGACGGATGAAATGCAGCTTCGCGGTCTGAAGGAAGACGGTGTGCTTCCTGCCATGAAGATGGATCTGGAGCAAATGAAGACAACATCGGACGATCCGTTGATGCAGGATATTTTCAAGGCTGTAAGTGAAATCGGAACTTCGTTCCCGGCTTTTGATGCACTTGTTCAAGCAGAAGTTAATACAGCGCTGAGCATGGGTATCCAGCAAATTATCGGAGGAGAAATCGATCCTCAGAAGATGCTGGAGAACGTGCAAGCCGCTCAAGATGCTGCCAATGCAGCCGGCGAGTAATTACTTTTTGAACTACTTTATTAGCTAGAAAAGGGCGCCACCCGCCTCGACTTTGTGGGGGCGTTCTTTCTGTCTAAGTGGAAAGATAGATAGATTTAGGAGCAGAAGAAACAAATATCAAAGATTACAACGGAGGTTACCATGAATAAAGCACTAAGAAACCCGCTGATATATGTCTTGTTCATACTGCCTGCCTTCATCTTGTTTCTGGCCTTTTTTATCTATCCGGTATTTACAGCAGTCAACAACAGTTTCACTAGCTGGAACGGGATATCCAAGAACGTTCATTATATCGGATTTGATAACTATGTGCAGGCATTTAACGATCTTGCTTTCTGGAAGTCAGTCAGAAATAACGTCTATTTTATTTTGTTCTCCTGTCTGATTCAAGTTCCGCTCATTATTATCTTCTCATTGTTAATAGCTAACGTGAAGCGCTTTAAGGGGTTATATAAGACAGCGGTATTTATGCCATCGATTATGTCAACGGCAGTTATCGGGATTTTGTGGGGCTTCATCTACAACCCGGATTTTGGTCTGGCGAATGAAGTGCTTGGGCTTTTCGGTGTATCGCCAGTCTATTGGCTGTCTGATAAGAACTGGGCCATGATATCGATCCTGATTACAAATGCTTGGCAATGGACCGGATTCTATATCGTCATGGTGCTTGCAGCTATTCTCTCGATTCCCAAAGAATTGGATGAGGCTGCGGCGATCGACGGGGCAACCGGATTCCAAAGAGCTATCAAAATCACGCTTCCGCTCATTATGCCGATTGTATCAGTCGTTATTATGTTGTCCATCGCTGGTGCGATGAAGGCTGCGGATATTGTGCTCGTTATGACGAAGGGCGGTCCTGCAGGCTCGACGGATGTTATGGCAACATACATGATCCGTTATGCGATTACAAGCTTTAGACACGGCTTCGGTAATTCCATCGCTGTATTGATCTTCGTATTTACGATAATCATCACAGTACTATATCAAGTCTTGATAGCAAAACGGACGGAAAGGATTGAATACTGATGAGAGCAATAAAGAAGACTATTCCGCACATTTTCCTAATGGCCTATTTGCTGATCATTCTGTATCCGTTCCTGTTTGTCATCTTCTCCTCATTTAAGACGAACAATCAGGATATCGCATCTAATCCGTTCGGACTTCCAGGCTCGATCTCATTTGATAATTACGTAAATGCTTGGGTCAATGCAAAGATCAGCACTTATTTCTTTAACAGTTTGTATATTGGGGTCATCGCTGCCTGCGTATCGATTCTGTTTGCAGCGATGCTGTCCTTTGCCGTAACGCGTATGCGCTATAATAAGATCAGTGCAATTGTGTTTCAATTGATTTTACTGGGGATGCTGATCCCGAACAACTCTTTGCTTCTTCCGATCTATGGAATCATGAGAAAGCTGGATATTCTCGATACACATATGGCTCTGCTCCTGCCTTACGTCGCTAATGCAATTCCATTCTCTGTCGTGATTCTGGCAGCTTTTATGCGATCTCTTCCGGGTGAAATCGAGGAAGCGGCGGTAATGGATGGATTGAGCTCTGCCGGACTGTTTGTTAGAATAATAATACCACTAACTATACCGGCGATCGTGACTGTCTTTATCATCAACTTCCTGGGCAACTGGAACGAGTTCTTGCTTGCGAACTATTTCCTGTCCAACGACGCGCTGAAAACGCTTCCGGTAGGTATGGTAGGTTTCAGGGACGCCTACAACACGAACTACGCACAAATGTCCGCTGGGATTGTCTTTAGCGTTCTGCCAGTTATGATTATCTACGCGATTTTGCAAGAGCAAATTATTGAAGGGGTCACAGCGGGCAGCGTCAAAGGCTAATTATGGATTGGTCGGGAGCTCATGCATATGAATCTGCGAATTAAATTGTTTACCGCTTTTCTGGGGCTGGTGATTATCCCCTTATTTATCCTGGGCATTATTACGTTTCTGGTCAGCTTTAATTCGATAGAGACGAAGTATAGTCAGCAGTCGGAATATTCGTTGAAGGCGATCGCCTATAGCATCACGAACGTATTTTATGAAATGGATAATGTAACCGATAATGGCATTGCCAAAGGGGTGTTCCAACAGGCGCTGATAGCCAAAGACCCGGATTCGCAGGATTTGACGGCATCAAGCCAGCAGCTTGAGCTCAATGCCAACCAGAAGAACTTCCGGTCACTGCTGTACAATCATCCAGCGATTGATTATGCGTTTTTGTACAATGTACATGGGCGTGCCGGATCGAATGTGATTACAATTTTCAACAAAGAAAATTTTCAGACCTTACCCTATGAACAGTTCAAGGAGCATCCTTTGTATAATGAGGTTGTATCGCTAAAAGGCGTACCGTTATGGATTGCTCCTCATGAATATCCTGAATTAACCGGTTCGGACAATGTATTTACGCAGATCCGCTTGATTAAAGATTTGAACAATCTGCGCAGCGTAGGTATTCTGGTTGTTCAGATTAAAAACTGGGAATTTGAGAAAATATTTCAGAGCCTCAGGCTGGGCAGCAGTATGAAGGATACACGCTTCATGCTGGTCAATAACAAGGGCCAGGTCTTATATGATTATCAATCCGAAATGGTTGGGCAATCCTTGGAACCGAACATTATGAAAAAGCTTGAGGACGGCGGGAATTATCAGAGCTTCAAGGCCAAGTTCAATGGGACAGAGAGCGTTATCTCGGCCTATGACTTGAAGGAGTATCCTTGGAAGCTCGTCTCTGTAACATCATGGCGTTATTTGTCGCGTGAGGTTGTCACTTTTGCCAATTGGTTCGTGATTATCTTCTTCGTCTGCGTTGTGACCGCCCTGCTGTTTAACCTGTTGTTTATGAACCGGATTACAGGCACGATTGGCGTCATCGTCAGATTCATGCGCAAGGTTGAGGATGGGGACTTGAGCGCGCGCGTGGATGAGAAGGGCGATGATGAGCTATTGCTCCTGCAGCAAGGCTTTAACAACCAGATGGTCAAAATCAATGAATTGTTCGAGCAGGTCAAAAGGGAGCAGTTTCAGAAGGCGAATGCTGAGCTGCGGGTGCTGCAAGCCCAGATCAAGCCGCATTTTCTATTTAATACACTGGAATCTATTAATGTTCTGGCTGTCCAGAATGAAGGCCGCAAGGTTAGCGAGATGGTGCTGCGGCTTGCCAACATTTTACGGATCAGCATTCAGGACAAGGAGGAGATTAGCCTCAACCTGGAAATCGAACATTTAAAAAATTATTTGGAGATTCAAAAGTTCAGATTTGATGATCTGTTCGACTATGAAATTGATATTCCGGATGAAATGATGGGCTGTCAGCTGCTCAAGCTTACCCTTCAGCCGCTTGTGGAGAACAGCATCCAGCACGGTTTTGAAGGGATCGAATATCAGGGGATGATCAAGGTCACTGGAAGGATGGAGGCGGATCGGATTACGCTTCGGGTTGAGGATAATGGAATTGGGATGACGAACGAAGCGCTGTCCAAGATTCAATACCTGGATTGGGATAATCCGGCCTACCATGAATCCGGCGCTTATCCAAGTCATGAACGAAGAGGCCTGGGCCTGAGAAGTGTGTATGATCGTCTCCGGCTTAAATACGGAGTGAGATACGGGTTGTTCATCTGCTCGCAGCCTGGATACGGTACGGTGATTCAATGTGTGATTCCTAAATATGAATTGGGTGATAAAAATGAGACTGAAGGCGTTATTGGTTGATGATGAGGTTCATATCCTGAACAATCTATCGAAAGTGCTGCCTTGGGAGGATCTGGGCTTTGAAATTATCGGCTTGGCTAAAAATGGTGTGGACGCTCTGGAGGCGGCCACCCTGCATCATCCCGATTTGATTTTATGTGATATCCGAATGCCGGTAATGGATGGTTTGACGCTGATCCAGAGGGTTAGAGAACAGGGGTTAACCGGGGAAATCCTTCTTCTGACAGGCTATCAGGAATTTGAATATGCACGTACCGCAATCCGCTACGGGGTTCGCGATTATATTTGCAAGCCGATCAACTACTTCGAACTGGAAGACACGGTAAGGAAGCTGGCAAAGCAGATCATCGAGAAGAAGAAGCAGAAGAACAAAGAGCAGCTTTTAAGCCGGGTAGCTTCCCTGGCTAATGAGAATATTCTGATTCATTCCTTATTGGGACAAGAGGCTGTCAAAGAGGATGAATTGTGGCAGGATGAAGAAGGCGCGGTTCATCCGGACAGCTATGCTGTCCTGCTGCTCGATATGGACGGATACGCGCACGAGTCCATCTCCTGGCCTGCCCCTGAACGGAAGGCCTGGAATCTGGAGATCAAACTGAAATTGAAGGAGCTGTTCCTGCCCCTGCTCAGAGATTACACGGTGCTTCAGGTCCGCGAAGGAGAATGGTGCATCATCTTCGACACCGTTGTAAATCAGCCTGTAGCGATGGAAGCCCTGAGCTTGGTGCATGAGAACCTGCAGGCGATAGTTAAAGACAAGCCGCATATGCTCATTCGTATGTGTCTGGGGCAAGCACCTCATTCCTTGAGTGAGATATCCGCGGTTTATCAGCGCATGCAGCAGATTTTGATTCTGAACCCGTCGCAGGGATGGTTTACCGATATTTCAAATGTGAGCGAAGATCTGTTTGAGCCTGTTCCTGGCGGCGATCTTGGCGTAGTAGATGCGCAGTGGCACTGGGTTGAGCAATTCGGCAGCGGCCTGCGAAATGGCAATTATGAAGCGATGACGCAAATGATCAGCGATTTGAAAGCTTATGTAGCCCGTCTGAATGAAACCTCGGTCGGCAGGGCCGAGAAGCTGTTGTATTACTTGCTGATTCATTTATTGCGTGAAATGCGCGAGATGCAGATGCTCCCTGGAGAACAAGAGGAAGCCGTCTGGTTGCGGCTTCAGGAATCGCTTAGCGTCAAGGAACTGATATCGTTGATCGTCTCACTGATTGAGCGCTATAAGGATTCGCTCTCAACGAAGAAATCGTCGGAGGTACTGATGATGTCGGCGCAGAACTATATTCAGCAGAATCTGGGCTCTGACTTTGGTATCGAGGATATTTCCGATTTTCTTGGCATTAGCTGCAGTTATTTCTGTTTGCTCTTCAAAAATCATTTTGGGGAGACCTTTGTGGAGTATTTAACGAGACAACGGATTGAGACGGCGAAGTATATGCTAAGCGGCAGTGAGAAGTCGATCACACAGATCGGTGCTGAGGTAGGTTATCAGGAGCGTCGTTACTTTACCAAGGTGTTCCAAAAGTATACCGGTATGACTCCGTCAGAATATCGTTTGAAGGACTCGCCGGCATCTTAATAACAGGGGTTTAATAAAATAAAATATATAAGTTCTCAGCTGTGCTGATGAAATTTTGTGTGGCAAGAGAACCTGCCGTTAAATCGCGGTCGCTTCTCCCTGAAGTGGCCTCGGTTGGTTTTCTTACATAAAGGGTGATTTCAAAATACCTCTAAAAATGGGAAGGTGAATAATGTTGGACTTGACTCAGTGGACTCTTGAGCAGAAGATTGGGCAATTGTTTATTTGCGGATTTCATAGCTTGACGCCTGATGAGCAAATAGCTGCATTAACTGGGGAATATCATGTCGGCGGTGTTGTATACTTCCGTCGCAATGTTGAATCGGTGCGTCAGCTTGCCGCTTTGTCGCACAATCTGCAGAAGCTTCCGCGCAGCCATTCCGAGGTTCCGCTCATTATATCGATCGACCAGGAAGGTGGGATGGTTGCCCGTCTCGATCATGACGGAATTAGCCGGATTCCTGGGAATATGACGCTTGGAGCCGTAGACGATCTGCAATTGACCTATGATGTAGCCAAGCTGGCTGCTGAGGAGATGCTGGCGCTTGGTATCAACATGAACTTTGCTCCATGTATTGATGTGAATAACAATCCGGCCAATCCAGTCATCGGTGTCAGATCCTTTGGCGAGGATCCTGCCAAGGTAGCCGGGCACGGCGTAGCAGCCACCCGCGGTTATCAAGAGCATGGCGTCATTGCGACGGTTAAGCATTTCCCAGGGCATGGGGATACGGCGGTGGACTCGCATCTTGGCCTGGCTGTTGTGCCGCATGACAAGGAAAGGCTGCACCAAATCGAATTGCTGCCTTTCCGCAAGGCGATTGAAGCGGGGGCCGATGCGGTGATGACAGCGCATGTCATCTTTCCGGCCTTTGAGAAGGAAGAGATCCCGGCTACCTTGTCGCATCGTGTGCTGACAGAGCTTTTGCGCGAAGAAATGAGCTTTGACGGTGTTATCGTAACGGATTGCCTGGAGATGCATGCTATAGCTAAGAGCTGCGGTATCGCCGAAGGAGCGGTGCGGGCCATTGAGGCGGGGGCCGATCTTGTGCTGGTCAGTCACACGCTTGGCGATCAGATTGCCGCTATTGAAGCAGTGCGGGAAGCGGTCGCAAATGGCCGAATCAGTGAAGATCGAATCGATCAATCGCTGCAGCGGATTTTGGAATTGAAGGCGAAGCGAATCTCTTCTTCCACGGGGACCGACCCTCAGAGTGTACCTGTTCCACTGACGCCTCAAGCGAATAGTGAGGCGTTGATAAGGGAAGTTGCCGAGCGTAGTGTAACGCTTGTACGGGATTCCGGCAATCTGCCCCTGAGCGGACAGAAGCCTCTGCTGGTCATCTGGCCGGAGCTGCGGCATCGCACTGAGGTTGATGAGCCTTCGGTACATCAATACACACTGCTCAACGCTTTGCAGCCCTATAGCGACAAGGTCAGCTTATCGGTAATCGGAACACGCCCGGATGAAGAGGAGGTGCTGGAGGTGCTGAAGCGAAGCACTGATTTTGAACAAATTGTCGTGGTCACCTACACGGCGGAAGGCGGGATTCCGGAAGGACAGAGCCACCTGGTCAATGCGCTGAATCGAATGCACGGCTCCAATGTTGTCGTGATTTCGACCCGGAATCCGTATGATGTCGAATCATTTAAGGATGTGGGCACGTATATCTGCTTATACGAAAATCGCCAATTCTCTCTGGATGCCGTTGCCAAAGTATTGATGGGTGAATTTAACCCGCAAGGAAAACTTCCGGTTAGCCTGAAGTTGAATTAATCAGGGAACTAATTAATATAATTATAGTCTAGGCCTGGCAGAGAGATCGTTCTTTGCCGGCCTATTTTTATGAGGAAAGTCAGGGGGAATCGCAGGATAACAACACAAATAATAGATAAATAGATCAACAACAGAAATTAATCTGGTAAATATCTGGAATGTCAGATACAATAACTTCGTTGTTGTTTTTTTATTTTTTGACAAGAAGCAACTTTTTTCGTTTACATGCGTTTAACATTATGTGGTTGTCAGAGAGACAAAATGGGAGTAGAAGGAGCTAGACATGAATTTCAAAAAATTAATTATTACTACGATTATTATTGCGTCACAATTAGCAATGGTTATTCCCGTAAGCGCTGAAGAAGCGGTTAAGCAAGATCCGGTTAGCGTTGTGGGGCAGCAATCTTCTGTTACATCAAATAATTTGGGAGCTAACGATGCTGCCACTCCGAATAGCGATACAACGAATTCTGGTCAAGAAGGTCAAGCGACTAACGATGATTCGACGGATCAGAACACATCTGTCACTGGAGAGAACGGCAAGACCGAGGGAACCGGTGATAATAACGGTGCGGAAGAGGGCCAGACGGAGCAACCGACCGGGACTGACGAAGGCCAGGATGTCGATGGCACGAATCCTTCAACGACCGATCCTGCTACGACAACGGGGAACAATGCGAATACGAATGCAGCTAACGCAGGAGCCGGACAGTTGGTTCTTATGATGAATAGCAACAAGATGTACCAGAACGGCAAAGAATACATAGCGGGCTATCCGATGGAAGTCAAGGATGGCGTCTCCTACGTATCTATCCGAGCGATTGTAGAGCGTGCCGGTTTACAGCTTTCTTTTGACAATAGTACAAAAGAGACGATTATCTCACGGGGGAGTGATGAGCTTCGCTTCAAGCTGAATACGACGAATTATCGGGTTAACGGTGTCGTGACAACGATGAAGGGCAAGTCTTACTCTGCCAAGAACAATTTTATGGTGCCATTGACGGCAATTACTAAAGCGCTTGGCATTCAATATTCCGTAGATAATGTGGGGAAGCGCGTAATTCTGAATCTATCGACGAAACCTGTAGCTTCCTTCTCGATTGGCAACAAGGAAGTGATCGCAGGGGAAACAGACGTTCAATACTTGACAAATTCCTATTCCCCGAACGGGCTTCAGATCATAAATGAGGAGTGGACAGGACGTCAGGATAAGTTCATGGACCCGGGGGCCTACACGGTGACTTACCGTGTTCAGGATTCTAATGGGCAGTGGAGTGATCCGTTCTCTCTGACCATTCACGTTGGGAAGCCGCATACTCCCCCTCTTGCCAATTTCATGACGGACAAAGATACGTATAAGATGGGTGAACTGATCACTTATACTGACCTTAGTTCAGATGAGGTAGGCATCAAGGAAGTCGTATGGGAGAACAATGAGCGCGCCTTCTTTACGCCGGGGCAAATGACGATCCGACTGAAGGTAGTCAATGTATTCGGACTATCTTCAACGGTGGAACGTACGATCACAATCACGAACGAGACGTTGTATAATCGCGACGATTTCAATAAATTATTCACGCCGATTGGGGAGAAATACGCTTTTGACGGCACATCTGTTCCATCTTGGGAGAGAGTGAACTACTCGATTTCTTCCGATCCTGTAACATTGATCCGCAGCAACAGCCCGGAGACCGTATATTCGGAAGGTAGAGTATATAAAGAGACGGCAAGCGGCGCAATTCGCTTTATGGTTCACCATGTTAACGCCACAGGCAAGAATATGAAGATGTATGTTGTTGCTACGAATAAGAATGAGACAACGACTCGTCTGACCCAGACTAGCCTCGGTTTTGGTGGACCAAGCCAGTATGCAACAGCTGCCGGAAAAGTTTCGGTTGAACGATACTACAAATCCTTGCAAAGCGGCGCCCAATATAAGGATGTTTGGATTGCTCCAGGCGAGAGCAAGGTTATTATGACTGAGCTTAATGCTACAACGATGAAGCAGGGAGACGTAATATCCCTATTTGCTGATATGAACAGCGATCAGGAATTGGAATTTAATGTAATCATGATTGATCCTAATAAAGATCCTCTAGCTATTGCACAATCGCTGTCCCTTCCAAACTTGAAGGAAGATGTTCACAATCGTGGAACCTATGAGGATTCGACTCGATATTTGCAATATAGTGATCTGGTTGGAACTACCCGCCAAAGACTGCTTATCGGTGACAATTCAAATGATCCGTTCCAGGTTGGGTATGATGGCATAACAAATGCTTATAAGCTGAATGCGGGCAACTTTGGAGTGCTGTATAAAGTGAAGCTGTATCGTGTGGCTCCAAATACACTGATTACGTTTAATCCGCGTGGTGGCAGATATTCCGGTTCGATCATGGTGAACGGCGATATCGTACAATTGTCTACAGGAGGCTCGCTGAGCGCGCCGAATGATGCCAACGTGTTGTTCCGCACAGGTGATCGCGAACAGACCGTTGAATTTGTCTTCACAGCTGCACCGGGCAGCAACTTGTCCGTTAACCTGCTGCTCCAGCCGTTGCCTGAAGTGAAGCAATAATTTACTACTAGAAGCGTTCCAAGTCATTTATGATGGCTTGGGACGCTTTTTTGTTGTATCTTTAAGCCAGGTTGAACTTGCGAAGTGTGCGAAAAAAATACCTGCAATTTTAAATCTCTAATTTGTTGGATGGTGTCTAACAATTGGAGCGTAGTTCATTTGACGGATGGTCATGATTGATATGTAAAAATTCCAAAGAAGAAGACCGGGTTAACGATAACTGGATTAATGAGTATTATGTGCCATTTGTAGTCTTGACCATTACGCAGCATACTTAAATCAATATTATATAATCGCTATGAAGCACATGCCGCTTTAATATGAGCATCCGTTTAGGGTTGCCGTATTGGAGCGTTTTTTTGTGTGCTGAGGATTCGTAGATTTAGAAGGGAGAACTACTTATGAACTCATTTATTGTGGACATATTAGGGAAATTTCACAGATTATAGTTTCTAGCGGACATGTAGACAGGTAATTTGGTAAAATCGCATCGTTTATCTATGTTTCTAGCGTTAAAGCGACTGCGATGACCGTTAAAATCTGAAAAAGACTGCTTTTCACTTTTGAGCGTTGTTGTCCGCTACAAGTACAACATTGGACGATCGTACAAAACGCTGCCATAACATATACGGATTTGCGTTGGTTATTGACAACGGGGCTTGTTGCATTGACGGAGGACAATTTTTGCGGCATTATTAAGAGAGATGTAGTGTAAAAGACGCATGGAAGGTAGCTCAGACGGGAGGAATGTCACATGCTGTCGACAGAGGATATCATCGGTGTGATGTCTGCCCAGGGTTTGCGAATCACCGACCAGCGCAAAAGCTTGGCCAAACTGTTCGCAGAACGGGAAGGTTATTTGACGCCAAAAGATGTATACGAGTATATGGGCAAACAATACAGCGGGCTTAGCTTCGATACCGTATACAGAAATCTCAGGGTTATGGAAGAGCTCGGCGTGCTTGAGCAAGTTGTATTTGAGGATGGACTGAAATTCAGAGTCGGCTGCAGCAAGGAAGGGCATCATCATCACCATATGATCTGCTTGCAGTGCGAGAAGACGTACCCCATTCATTTCTGCCCGATGCCAATGACGGATGCTCCTGAGGAGTTCCAGATCGTGAAGCATAAATTTGAAGTGTTTGGTTATTGCAAGAATTGCCGCCCTGACAAGGGTCAAGACCCGGCTTACAATCAGGGTAAGGAACCGGGCGGAGGCGCATAATATGGGCATCGTTCGCAAGGCTTTTCAGGCGCCGATCCATGTATACCGTAAATTTATTTCGCCGCTGAAGCCTCCAACCTGCCGCTTCTATCCAACCTGCTCGGCGTATGCGCTGGAAGCGATCGAAGTGCATGGGCCCTTGAAAGGCTCCTGGCTGGCTGCTAGGCGGATCGTGAAATGCCATCCATTTCATCCAGGGGGCGTGGATCTGGTACCGCCCAAGAAGACCCATGTCAAGTATAAAGATAAGGCAGGGCGGGTATAACTTGACAGCAGAGATGTCTTTTCTTAATATAATGCTATATGTATAGATTCAATGAGTATAAACTTATTGAACTATTACCTTTATAAATGTCCAGTGAAGGGATGAGTACAGAGCGTTGCGTCCAGCAGCAGAGAACCGGGGAAGCTGAGAACCGGTCTGGAACAGCTTTGGAATATGGTCCTGGAGGAATTGCTTTCGAGCCGGGTTTAACTAGACCGGTAAGGGAGCAGCGCGAATCCGGCGTTAATGGATGGTTGCGACAGCGACCAACTGAGCCCGTTCGTCTGTAAAGGCGCGGGGAATTTGGGTGGTAACACGTGAGAGATCTCTCGTCCCATGGTGGGGCGGGAGTTTTTTTATTTTTTTTAAGGAGATGACAGTATGTCTGACAAGAAAACCTTCTATATCACGACACCGATTTATTATCCGAGTGCTAAGCTGCATATCGGCCATGCTTATACGACCGTAGCCGGCGATGCTATAGCACGCTACAAACGGTTGCGCGGCTATGATGTTCGCTATTTGACAGGATCGGATGAACATGGGCAAAAAATCGAGCAAAAAGCTCAGGAGAGCGGGAAAACACCACAACAGTTCGTCGATGATATTGTTGTAGGCATTAAAGAGCTGTGGAAGAAGCTTGACATTTCTAATGATGACTACATCCGTACGACTGAACCACGCCATAAAGAGGTTGTTGCCGAAATTTTTGATCGTCTGTTGAAGAAGGGCGACATTTATAAGGGCGAATACGAAGGCTGGTACAGCATTCCCGATGAGACTTACTATACAGAGTCGCAATTGGTGGATGTCATCAAGAATGAAAAGGGGGAAGTTATCGGCGGCAAAAGCCCGGAGAGTGGCCACCCCGTAGAGCTGGTGAAGGAGGAATGTTATTTCTTCCGGATGAGCAATTATGTTGACCGCCTGCTGAAGTATTACGAGGAAAATCCTGAATTCATTCAACCCGAATCCCGTAAAAACGAAATGATCAACAATTTTATCAAGCCCGGTCTTGAGGACTTGGCTGTGTCCCGCACTACTTTTGATTGGGGCGTTAAAGTCAAGGGCGATCCGAAGCATGTCGTCTATGTGTGGATCGATGCGCTGACCAATTATATTACTGCGCTGGGTTATGGCAGTGATAACGAAGAGATGTTCAACCGTTATTGGCCTGCCGATGTGCATCTGGTGGGCAAGGAGATCGTTCGTTTCCATACTATTTATTGGCCGATCATGCTGATGGCGCTTGATCTGCCGCTGCCGAAAAAGGTATTCGGACATGGCTGGCTGCTGATGAAAGGCGGCAAAATGTCCAAGTCGAAAGGCAATGTCGTTGATCCGAACGTGCTGATCGATCGTTATGGCCTCGATGCTACACGTTACTATTTGCTGCGTGAGGTGCCGTTTGGCGCCGATGGCTCGTTCACCCCGGAGAGCTTCGTACAGCGGGTAAACTCTGATCTGGCTAACGATCTGGGCAATTTGCTGAATCGTACCGTGGCGATGGTAGGCAAATATTTTGAAGGCAGCGTACCTGCCTATCGTCCGAATGTAACGGCATATGATGCGGATCTGGCCGACATGGCGGTGCGTACGGTAGAGAAGGTAGAGGAAGTGATGGAAAATCTGGAATTCTCCGTTGCTTTGACCGCAATCAGCGCATTTATTAGCCGGACGAACAAGTATATCGATGAGACACAACCTTGGGCGCTTGCCAAGGATGAAGCCAAGCGCGATGAGCTTGCTTCTGTCATGGTGAATCTGGTGGAATCGCTGCGGATCATTTCGATTCTGCTGCAGCCTTTCCTGACGAAGGCTCCGGCGAAAATCTGGGAGCAATTAGGCATCACTCCAGGCGAATTGACAGCTTGGGACAGCGCCAAGAGCTTTGGCTTGATTCCGGCAGGCACAAAAATAGGCAAGGGCGAGCCGATCTTCCCACGTCTTGAAGTGGAGAAGGAGATCGAGTTTATTGATAACTCGATGACGGGAGGTGTGCCTGCGGCGGCGGAAGCTGCACCTGCTGCCCACACACCGGCCGTGGAACAGCCGGAATTGAAGGAAGAGATCGGCATTGATGATTTCGCTAAGGTGGAGCTGAGGGTAGCTGAGGTGCTTGCCTGCGAGCCGGTGCCAAAAGCGGATAAGCTTCTGAAGCTGCAGCTTGATCTTGGCTTCGAGCAGCGTCAGGTTGTATCGGGAATTGCGAAGTTTTACAAACCGGAGGAGCTTGTAGGGCGCAAGGTGATTTGTGTGACGAACCTGAAGCCGGTGAAACTGCGTGGTGAGCTGTCGCAGGGCATGATTCTTGCCGCATCGCAAGGGGATCAGTTGACGCTGGCAACCGTACCTAATTCGATGGCTAACGGTGCTGTCGTGAAGTAATAGCAAGTCATAATAATACCGCCGGGGCTTAACGCCTCTGGCGGTTTTTTCTGGGAAGATAAGATCTGGAGCCGGCTCCAGATCAGGCCTTCGAATAAAACGGGTACATCTTGTCAACAAATACTGATATAGAGCGGGATAGAGCGTCTAGCGGCTCATAGATTCAAAGGGGCAGAAGCAGTCAAGACTGGCATAGTTTTGGCTGCTCTTTGTTTCCACGGGGTTTATTATTATACACAATATAGTTGACAAGACTTTAAATTTGCACATATAATCCTAATTGTAATCATTACGATTAAGTGCGGAGGTTGTGAATTCATGGTTTTAACAAGACGTAAGTTAGGGACTGCAGGATTAATCCTGCTCATGTTGATATTTATCGTTATCTTGTCGGGCTGCGGCAAAAAGAGCAATGCTGAAATCGTTCCAGGCAAGGTAAATGTAGTTACAAGCTTCTATCCTATCTATGAATTTGCCAAGGAGATTGGCGGAGCTGAAGCGAATGTGACTAATTTGCTGCCGACCGGGGTCGAGCCGCATGACTGGACACCACGAAGTAAAGAGATTCTGAACACATCAAAGGCGCAGCTATTCCTATATCATGGTGCTGGTCTGGAAGGCTGGGTACCTAACTTTCTGAAGGGGCTTGGCAGCGATGCAGTCGTGAAGCCGGTGGAGGTTAGCCAGGGCGTATCCTTAATTACCGCTGAAGGTGATGATGGACATCACCATGGAGAAGAAGCGGTGGAGCACGAAGAACACGATGAAGGAAGCGAAGCAGAAGCGGAGAGCAGCCATCATATCGATCCTCATACTTGGGTCAGTCCGAAATCGGCTAAAATTATCGCAGAGAATATTAAAAATAGCTTCATCGAAGTCGATCCGGATCACCAAGCGGATTATGAGAGCAGATATGCGGAGCTTGCCAAAAAATTGGATGATCTCGATGCGAAGTTCTCCACTAAGCTCGCAGGCACGAACAAGAAAGAAATCGTCGTATCCCACCAAGCTTTCGGTTACCTCTGCCGTGATTATGGCTTGACACAACATGCCATTATGGGATTATCACCTGATGCTGAGCCTAGAGCGCAGGATATCGTAGCTTTGTCGAAGACGGTGCAGGAGGAAGGAATCCAATATATTTTCTTCGAAGAACTGGTATCCGACAGATTGGCGAAGACATTGGCTAACGAGGCCGGAGTTAAGACATTGGTGCTCAATCCGGTGGAAGGACTGACGAAGGAGCAAGAGAAGAACGGGGAGAATTATTTTACCTTGATGGAGAAGAACTTGCAAAATCTGCTGCTCGCTCTACAATAAGGAGAGTCAGATGGTTCGTACAGAGCAGGAAGCCAGAAAGGAAATTGTCTATGAAACCAGAAATATCAATGCCACAAGAATATTGTCATGATAATGTCATTGAACTCGATCATATCTCATTTGCTTATCAAAATCAGAAGGTCATTTCCGATTTCAGCTTTGTTGTCAAAGAACGGGATTTTGTGGGCCTAATCGGCGCGAATGGCGCGGGCAAGACAACCTTGATGCGCATGATGGTGGGGCTTCTCCAGCCCAATTCGGGCGAGATCAAGCTGTTCGGTCAGCCGATTCGCCAATTCCGGGATTGGGAGCGGGTCGGTTACGTGCCGCAGAAGAACTCTTTTAACCCATTGTTCCCGGCAACGGTGCGCGAGGTGGTGTTATCGGGTCTATATAGCAACAAGAAATTGTTCCGTCGCATCGGGGCGGCGGAGCAGAAGAAATGTGATGATGCGCTGGAAGTCATGAAGATTAGCGATCTTGCAAATAAACGGATTGGACAACTGTCCGGCGGGCAGCAGCAGCGCGTCTTTTTGGCCAGAGCGATGATTAATCATCCCGATCTGCTCGTCCTGGATGAGCCGACGGTCGGCATCGATGCCCAGACGCAAGCTGATTTCTTTGAATTGATTTGCCATTTGCATGCGCATCACCAAATGACTTTTCTCATGGTATCTCATGATCTTGATTTTATTCATGGGTACATGGGCGTTGAACCGCGGGCTCACTGCGGAGCTATCGGACTTTACGTCCGTCATTCCCATGATCTTGAATGTGCGATACCTGATTTGCAGCATTCCTTATTATAAGTGATTTAACGAATAATCCTAATCATTTGAGGCTGCTGTTGTATGATACGTAAATGAGGAGATGGATTTACTTGGAAATATTAACTGCGGATTTCTTTCTAAGAGCGCTGACAGGCGGGCTGCTGATCGGTCTTACCGCCCCCCTGATCGGCATTTTTCTTGTCTTGCGAAGATTGTCCATGATCGGTGATACCCTTGCCCATGTGACGATAGCGGGCGTTGCGCTTGGATTCCTGATTGAGGTGTATCCGATCGGAGTTGGTCTTCTCTTCGCCGTTGTAGCATCATTTGCAATTGAAAAGCTGCGTAAAGCCTATAAGGGGTATGCGGAACTGTCCATTGCCATTATCATGTCCGGGGGGGTAGCGCTAGCCTCATTGTTCTTTACCCTTGGAATGGGTTACAATACAGATGTTAACAGTTATTTATTCGGCAGCATCTATACGCTTGATCAAGTTGATCTATATGTTGTTGGTGCGGTTACGCTGATCGTCATTATCACTATATTCCTTCTATTTAAAGAATACTTCCTGTTAACATTTGAAGAGGATGCAGCATCTGTCAGCGGATTGCCTGTCAAGGTCTTGAATATGCTGCTGACTGTGCTTACTGCCCTTGTAATTAGTACTGCGATTAAGATTGTTGGAGCATTGCTTGTCTCCGCTTTGCTTACGATTCCGGCTGCGACGAGCCTGCTGATTGCCAGGAGCTTCAAACAATCGGTTGTGTTCTCAGTGGTTATCTCCGAGATTGCCGTCGTCGTTGGCCTTGTCATCGCGGGAGTCTGGAATCTGGCCCCGGGTGCAACGATTGTATTGTTCCTGATTGCTATGCTCATCCTGACGATTATGGGTAAGCGCGGCTTATCCGCCTAAGTTAGGGGTGTTCGGGGTATAGCAAGTTGAGAGATCATGATAGAGAAATACGGTAAGACACCAGGAATCAAGAAAATGGAATAGGGAGGCTGTTATGACCGATATTCATTTAGGAGTCGCCTTTGCGGCAGGAGTAGCCTCTTTCATATCTCCTTGCTGCTTGCCGCTGTACCCGTCTTACTTGTCCTATATTACAGGCATGTCGGTACAGACCTTGAAGACGGAACAGAATCGCAGAGAAGTCCGCTTCCGGACATTAACGCATACACTGGCCTTCATCCTCGGTTTTTCAGTTGTGTTTTATACCCTTGGCTTTGGGGCTGGGTTGTTCGGCGAGTTCTTTAATCAATATCGCGATCTGATTCGCCAGCTCTCCGCCTTGCTAATTATGGCGATGGGCTTGTTCTTGTTAGGGATCTTTCAACCGCAATTTCTATTAAAAGAGCGCAAAATGAATTTGAAGCTAAACAAGGCGGGATACATAGGTTCTTTCATATTTGGTATCGGTTTCTCAGCGGGCTGGTCCCCTTGCGTTGGCCCTATTCTAGCAGCGATCATCGCGATGGCTGTTAGTGAACCGGGTGCCTGGTTAGGTATGATCACGGCTTATACACTGGGGTTTGCTCTCCCGTTCTTTATATTAGCCTTCTTCATTGGACAGACGCGTTGGATAGTACGTTATTCTGCGGTCGTAATGAAGGTTGGCGGCGCTCTCATGCTATTGATGGGCGTGCTTCTGTTTACGAATAAAATGACGCAAATTACCATCTGGCTGCAGTCTATTACACCGGAATGGCTCAAATTCTAGTTATCCAAAGCTATGAAACAAACGAATAAATGCGAGTTTAAAAAGCACGGTTTTCAGCAGCGAGGCGGATACTTCCAATGTGTGTTTCTGCAAACCGCTGCAGTTGGACAGAGCCAGGGCCTACGGATGAAGCGTATCTTTTCGAGAAACGCGGCTGTGAAAGCGTTTATGAACTGCCTCTTAAGAGGTCCGGACTTGCCAATAGACAAGCATAACATGTATCATTAACAGAGTAACGGGCAGATATATTCTGCTTGTGTGAACTCATGGAAAAGAGGTAGTCAGATGCCAACGCCGAGCATGGAGGATTATTTGGAGCGTATCTATAAGCTCATTGATGAGAAAGGATATGCACGGGTTTCCGATATCGCGGAAGGTTTGGAGGTACATCCTTCATCCGTAACGAAGATGATACAGAAACTGGATAAAGACGAATATTTAATTTATGAGAAATACCGTGGTCTGGTCTTGACGAATAAGGGCAAAAAGGTAGGAAAGCGTCTTGTTGATCGTCACCAACTGCTTGAAGAATTCCTCGAATTGATTGGCGTTGATGATAGCAACATCTATAAGGATGTTGAAGGAATCGAGCATCATTTAAGCTGGGACTCGATCACCTGCATCGCTTCACTCGTAGAATATTTCAAACGGGATGAGTCCAATATCCGAGAATTGCGTGAAGTTCATCAGGAGCTTCTGGGCGAATCATAACTTTAGCATCTGTCTCATTTAGGCAGATGTCTTTTGTTTCTTTAGTACCATTTTTTCGTCTGACCGCAACTCCGATCATATGATAAGCGTTAGAATTAAGAGCGGTTATTCGCAAACGACTATCATATCAATCGGAGGTAACAGATGAAATTTCGAACATGGTTTATTCCGCTGCTTATTCTATTGATCGCCTGGCCTTTTGCCGGGCCGGTACGGACGGAAGCAGCATCCGCCAGCCCGATCCAAATCTATCTAAATGGGGAGCTGCTCCCAAGCGATACTGCGCCTTATTTAAAGCCTAAAGAGAATGTCACTATGGTTCCGCTTCGCATCATTAGCGAAGGCCTGGGAGCTAGCGTGCTTTGGTCACAGGCAACAAAGACGGCGACCATTCAGAAGAATGGCAACAAGCTGGTGCTAATCACTGGTCAGCGTGTTGCCGAGGTGAACGGACGCTCGGTTACGCTCGACGTATCGGTTGAGAACATCCAGGGCCGCACCATGGTACCGATTCGCTTCGTCAGTGAGCAGCTTGGACTCGATGTAGTCTGGAGTCAGTCCCTCAAGACGGTATCGCTAACTTCCCGGGATGGAGATCCTCAGCTGCCCGGAGAGGAAGGACAGAACCCGCAGCCGCCTGTGAATCCGCCTCAGGTCAGTAATGAGCTTCGCGGCGCATGGGTCTCCACGGTGTATAATCTGGATTGGCCAAGCAGTACTTCTAACGGGAAGGCAGAATCGCAGAAGCAGGATTATGTGAAGCTGCTTGATGATCTGCAAGGAATGGGGATCAATGCCGTATTCGTTCAGGTGCGGCCATCCGGAGATGCCTTCTACCCATCGGATCTTGTGCCGTGGAGCACTTATCTGACAGGCGTCTCAGGCCAAGATCCTGGTTATGATCCGCTACAGTTCATGATTGAGGAGACTCATCGCCGCGGGATGGAATTCCACGCCTGGTTCAACCCGTTCCGGGCTAGTGTGGATACCAATACGGCCAAGCTGGCAGACAACCATGTGGCTAACGCTCACCCGGAATGGATCGTCAAGTTTGCTAATAAGTTGTATATCAATCCAGGGATACCGGATGCTCGCCAACATGTAATGGATACGATCATGGAAGTCGTGAACCGTTACGATATTGACGGTGTTCATCTGGATGATTACTTCTACCCGACAGGGGAGACAAAGACGAGCTATTTTGAGGATGACAGCACTTATAAACAGTACAATTCCAAGCAGTTGAACAACAAGGGAGACTGGCGGCGCGACAATATCAACGATTTCGTGAACGATTTGGGCAGAAGTATTCATCAGGTGAAGCCCGGTGTATCCTTTGGCATCAGTCCTTTTGGAGTCTGGCGCAACAAGAGTACAGACCCGACAGGTTCAGATACGAAGGCCGGCATCACCGCTTATGATAGTACGTATGCGGATGTAAGAGCCTGGATCCAGAATGGCTGGGTTGATTATGTAGCCCCGCAAATCTATTGGAGTATGAGCTTCAGTGTCGCCAAGTATGACACGCTGGTGGATTGGTGGGCGAAGGAGGTCGCAGGCAGCCGCGTCAAGCTGTATATCGGCCACGCGCCTTACAAGCTGGGAACCTCTGAAGCAGGCTGGAACAGCGCCCAGGAAATTATCAATCAGCTGACCTATAACCGCAGCGTACCTGAAGTTAGCGGCAGCATCTTCTTCAGCGCCAAGGAGCTGAGAAAGAATCCATTAGGACTTATACCTCTTTTGCAATCATATTATTATAATTTATAAGTTTTTAATTTCCCGATTAAAAGCAGTAGTCATAGAAACAGCCCCTATCATCATACATAAGCATTAGACTTGTGTATGGGATGGGGGCTTTTTTATATGCTGATAAACGGTGTATTTGAAGGAGGAGGCGTCAGGGGCATCTCGCTTGCAGGGGCGGTCCGGGCAGCAGAGCTCCATGGCGGGAAATTCCATAAAGTTGCAGGAACTTCGGCGGGCTCTATTGTAGCTTCCTTGATTGCGGCAGGTTATGATGCCGAAGAGATGAAGGATATTATTATGACGACGTCGTTCAGCAAATTTTTGAAACGGGCGCCCATTTTTAATATTGCGCTGATCGGACCAGCAATGAGAGTGCTATTGAAAAAGGGCCTATACTCAGGTGAAGCCCTGGAGCAATGGATCAGACAAATATTGCTTAAAAAGGGAGTGCGAACCTTTGGTGATCTGGAGAAGGGACGGCTGAGAATTATCGCTTCGGATATTACCAGCGGTAGGATTCTGGTTCTGCCGGATGATCTGGAGAAGCTCGGCATTAAGGCGGAAGGGTTTGAAGTAGCGCGCGCCGTGAGGATGAGCTGCAGTATTCCCTATTTCTTCGACCCGGTCCTGCTAAGGCTGCCTCCCAAGGCAGCGAAGGGCAAGAAGTTTGCGGAGCAATTCCTGCATATCGTTGATGGCGGTCTGCTGAGCAATTTCCCACTATGGCTGTTCGACCGCGAGACTCTCAGGAGGGGGGAGAAGCGGATTCCGACGGTTGGCTTTCAGATGGTTGGCAAGAACAGCAATCAGCCCCATCTCATCCGCGGCCCGTTCTCCATGCTGGAGGCTATGGTAGCTACGATGCTGTCTGCTCATGATGAGCGGTATATCGAGCAGACCAATCGTTACCGGACCATCAAAATCCCTACCCTCGGCATTGGCACTACCCAATTCGATATTACTCAAGAAGAAAGCCTGCTGCTTTATGAATCCGGACTCAGATCCGGAGAGCGCTTCTTCAAAGATTGGAATGACCAATATTATGAGGCGCAATTCAAAAAGTATCAGCAGGCTAATGAAATTTATAAAGATTGATTTTGATCACGAAATAAATCAAGAAGCAGTCTCGACATCGAATCTTGAATTCAACCGGTCCGAAGCAGAGGCTTACGAAGTCATGTTCCCTTACGGCAACATCTCAGTTGCTCACGTACCAACTACGTACGCTCCGCTCCTCAGTCCCTAGTTCCATCCAACCTTCACGGTGCTGAAAATCGAACTTGCTAAAATTATATTAAAGTTAATACATCCTTAATGGTACCTCGGCAAGTCGTCATCGTTTTTGCCCTTTTGACCATCGATCACTTGAAAAGGATAAGCTTTGCGCTTCTGTCCGGTTGAGGTCGAGCGGCGTTCTGCCGCTAATTTGGACATCGTCCGGGCGGAAGGCTTTACTTTGGGATTCTGTTTTCTATACTTACGCGGAGGATACTTATAGAGCAGGAATACGATTCCTACGACCAGGGCCGGGATTAAAATTCCGGTCCAATTTATTGATCCTCTGCCAAACAGTCCATCTACAATACCAAAAGCTGCGAGTGCGATCAGTGCCCAAAATATGATGGCCTGTTTCTTCATATCTACATCATCCTTTCACGGGATCCAGAGCCGGGTGATTCGGTGCTGGCTGGAGGGCTCCCTCTTGTTCAACCTGCGCATCCAGTTCGCGCATCCGGTTAAAGGAAGCGATCGATACTTCAAGCTGCTCCAGATTCGGTTCCTTGGTCGTTAACAGCTGCAGCCATAATCCGGGATAACCGAGATAACGAAGGATGGGGATATCTCTCATCGCGTTCGTAATCCGCAGCATTTCAAAGGATACGCCGATAACTACAGGCAACAGGAGAAGACGGATATAAACCCGCTCCCATAGTGTATCCCAACTAAAGATAGGCAAGGAGTAAATAACCACTCCAATAATAACCGTCAAAATAATGAAGCTGCTGCCACAGCGATAATGCAGGCGGCTGTATTTCTGTACTTTTTCTGGGATCAGCTCTTCACCCGCCTCATAGGCGCTAATGACTTTATGTTCAGCCCCGTGATATTGAAATAACCTCTTGATCACAGGGGTCTGGGACATGATCCATAAATAGGCGAGCAGAAGGACGATCTTGATAGCTCCTTCAACCAGCGTATGCAGGGCCTGATTATCAAATGCGTGCTGGAACAGAAATTGCTCGACAATCGCAGGGACAAGCGTAAAGATTATCTTCCCGACGATAAAGGAAAGTACTCCGGCGACAGCAACGCCAAAAATCATTCCCATTGACCATCCGGACTCCTCTTTCTCCTTCTGCTTGGCGCGTTCTTCTGGTTCCAGCTCGTCGTCAGCCATTGCCTCTGCCGAATAATTCAGGTGTTTAGAGCCTTTGGCACTGGAATCGATAATACTGACCAGTCCGCGAATGAGCGGGATTCTACGCAGCCGCTTCACCCAGTTCTTATCTTGTTTGGGGACTTCGAGAAATGTGATTTCTCCATCCTTACGGCGTACTGCCGTGACGTTAACGTGTTTACCGCCGAACATAACTCCTTCAATGACGGCTTGACCGCCGTAAATCGCGGGTTTTGATTCCTCAGGCAAATATTTCACCTTCCCTAAAGTATTAATTGATATTTAGTGATTCTCTCGATTCCGGCGGACGAAAAAGTATAGGTCTAACTGGAATGATTCCATTGTATCGAAATTCGCGGTCAAATTCTAGTTTGTTTAGATTAGTGCCTTTTAAATTGCGCATACTAATCCATAAACTAGGAATAAGTGTTCAAAAAGGTCGATTTCCAGCACGGTAATCAAAAGCGGGACCTTTTGAATTACCTTGTTAAGAGAAGGGAAGATGCTGTATGGACCCGCAAGGTCATAACCCTAAAAATGGGACGAATATTTGGATGTTTACATTAGAGATCGGTTTGTTTGGTGGGCTAATCTGGGGGGGAATCAAGGGAGTTTTTTATTTTATGCGCTTAACGACGGTCGTTCCCGGATTTATGGTGGAGCCTTTTTTCAAAAGCCAATTCTTGAAAAGCCAACCTGGATATTATGTCGGCTGGGGGGCTTTTATCGTCTTTTCGCTTCTGGCCACTCTGATCTACGTGCTTCTTTTCCGCAAGTTTAGCGGTCCGCTGCCGGGCATTCTCTATGGTATTGTCTGGTGGGTAATTCTGTTTGTTCTGGCCGGCCCGGCCTTGCATTTAATGGATCCGCTCCGCAAGCTGTCTATGAATACGATCATTAGTGAATTTTGTCTCTATTTGCTATGGGGGCTCTTTGTAGGATATTCTGCAGCGCATGAATACACGGATGAGAGAAAGCGTGAGCCGGAGGAAGTGATGGATAAGTCGCGCAAGAATCCTCTTAAGAAGCCTACGGAGAATCCCCAGCATTAGGGACAAAAAGCTTCTCAATTGACTCCTTCCTATGTTAAAATTACTTTTGGTTCATGTTCGAAAAGTACGGATAATCTCTTTTTGAACGGTATCGTTACTGGTTATATCAAAGGAAGGGTGATCAGCGATGTATAACATCCTGGTGCTGAACGGGCCTAACCTGAATATGCTTGGTGTTCGTGAGCCTGGAATCTACGGCTCCGAAAGTTTAAGCGATATCGAGGTCAAGCTGAGTAAGCTGGCAGAAACCGAGGGGTTGTCCCTCACGTTCTTTCAATCGAATCATGAGGGTGAACTCATCGATAAGATTCATGCGGCTTACGGGTCATGCGACGGCATTTTGATTAACCCGGGGGCGCTTACCCACTACAGTTACGCGCTGCATGATGCGCTGACTACGGTGAAGCTTCCGGTGGTTGAAGTGCATTTATCCAACATTCATGCACGTGAAGCCTTTCGCCATCATTCTGTCATTGCGCCGATAGCCATTGGACAGATTTCCGGCTTTGGATCGTTCGGATATGAGATGGGCCTGTTGGCATTGAAACGTCATCTGAGCAAGTAATGAATGCAGGATGCGCATGGATTTGCAAGAGAAAGCTGATATTAAGGAGAGTTAATTATGGTGAGCACACGTGTTACTCGGCTCCGCGAAGCGATGGCCAGCCATCAAGTGGAAGCCGTTTTAGTTACCGGTGATGTGAACCGCCGCTATTTGACGGGCTTTACCGGAACTTCTGGTTATGTCCTGGTTACGCAGCAGAAGGCTTACTTGCTGACGGATTTCCGCTACACTACGCAGGCCGCAGAGCAGGCCAAAGGGTTCGAAATCGTGAAGCATGCCCCGGTCGTTACGGATACGGTCAAGGAACTGCTTGCGACAGAGCGGATCAACCGGCTTGGATTCGAGGAGGACAATGTTGTCTTCTCGACCTACCGCAGCTATGAGAGCGGACTTGCGCCTTGCGAGCTGGTTCCTGTCAAGGGATTGGTTGAAGGTTTGCGGACGTTCAAAGATGAAGGTGAACTGGCGATTATGAAGCAGGCAGCCGATTTGGCTGATCGCACCTTCCTGCATATGCTGGATGTAATCAAGCCAGGGGTTACCGAGCAGGACATGGCGCTTGAGATGGAAATGTTCATGCGCAAGAATGGAGCGACTTCAAGCTCATTTGATACGATCGTTGCCTCCGGAGTGCGGTCGTCTCTACCTCATGGCGTTGCCAGCGGCAAGGTTATTGAGAGTGGAGATCTGGTTACTTTGGATTTCGGGGCGCTGCTGGGTGGATATTGCTCGGATATTACCCGCACGGTGATGGTGGGTACGCCGGATGCCAAACAACGTGAAATATATGACATTGTTCTTGAAGCTCAGCTGCATACGCTTGAGCATCTGCGTCCCGGTATGACCGGACGCGAAGCGGACGCTCTTGCCCGCGATATCATCACTCGCTATGGCTATGGTGAACAATTCGGGCACAGTACAGGGCATGGACTTGGGATGGAGGTTCACGAAGCCCCTAACCTGTCCATGAGAAGCGATACCGTTCTGCAGCCAGGTATGGTTGTGACGGTTGAACCGGGAATATATATTCCGGGATTCGGCGGAGTACGGATTGAAGATGACGTCGTCATGACGGAGAAGGGCAACCGTCGTTTGACGGAATCGAGCAAAGACTTTACGATTATTTCGTAGATTAATTCTTTAAGCTATTTGAGGAGGTTCTTTTAGTGATTTCAGTTAACGATTTTAAAACAGGCTTGACCGTCGAGGTTGACGGCGATATTTATACGGTGCTTGATTTCCAGCACGTTAAACCTGGTAAGGGCGCAGCATTCGTTCGCTCTAAATTGAAAAACCTCCGCAACGGAAACACCGTGGAAAAAACATTCCGTGCCGGTGAGACGATTGGACGAGCTTTGATCGAAAACCGCGATGTGCAATATTTGTATGCTAGCGGTCAAGATCATGTATTTATGGATAACGAGACTTACGATCAATTCAGTTTGTCTGAAGAGCAATTGAAATGGGAACTCAACTTCCTGAAAGAGAATATGAACGTGAAGATTGTCAGCTATCAAGGTGAGATTCTTGGGATTAACCTGCCGAACAGCGTCGAGCTGAAAGTCGTTGAGACGGAGCCTGGCATCAAAGGAAATACGGCGACCGGCGCAACCAAGAATGCGAAGGTTGAGACTGGCCTGAACGTTCAAGTGCCTTTGTTCATCAATGAAGACGACGTACTGCTCATCGATACTCGCGAAGGCAAATATATTTCCCGCGCGTAGTTTTCTGGCGTCAAGAACGGCGAAATGCTGTGGAACGATAATTTATCTCTCCATCTATTATTAGGTGGAGAGTTTTTTGTGCATATACGGATGTAAATGCAACCTTTGAATAGGAAATTCTTAAATATCTCTACAAAAAGCATTGACTTCATTCGGGTTTTCCGTATTATACTGTTTTAAAGCATTACTGAAGCAATAGAAACTAAAATGTAATGAGACAACGAAGCAAAAGAGTGTTGGATATCAGGGAGGGAGTTAGTTTGGCAGTATATGTTATGAAGTTCGGGGGCAGCTCGGTAGGAGATGCTGAGCGCATGAAACGTGTCGCCCGGCGGATTATTGAGAAGCAGGACGAAGGCCATCAGGTGATGGTTGTCGTATCGGCTATGGGAGATACAACCGATGATTTGATTGATCAAGCGAATATGCTTAGCGATAATCCGCCACAACGTGAGATGGATATGCTGCTGACGACAGGGGAACAAATATCGATCGCTTTGTTGTCGATCGCGATCCATGAGCTGGGCCGTAAGGCGGTATCCTTTACGGGGTGGCAAGCCGGATTCCGCACAGAAGCGGAGCATGGCAGAGCGCGTATTACGGATATTCGACCTGAACGTGTGCAGCGGGCTCTGAACGAGGGCAATATTGTCATCGTTGCCGGTTTCCAAGGGATGACCGAAGAGGGAGAGATTACGACCTTTGGACGCGGCGGTTCCGACACTACGGCAGTGGCGCTGGCTGCAGCGACAGCTGCAGATTATTGTGAAATATATACGGATGTGGATGGAATTTATTCGACAGATCCGAGAATCGTAAAAAATGCTCGCAAGTTAAAAGAAATCTCGTATGACGAGATGCTGGAGCTGGCCAATCTAGGCGCAGCCGTATTGCATCCGCGCGCTGTTGAATACGCCAAGCAGTTCCAGGTTCGTCTCGTCGTTCGTTCGAGCTTTAATCATAATGAAGGCACAGTCGTGAAGGAGGAAGCTACAATGGAACAAGGTGTAGTGGTGAGCGGAATTGCTTATGATAAAAATGTAGCAAGAATCAGTATTTTGGGAGTCTCCCATGTTCCAGGAGTGCTTGCTAAGGTATTTGGCTCTCTGGCCGATGCGAAGATTAACGTAGATATTATCGTACAGAGCGGCGTAGAAGACGGCAAAGCCGATTTCTCCTTTACAGTTGGCCTGGATGACCGTGAGAATGCCCTGAAAGTACTAAGTACGATTCGATCGGAAATTCCTTACGATGACGTTACTTCGGAAGACGGGCTGGTCAAAATTTCAATCGTAGGAGCCGGTATGGTTAGCCACCCGGGTGTTGCTGCTGAAATGTTCGAAGTCATCTCGCAGCAGGGTGTGAACATCAAGATGGTCAGCACCTCGGAGATCAAGGTATCCTGTGTGATCGAAGGCACGAAGCTGAATGAAGTGATTAAGGCCCTTCATACCGCTTACGGCTTGGATACGGAGAGTCAGGTATTCGTCGGAGGTCCGCAAGATCGCCGCTAGGCTCTGATAGAAGCGATTCAATATAATAAGACGAGAAATGAAGTAGAAGTCGTATGACCGAGTGATCGGTTATACGGCTTCTTTCTTTTTGAACAACCTCTAATAAAAGAAGATATTTGGGCATATGGATAAGAGAGTGCGATGGGACGAGAGGAGGTTCATATGCTTGATAAATTTGTAACCAGTATGTCGTTGATCCGGATTCTATCAGGAACGATCGAAATTATGGCAGCTTTGCTTATGCTAAGGCTAGGGCGCGTTGATAAGGCGCTGGCCGTCAACTCGGCCCTGGCTCTTGTTGGGCCAACCGTGCTGATTGTAACGACTTCCATTGGGCTCGCAGGAATGGCGGATAAGCTGTCATGGGGCAAAATGCTATGGATTGCTATAGGTGTTGGTTGTCTCTTAATCGGTATTTTAAAAAAATGATAGATTCCCCGTCATAATCATCGAGTACAAGCATACACATGAGATATGAATATTCTTCACTAGAAGCAAAGCTAGTTCTAGAGAAAATACTAAAAGCGCATGTTTAAAAAAGAAGAGCAGGCTTTGGGGGTACGAGAATGAACCCGAATTGGTTGATGGTATTTCCCGACAAACTCCGACATCTGCTGCTTAAGCTGCCTCCCTCGATCTTTGCAAAATTGGAGGAGATTCGCATTCGCGAGGGGCGCCCGCTGGAAGTCAACACGGGGGGGCGATTCTACTTCCTTACGGCGGAAGGTGGAATGACCCGGGATGCCGGCGCTGCATTCAGAACAGACAAGCAGGATAGCAAGCACCTGCTCGATCTAATTACCAACCACTCGATGTATACGATGGAAGAGGAACTGCGGCGTGGATTTATCACGATTGCAGGCGGTCATCGAATCGGACTTGCAGGGAGGACAGTGCTTAGCGGCGGCAAGGTGGAGTATATCCGCGATATTAGCGGATTTAACATCCGGATTGCCCGTGAGGTGTGCGGAGCTGCCGATCCGGTATTACCTCAGCTGCTGGATTTCAAGCAGAACAGCGTGCTCCATACTCTGATTCTGTCGCCACCCCAGCACGGGAAGACAACTTTGATCCGCGATCTTGCCAGACAAATTAGCAGCGGAACCTGGGGCCATCCGGAGGCGAGGTGGCCGGGATTAAAGGTGGCGATCGTCGATGAGCGATCGGAGATTGCCGGCAGCATGAACGGTGTTCCAAGTTATGATGTGGGACCACGTACCGATGTGATGGACGGATGTCCGAAGGCGGAAGGAATGATGATGATGATACGCTCCATGTCGCCAGAGGTGATGGTGGTTGATGAAATCGGCAGGCCGGAGGATGCTGAGGCTTTGGCGGAGGCGCTGCACGCAGGAGTTCGCGTGATAGCTACCGCGCACGGGTCGGGCATGGATGACCTGAACTCTCGACCAGCGCTCTCCAGGCTGCTTCAATCAGGTTTCTTCCAAATGTATGTGGTCTTGAGGCGCAGCGATCAAGGCTTGTCATTTCGGCTCTGGGATGGCAAGCGAAGAGGGGTTCCGCTCTATAATCCGGGAATGAAAGGCAGGGAAGCGGATGCTTAAGATGCTGGGAGCTGTACTTGTCATAGCCGCTACAACGCTGGCCGGATGGGTGCAGGCAAGGCAATACGCCAACCGTCCACAGCAGATCAGGCGCCTAATTCTCGCGCTTAAACGGTTGGAGACCGAGATCATGTATGGTTTCACGCCGCTGCCGGAAGCACTTATCAGAATTGGCGAGCAGAGCGGTGGAGCCGTCGGAGCCGTCTTCCTCAGGGCGGCGCAGAATATGAAGCCGCCGGATAACAGTACAGCGCAGGAAGCGCTGCAGCTCGCGATCGATGCAGGCTGGAAGTCGACAGCCATGAAGACGGCAGAGCAGGAGATTATGAGGCAGTTCAGTTATACGCTCGGGACAAGCGATCGTAAGGACCAGCTTGGACATATCGCCACAGCGGTCCGTCAGTTGGAAAGCGAGGAGCATGAGGCGCGTGAAGAGCAGAGCCGCTACGAGAAGATGTTCAGAAGCTTGGGACTGCTGTTCGGGGCATTTATCGTCATTGTGATGTATTGAGATCAAGTCTCCTTGTCCAATTGTCACCGGTGAAACTAATTGTGAGGTGCCATATCAATGAACATAGAAGTGAACGCAATCTTTCAAATTGCAGGCATCGGAATCATTATCGCCATGATCCATACGGTACTGAAGCAGATGGGGAAAGAAGACATGGCCCATTGGGTGACGTTGATCGGATTTGTTGTCGTGCTGTTCATGGTCATCCGCCTGCTAGACAATTTGTTCCAGGAGATCAAATCGATCTTCTTGTTCCAGTAGGTGAGCGGCTGTGGAAATGATTCAGATTGTAGGAATCGGGTTATTAGCAACAGTGCTGATCCTCGTTATAAAAGAACAAAAACCGATGTTTGCCTTCCTGATCGGAGCAAGCACGGGTATATATATCTTCTTGTATCTGATTGGCAAGATTGGCGGAATCATCGATGTATTAGAGGAACTGGCAGCCTCCTCTGGTGTGCAAATGATCTATCTGAAGACGATTCTCAAGATTATAGGCATCGCCTACATCGCTGAGTTTGGAGCACAGATTGTCAGGGATGCCGGCCAGGAGGGGATTGCTTCAAAGATTGAATTGGCGGGCAAAGTCATGATTATGGTCCTGGCCATTCCGATTATCAGCATCATCATCGAGACCGTCATCAAGCTGCTGCCGACATAGCTAAGGTGGGACCTGAGATGAGATCAATACAATTGAGCTTTGCACATAGGACGCTGATCCTGCTCGTCCTGGGCTTTTTAATCCTGTGGCCGATCCGAGTCATGGCAGAAGGGCCAGACAACAGCTGGATTGAACGACAGGCCGAACAATTGCCGACGGATGAAGTGGAATCTTATTGGCAGAAGCTGATGAAGGAGTATGGCGGTTTTTTTCCCGATCAGAAGGTTCCCTCTTTTATGGACATGTTGGTCCAGGAAGATCAGGGATTTTCCTTAAAGACAGGCTTCCTAGGTCTGATGCGATATATGTGGCATGAAGTGCTGTACAACGGACATATCCTGGTCACCATCGTACTTCTGTCGATCTTCAGCATGATACTGGAGACGCTGCAATCCGCATTTGAGCGAAAGCAAGTGAGCAAGGTCGCGTACTCGATCTGCTTCATGGTCATCCTGGTGCTGGCGATCAATAGCTTCCATGTAGCGATTAATTACGCCACGGAGGCGATTACCGGGATGATTGACTTTATGATGGCGATGGTCCCGCTGCTCTTCACCTTACTTGCTTCCATGGGAAATGTGGCAACCGTGTCGGTGACTCATCCGCTTGTTGTATTTATGGTTCATACCGTAGGCACGTTGGTTCATACCGTGGTATTTCCATTATTGTTCTTCTCGGCGGTTTTGCATATCGTCAGCACTTTATCAGACAAGTATAAGCTGACCCAACTTGGCAATTTGCTGCGAACGATCAGCATGAGCTTGCTGGGCATCCTGCTAACCGTATTCCTTGGCGTCATATCGATCAAAGGGATCGCGGGCTCCGTCGTCGATGGCGTAACGCTGCGGACGGCGAAGTACTTAACCGGAAACTTCGTTCCGGTCGTTGGGAAGGTGTTCGCTGATGCCACCGACACCGTGATCTCAGCTTCGCTGCTTGTCAAAAATTCAATCGGTCTGGTTGGGGTAATCATCCTGTTATTCTTATGTGCCTTTCCAGCCATTAAAATATTGGTTCTCGCATTAATCTTCAATCTATCTGCAGCGGTGATGCAGCCGCTTGGAGATGCGCCGATTGTGACTTGTCTCGATACGATCGGCAAGAGCATGATATACGTATTCGCGGCCTTGGCCGCAGTGGGACTGATGTTCTTCCTGGCGATCACAATTATGCTGACTGCGGGAAATGTGACGGTGATGATGAGATGAGGAACTGAGGTAAGGCGGTGAGGCAATATGGACTTCCTGGGGGAGTGGCTGAAGCAAATCATTATTATTGTTCTGTTCGCGGTCTTCATTGACCTGCTCCTGCCGAATCGGGCGATGGAACGTTATGTCCGCTTTGTGGTCAGCCTGTTGATTCTGCTAACGCTAATTGCTCCTGTAGTTCGCATCTTTACACCGGAAGCCAAGCAGAAGTTAGAGATCGCGCTTGCGGATAACCTGAACGATTCAAACAGCAGTAACACGCAGCAGAGTACGCTGGCAATCTTGCGCCAAGGCGAGGAGATGAGACAGAAGCAGGAAGCCGAAGTTCTCCAATGGACGGCGGAGGAGGCAGCCCGACAGATGAAGCAGTCGATAGAACAGGAGACAGGCCATCCCGTTAGCCGCGTTACCGTCAAGCTCGTCAATGAAACTCAGGATTCCCGCAATTCATCTGAGTTCCCTGCCCAGTCGAAGCAATTAGTCTACTCTTTAGTTGAGGTGGTCATGGCTTCGGAGAGTGAAGCAGCAAAGGGGGACGAGGAGGGGCAGTCCGATAAGAAAATTACGGTCCCGCCAGTCCATCAAGTGGAGATCGATGTTGATTTGAAATCCTCATCTTCGACTGATCGATCGGAGAACCCCAATCTGGATGACCAGACGCAGGCCGTTATGGCCGACAAGGAGGGGGCCGTCTCTGAGACTCCTGAAGCGGATCTGAAGAAGAGCGGTTCTGGACTGGAAAAACAGATCGAAGACCTGCTAGGCGAGAGGTGGGGGGTCCCTCGCGAATCAGTGACGGTAATGACGCAATAATGAACATTTATTTGTGGAGGTGAAGTGATGCCTGGATGGTTGAAGAAGCTGGAGCAATGGATCGGCAAAGGAGAAGACGGCAAAAGAGCGCAATCCTTCCGCCTCGTATTAATTCTCGGCCTTGTCGGTCTGGCGCTAATGATCATATATTCCTTTGTCAACGTGAAGCAGATTGATTCCGGCGGGGATGGGAGAGAGCCACCGGTGATGCAGAATGTCTCGGCTCCGGCTACACCGGGAGCAGAAGGGGAGGGGCCTTTTGCCGAGATCGAATATTCTCTGGAGAGCAAGACCAAAGAGATATTGGAAAAAATCGTTGGGGTGGGCGCCGTTGATGTGATGGTCACTGTGGACTCTACAGAAGAGGTTGTTGTACAGCGCAATATGAAGGATACACAGGAATTAACGGATGAGACGGATAAGGACGGCGGCAAACGCCATGTTACGCAATATACTCGTGACGGTCAGATCGTCACTTACGAATCCTCCGGCAATGAACAGCCGATTATTACGAAGAAAATCAAGCCCAAGGTTCGCGGTGTCCTGGTCGTAGCGAAGGGGGCCGAGAACAAGACGGTCAAAGGATTAATTGTAGATGCTGTGGAGAAAGGACTGAATGTTCCGGCCTACCGGATATCGGTCGTACCCCGCAAGCAATCACAATAGAAAAGGTATTCAAAAAGGCCACTTTTGATCGGAAAACCAATTGAAGCTGTTCATGGATGAGCAACCGCGACTCAAAAGCAGGTTTCCTTGCAACGCACGCTGCGCTTCTCAGACTATAGCTTTTATCGAACCTTCTGGTTACTGAAAATTGACCTTTTTGAACCTGATTGCAATGAGGAAATTTTAGAAAGTCTGGTTTTGATTATGAAGTTATTCAGGAAGTGAATTCAACATCAAATCTTGAAACACTCACTTTTAAAAATGATTAGGAGGAATTACACAATGAAATCGAAAAGACAGACAATTTGGCTCGTATCTATGCTCAGCTTGATGGTAATCTTGTCAGCTTATTATTTGTTCACAGAGGATAGCTCGACCAAAGGGAAGAGCACCGATGGCCAGGTAGCCACGATGGATCAGAATGGAGGGGCCTTAAATGGTCTTGATACTTTAAATAGTCAGGATGACATGGTTATCAATGAAGTAGAGGCAGGGCAAGCACAGGATGATAGCCTGGCTACTGATGACAATGCTGCAGGAGTGAGTGCTGATGAAGGAACCAAGGGCGGGGCTGCTGATGATGGCAAAGAACCGGCCGGGCAAGGCAAGGATAACCAAGGCAAGGATGACAAAAACAAACAGCCGGACAACGCGGGCGATAAATCGACGAAAGACAGCTCGGCCACGGAAAATACAAACGATGAAGATGTTTTGAAGCAGTTGGAGTCGCAAGGTATTTCAGGTTTGGATAATTTGACAGCCTACCAAGCAGAGCGTTCCAATAACAACAATAAGAAGTACGACGAACTGATGAAAACCATGAGTGATGAATCCAAGACCTTGGAAGAAGCAGCAATGGCTCAAAAAGAATTAAGCGCCCTGGAAGAGAAAGAAGATAAAATTTATGATATTGAAGAGAAGCTTCAGCAGCAATATTCCAATGCGATTGTTAAAGAGAATGGAGATAATTACCAGGTGCTTGTAGTCAGCGAGAAGCTCGAAGCCAAAGATGCTGTCAGTATTATGGACCTGGTCATTAAGGAATTGGGCGTATCCCAGGATAAGGTCAGCGTCCAATATGTGACCCAATAAGGGAATTGTAACCGCTAGAAATCGACTTTTTGAACCGGCATAATAAATGAAAATACGTCAAAATAGCTGAAATTACGGGAAATAATCTGGAGAGTCCAACAAAGCTTGGACTCTTTCCATTTTGATTGATTGTGATATAATACATAAAGTTATAATGCTGAATAAGGCCAAGGCTTTGCGAAGCTGAAGGAGTGATCATGAAGATGATGTTTAATTTGGATGAAATCAAAGAGTTAATTGAATTGGTGGACAAGACGTCCGTACATGAATTAGAGCTTGAGAATGAGGGCTCCAGACTTTGTATCCGTAAACCGGGCAAGACTGAAGTGGTGCATGTTCAGCCATCAGTTGAATCTGCCGTGGTTCAATCTGTAGGACCTATGTCTATTAGCGCTGCTGCAGGGATACCAGCTGCTGCCGAGCCTGCGCCTGCACGTCCAACCGAACAGGATTCGAACCTACATACCATTGTATCGCCTATGGTAGGGACGTTCTATCGCGCTTCATCTCCGGATGCCAATTCTTTTGTTAATGTTGGCGATCGGGTTGGAGAGAAGACAGTCGTCTGTATTATCGAAGCGATGAAGCTGATGAACGAGCTGGAGGCCGAAGTCAAAGGACAGATCACCGAAGTATTAGTCGAGAACGGCCAATTGGTGGAATATGGACAGCCTCTCTTTTTGGTGAAGCCTGAGTAATCGCGGCTGTATCATCTAGCTTTTCCAAGGAGGATGGAAGACTGTGAAATTTAACAAAATATTAATAGCTAACCGCGGTGAAATCGCGGTTCGAATTATTCGCGCCTGCCGCGAATTAGGAATCTCAACAGTTGCCGTATACTCTGAGGCAGACAAGGATTCTCTGCATGTACGCATGGCGGATGAAGCTTACTGCATCGGGCCAACGGCTTCGAAAGACAGTTATTTGAATCTAACGAATCTGATGAGCGTTGCAACGCTTACTGAATGCGACGCCATTCACCCGGGCTATGGGTTCCTGGCGGAGAATGCGGATTTCGCCGAGATCTGCAGCTCATGCAATTTGTCCTTTATCGGTCCTTCTCCCGAAGCGATCACGAAGATGGGCGATAAATCGGTGGCTAAGCAGACGATGAAGCTCGCTAACGTACCGGTTATTCCAGGCTCGGAAGGTCTGATCGAGGACGTGGAAGAAGCCGTTATGATCGCTCGCGATATCGGTTATCCGGTCATCATTAAAGCAACCGCCGGAGGCGGCGGCAAAGGGATTCGCATTGCCGAGGATGAATCGTCCCTGATCCAGCAGATTACGACAGCACAGCAGGAAGCGGAGAAGGCGTTTGGTAATGCGGGTGTGTACCTTGAGAAATATTTGACGGGCATGAAGCATGTCGAGATACAGATCATGGCTGACAAGCATGGCCATGCTGTGTATCTAGGGGGGCGTGACTGTTCGGTACAGCGCCGTCGCCAGAAGCTGGTCGAGGAAGCGCCTTGTCCGGTATTGTCCCCTGAGAAGCGTCAAGAAATGGGAGAGGCCGCGGTAAGAGCGGCGCTTGCTGTAGACTATTCCGGGGCAGGTACTCTGGAATTTCTGCTTGGTCCGGATGGACAGTTCTATTTCATGGAAATGAATACGCGAATTCAGGTTGAGCATCCTGTGACGGAAATGATCACGGGCGTCGATTTGATCCAGGAAATGATCTCTGTGGCAGAGGGGAATCCGCTCTCCTTTACCCAGGAGGATATCCAATTGAATGGCTGGGCGATGGAATGTCGGATTAATGCCGAGGACCCTTCGCGTAATTTCATGCCATCTCCGGGCAAGATCGGCTTCTATCTTCCTCCGGGTGGTCCTGGAGTACGGGTTGATAGCGCTGCTTATCCCGGCTATATGATCTCACCGTATTATGACTCCATGATCGCCAAGCTGATCGTCTGGGCTCCTACTCGTGAGGAAGCCATAGCCAAGATGAAGCGGGCGCTGTCCGAGTTTGTGATTGAGGGAATTCATACAACGATTCCGTTCCATCAGAAGCTTCTTGAACATCCGGTCTTTATTCGTGGTGACTTCGATATCAAATTCCTTGAAGAACACGAGGTTTAAGGTTGGACGGCTAGTTTGTCATAATGTGCTTGAAATGATATAGTATGTATAATAAGTGCGCGGTTTCTAAGACTTGGAACATAGCGTAAGACTTATTGAGAGGTGGATGAATAGAATGAGTGCATTGCCTACGGAGTTCGAACGGACTGAGATTGGCGAGATTCAGATTGCACCAGAGGTCCTTGAAGTGATTGCGGGACTTGCTACAGTGGAAGTAAAGGGCGTTGCCGGTATGAGCGGTGGATTCGCTGGAGGCATTGCTGAATTGCTTGGCAAGAAAAATTTATCCAAAGGCGTTAAGGTGGAAGTAGGCCAGCGTGAAGCGGCCGTTGACGTATCCGTGATTGTGGAATATGGCAACCGCCTGCCAGAGGTAGCTACCGAAATTCAACGCAATGTGAAGCGTTCGATCGAGACGATGACGGGTTTGACCGTAATCGAAGTAAATGTACAGATTCACGACGTTATTTTCAAGGCTGCCGAGAAGATTGAAGAAGTGGAACCTAGCCATAGGGTGAAATAATATGAAGTAACAAACCCCCGACCGTATGCGTCAGGGGTTTACTATAATTTTTGTATAAGAGAGAGCTCATCGAGCAGGTTTATTGACTCTCTCTATAAAACCTTAGTACTACCACCCGTGAAGGAGGCTATCCCTGTCGTGGCCAAAATTTTGGACAGAATCCTATTACTCATATACAGTTTATGTGTTGGAGTATTATCAATTCTAGCTATTCTACTAATGACGGGCTCGTACACGCTAACGCTTAATAAAGAGCAGGGGCACACCCTGTTGATCTCTTCGATCGTAGCGGCTTCCGTGCTGATCTTGCTTAGCATCCGTTTCTTCTACATCTCCGTTCGTCGCGAGCGCCATACGCAGTCCTCAATCGATCAGCGCACGGATTATGGTGACATCCAGATTTCCGTCGACACGATCGAGAACTTGTCCTACAAGGCGGCATCCCGAGTTCGTGGAGTGAAAGAGGTTAAGACAAGAATTAAGATTACTGAATCGGGTCTGGAGATCATGATTCGGGCTGTCGTTGACGGCGAATCATCGATTCCTGCAATGACCGAGGAAGTACAGAAGCAAGTCCACGATCACGTGGAGGAGATCACGGGTATCCCGGTAGCCTATGTTTCAGTATATATAGCTAACCTCGTCCATTCGCCTGTCATTAAAAGTCGGGTTGAATAGGAGGAGTGGCCGTGTTCTGGAAGCAATTATGGGAGAGTCATAAAGGAAGACTGTTAGGTGTAGCTTCGGCTATATTCCTGTGCCCGATCTATCTGTTTTTCGGATTTTGGAATATGATGTTCTGTGCCCTCCTGCTGTTTGTGGGTTATACGGTAGGCAAGAACAGAGATCTGGATCAAGGTCCGCTCGTTCCGTGGAAAGAGCTGAGAGAATGGCTGGCTACGCGCTGGCGCCCTTTTAAATGATTCCTGTGATATGTTTTCTCCGGAAAAGAGTTTGGTTTGTTATTTTTGTGGAGAAAACATGTTACAGGTTTTTTTTGTTTGAATGCAAGGATTATAAGAAATATAATGAGAATCGGTCGTATTTTAGTTCATAATAGATATATGGATCTGTAGCGATATGAGGCTGAACGGCTTAAGCAAGGGCCCGGGCCATTAATCAAGGAGGAAATACATGAAACGGCGGTTAGCAAGAGAAATAGCAGTACAAAGTCTGTATCATATGGAAATGAACGAGGTTGAGGCTCAGGAGGCGGTGCGGATGTTGATCGCTGAGGCTACCGGAGAGAACGAAAGTGAAGTAGAAATCAAGAATGTTGATCAGGCTGAGGAGTTCGTACTGGAGCTGGTGAATGGTACGTGGAGCCGCAAAGAAGAGATCGACCGCGTTCTGTCGGACTATTTGAAGGGCTGGCAAATCAGCCGTCTGTCCAAGGTAGATCGTCAAGTGCTCCGTCTTGCTGTTTATGAGATGGTGTACCGCGAAGATGTGCCGGGCAAAGTAGCTGTGAACGAAGCGATTGAGGTAGCCAAGCATTTTGGTACCGGCGAATCCGGCAAGTTTGTTAATGGCGTACTCGGCAAGATGGTCCATGAAATCGATCAGGTCAAAGAGAAAATGTCGTAATCAGGGCGACAGCCATAGCGATGTCATGTATCTTTGGAAAATAGGATGGCCCAGTCTAGCGCACTTTTGATGCAGTTTTCAAAACGCTTTTTGGACAACTTTAAATGCGTGAATCAAAGCTGGCTTTCAGTACCGAAGCTTAGAGTTCCGATGTGAGTTTTAAGAAACTTCATTTGAATGAAGTTAGGAATTGAGGAGCAGGGTCACACGTTTTGGGGAACACGACCTCGGAAGCTTGTGTTTGCAATGAGTGCCTGGGAAGTTTCGTAGGAACAAGAGTCCGTAAGCATCTGCCTGGCCGGCTGAATTCAAGATTCGATGGGAATAGCTTTCTGTGTTATTTCCTGTTAGATATAGAAATGTATTCGTTATTAAGGCTTTGATTGAAAGGCTATATCGCGAAAAAACCAACAATTGGATCGAGCTCGCTCATCCTTGAATGATCTCGATCGGTTTTCTTATCGCAAGCGGACTTATTGAGCAATTTCATGGGAAAAGGGGATAGATGAATGACAGCACCTATTATTAGCGGTAAACAAGTGTCTGAGGAAATTCGTGCGGGATTGCGCGCGGAGGTAGAGGCTCTGGTGAAGCAAGGACTGACGCCAGGTCTGGCCGTAGTTCTTGTTGGTGAAGACCCGGCATCACAAGTGTATGTCCGCAATAAAGAGAAGGCGTGCCATGATCTGGGCTATTACTCTGAGGTTCATCGCCTGTCTGCTTCTACTTCCCAGGAAGAACTGTTAGCGCTCGTCGATCGGTTGAACCGGCAAGCGAATATTCACGGGATTCTCGTGCAGCTGCCGCTTCCGCGGCACATCGACGAGAAGTCAGTGATCGATGCGATTGCTGTGGAGAAGGATGTGGATGGCTTCCACCCGGTTAATGTCGGCAATCTCGTCATCGGCGATGATAGTTTGCTTCCTTGCACGCCTGCTGGCGTCATCGAGCTGATCAAGCGCACCGGGATCGAGATGTCAGGCAAGCATGCGGTAGTCATCGGACGCAGCAATATTGTCGGGAAACCGGTATCCTTGCTGCTGCAGCGTGAGAATGCCACTGTGACAATGTGTCATTCGCGCACCACGAATATGAAGGAACTGACGAAACAGGCTGATATCCTCGTTGTAGCGATCGGCAAAGCAAACTTCGTGGATGCCTCTTATGTCAAACCAGGTGCAGTTGTCATTGACGTAGGTATGAACCGCCTCGATAACGGCAAGCTGGCTGGAGATGTAGATTTCGAAAGCGTGAAGGAAGTTTCCGGTCCAATTACTCCGGTTCCCGGCGGAGTTGGCCCAATGACGATCACGATGTTGATGAACAATACCCTAATTGCCGCCAAGCGGTTAGGCGGTTTGGCTTAGTAACGGCATGAAGAGCTGCCGTTGGGTTGGTAAGGATGTAGTGTCGGCATGAAGCGCGGCGTCTGAGTAGTACTATGCAGTGCTGGCATGGAGTGCCGCTATGGCGTAGTGCTATGGAGTAGTGCTATGGAGTGCCGCTACGGCGTGAGGTGTCGCTGTAGAGTGGCACAATGGCGTGGTGGTATGAAGTAGCGTTATAGAGTGGTAGTGTGGAGTACGGTATGAACTGTGCTGTAGAGAGGTACCATGATGTGCCGCAACATTTCTAACGAAACTACAGATCGTTATTTCACCAAAATCAACAGCAAAAAAATTTTAACGAAACACCATATCGTTATTCGCCCGAAATTTGGGCTTAAGACCCCAAATATGCTCAAATAGCGATACCCAGTTTCGTTAAAATTTTTGGGAGCGCTTTTGGGCTCGAATAGCGATACCACGTTTCGTTAGAATTTGTTTAGGTATCTTATTGGCTTATGGGATGGCTGGAAAGGGGGAGGCCCCATGGAGCAGCGTATTTTATCGATTAAGGAATTGAATCGTTATATTCGTATGAAGCTGGAATCGGACTCCTTACTGCAGGACGTGTGGATTCGCGGGGAAATATCGAATTTCACCCATCATTCCAGCGGACATATGTATTTTACTCTAAAGGATAAAGACAGTCGGATTAAGACGATTATGTTCGCTTCCCATAATCAGCGCTTGCCGTTTATTCCGAAGGAGGGCGCGCGGGTGATCGCTCGCGGCAATGTCTCCGTCTATGAACGGGACGGGCAGTATCAGTTCTATGCGACACATATGCAGCCTGACGGAATCGGCAGCCTGTATTTGGCTTTTGAACAGCTAAAAGGCAAGCTGGAAGCGGAGGGGCTATTTGCACCGGAACGCAAGCGGCCGATTCCTCGTTATCCGAATGTGATCGGCGTGATCACCTCTCCGACGGGAGCGGCAGTGCGGGATATTATAACGACGTTGGCGCGACGCTATCCGCAGGCAGCGGTTGTGTTGTACCCGGTGCTTGTGCAGGGCAAAGCAGCGGCTCCTTCAATCGTGAAAGCGATACGCAGGCTGAACCAAATGGGCGAGGCCGACGTCTTGATCGTCGGCCGGGGCGGCGGCTCGCTTGAGGAGCTGTGGGCGTTCAACGAAGAGCAGGTCGCGCGGGCGATCTATCAGTCGGAAATCCCGGTCATATCGGCCGTAGGCCATGAGACGGATTTCACGATCGCCGACTTTGTCAGCGACCTGCGAGCGGCTACGCCCACCGCGGCGGCAGAGCTCGCTGTGCCGCACCGCCCCGAGCTGAAAGCCCAGCTCGGCCAATGCGAGCGCCTGCTGCAGCGCAGCCTGCAGCACCAGCTGGCCCAGGCGCGCGACATCTTGCGCCGCCGGGCCAATTCGCCGGCGCTGCGGCAGCCGCGCCGCAGTTTGTTCCAGCACGCGGAGCGGCTGGATATGTTGACGACGCGCCTCAAGGCGCGCGCGTCGGCCCGCAGGGAGCTGGCGGTCAGCTCGCATGGCCGCCTGAGCGCCCGTCTCCTGCGGCATCATCCGCAGGAGACCCTGCTTTATGCGAAGCGCAGGCAGGGCGAGATGGAGCGGCAGCTGAAGCAGGCGATGACAGGAATGCTCAAGGAGAATTCTCAGCGGCTGCATTCCAGCATACGTCAGCTGGATGCCCTGAGTCCGCTTAAGGTCATGGCCCGGGGGTACAGCCTTGTCTATGATGAACAGCATAAATCGTTAATCAAATCATTAAATGATGTTGAACCAGGGGATATGGTCAAGATCAAAGTTACGGATGGCGAGTTGGATTGTCAGGTATGGGGCATGAGACGGGAAGGAGATGAGAACAATCATGACAGATAAACAGGAAATGAGCTTCGAGGAAGCGATGAATCAATTGGAGACGATCGTAAATCAACTGGAGCATGGAGATGTTCCGCTGGAGAAAGCGATCGATCTGTTCCAGCAAGGCATGCAGCTGTCGCAGCTGTGTGGTGAGAAGCTGGGACAGGTGGAGCGCAAGGTCGAGATGATTGTGGAGGAGGACGGCGAGATCCGAAAGCAGCCGTTCATTCCGCAGACAGAGGAGAGCGAGACGCTTGGGTGATACATTGATAGCACATTATATCGAAGAAATTTCCGGCTTGGTCACTTCTCATCTGCGCACCATCTTCCCTGCAGATTGGGGGATTCCCACCAATCTGCATGAATCCATGCAGTATTCCTTAATGGCGGGAGGCAAACGCCTTCGTCCGCTGCTGGTAATTGCCACCGCGGAATCGCTGGGCGGCAGCCGCGAGGCTGCTTTGCCTGTGGCCTGCGCCGTGGAAATGGTACATACCTATTCGCTGATCCATGACGACTTGCCGGCGATGGATGATGATGATTTTCGGCGCGGCAAACCGACCAATCATAAAGTATTCGGCGAAGCCATGGCAATACTCGGCGGTGATGGGCTGTTGACCCACGCCTTCTATAGCGTTGTTGAAGCGCATCGCAAACACGGAGTTCCGGCGGAAGCTGTGCTCTCCATCGTAGAGGAACTGTCGCAATTCTCAGGTCCGGCCGGTATGGTCGGGGGACAAGCTGCGGATATGGAAGGTGAACAAGGGATAACCGGCCTGGAACAGCTTCAATATATTCATAAGCATAAAACTGGAGATTTGATCGTATTCTGTCTCAAGGCTGGGGGGCGGATTGCCGGAGCTTCGGCAGCACAACTGGAAGCGCTTGAAACCTATGGACGAAATATAGGGCTCGCTTTTCAAATCCAGGATGATATTCTTGATCTGGTTGGCGATGAGAGCAAGCTGGGCAAGAAAACTCAGAGCGATGTGAAGCAGCAGAAGGTAACCTATCCTTATTTTATTGGACTGGATGCCTCTAGAGCTGAAATGGAGCGACTTACGGCCGAAGCCAGACGGATTGTGTCGACGGGCTTGATCGGCGAACCGGACAGATTGCTGCAGATTGCTGATTATCTGCTGCGCAGAGACCATTAAATTGCAGGATAATTTCATGAATTTGAGATTCCTATGGTATAATGTAGACTATTATCAACAATGAGAAATCCAGTTTAGGAAGCGGGGAAAAATAATGCTGCTTTCGCAAATAAATGATCCGTGCGATCTGAAGAAATTATCTGTCGATCAACTGCCGACTCTTGCTGAAGAGGTGCGGCAATTTCTGATCGAGAAATTGTCGGTGACCGGCGGACATTTGGCATCCAATTTGGGTGTAGTTGAGTTGACGATTGCTCTTCATTATTGCTATAACAGTCCAAAAGATAAATTTATATTTGACGTTGGCCATCAGGCGTATGTGCATAAAATATTGACCGGCCGGATGGATCGCTTCGACAGTCTGCGCCAGCACAATGGCTTATGTGGCTTTGTCAAGCGCAACGAAAGTGAGCATGACGTATGGGAAGCAGGACATAGCAGCACTTCGTTATCCGCTGCCATGGGGATGGCGCTGGCCAGAGATCTCAAAGGCGCGGACAATAAAGTCGTAGCCATTATCGGTGACGGTGCTCTGACCGGGGGAATGGCTTTTGAAGCATTGAACCATATCGGTCATGAGAAGAAAGACATGATGGTTATTTTAAACGATAACGAGATGTCGATCGCTCCGAATGTCGGTGCGGTTCATAATTATTTAACGAAAATCCGCTCGGACCGTAATTACTTGCGGGCCAAGGATGAAGTTGAACAGCTGCTTAAGAAAATTCCCGCCATCGGTGGCAAATTAGCCAAGACGGTGGAGAAATTTAAAGACAGCCTGAAATATATGATGTTATCGGGCATTTTGTTCGAAGAGCTTGGATTTAAATATTTGGGGCCGGTGGATGGTCATGATGTCGAAGGTTTGATTGAGGCCTTTACCCAGGCTAATAATGTAAAAGGCCCTGTGCTTGTCCATGTCTTGACGACTAAGGGCAAGGGTTATTCTCCGGCGGAGAAGGACTCCTTTAAATGGCATGGAATTAGCCCATACAAAATCGAGTCCGGTCAACTTCTGAAAGCGGTTGGCAATCCGACTTATACCGATGTCTTTGGTCAGACCCTGATTGAACTTGGCGAACAGGATGAACGGATTGTAGCCGTCACTCCAGCAATGCCAGGCGGCTCGGGACTAGTTAAGTTTGCCGAACGGTTCCCGGACCGAATGATAGATGTCGGCATAGCTGAGCAGCATGCGGCCACGATGTGTGCGGCCTTGGCCATGGAAGGCATGAAGCCTGTATATGCTGTCTATTCGACGTTTATGCAGCGAGCTTACGACCAGATTGTACATGACATTTGCCGCCATAACGCTAACGTGATGTTTGCGATTGACCGCGCAGGCTTTGTCGGGGCAGATGGTGAGACGCATCAAGGTGTATTTGACATCGCATTTTTGCGCCATGTGCCAAATATCGTACTGATGATGCCAAAAGATGAGAATGAACTGCGTCATATGATGAAGACGGCGCTTGAATATAATGACGGGCCCATTGCTTACCGTTATCCGCGAAGCGGGGTTCCGGGAGTACAGCTTGATGAGGTATTGACTCCGATTCCAATCGGAACCTGGGAGACCGTGCGAGAAGGAGATGGACCGATCATAATTGCTGTAGGTCCGATGATTCAAATCGCTGAGGAAGCGGCAAACACATTGAAGCGCGATGGGATTTATTTGAATATCGTCAACGCGCGCTTCATTAAGCCGCTCGATGAGACCATGCTGCTGCAATTGGCGAAGTATAACAGACAGATGATTGTGATGGAGGAAGCCTGCGATGCAGGAAGTCTGGGCAGCGCTGTACTGGAGTTCTACGCTAAGCAGGGGATCGCAGGCCTGGATATTAGCCTCATGGGCATCCCTGATCGCTTCATCGAGCACGGCAGTGTGAAGGATCAGCTTCAGGAGGTTGGTCTGACGGCGGATAAGCTGGTTGAGAAGGTCCGCAGCTATCGGGCCGGACAGAAGTTTGCTTTTACCCAAAAAGCGAATCAATAACTGACTAAGCTCTATCCGGTTAATAAACCTCGCGAGAGATGATTTTTGTATCAGTCAGGAGAATTACATGTCAGTATCCAAGGAAAGATTAGATGTCCTGCTTGTAGAGCAGGGGTATTTTGACAGTAGGGAAAAAGCAAAAGCGGCCATTATGGCCGGGTTAGTCTATAGCGGGACACAACAGCTAGAAAAGGCTGGAACGAAGATTCCGCGAGATACGGCGTTATCGGTTAAAGGAGCTGTCCATCCTTATGTTGGTCGAGGCGGCTTGAAGCTGGAGAAGGCGCTGAAATGGTTCCAGATCGAGATGACCGGCCGTGTCATGCTTGATATCGGTTCTTCGACAGGCGGGTTCACGGACTGCGCCTTGCAGCATGGAGCCAGCTATGTCTATGCTATTGATGTTGGCTACAATCAGCTCGATTGGTCGCTGCGTAATGACGAGAGGGTGAATGTGAAGGAGCGGACCAACTTCAGGTATATGACCCCTGAGGATCTGGACGGTCCAATCCCGAATTTTGCCAGCATTGACGTTTCTTTTATATCGCTCAAGATTATTCTTCCGCCGCTTCTCGAACTGCTGCAGCGTCCCGCTGATGTCGTCGCACTGATTAAGCCGCAATTCGAAGCCGGGCGTGAGAAGGTGGGCAAGTCCGGTGTCGTTCGGGACCCGAAGGTCCACATCGAAGTGCTGGAGCAGGTCCTTGAAGAGGCGCTCGGCCTTGGATATGCGCTGCAGGGACTGACTTACTCGCCGATTACTGGCGGGGAGGGGAATGTTGAATTTTTGGCGCATCTGCGCCTGACTGAAAATTCAGTCCAGGAGGCTGATTCCGAAGCAATCTTGAAGCTTGCCCGTCAGGTGGTTGAGGAAGCTGGAGCAGTGTTCAGTGTGAACCCGTCGAAATGACGGGTTTTCATTTTTTTGTGGATTAGCGGAGGATTATATTGAAAACAGAACAGATGTTCCCTATAATAGGAGGTAAATAAAATGTTGCCTTCATGACAGGAGCTGGCCTTCATTTCGTCGAATTAATCTCTGAGGTGATTTCGGATGGGAGATTACTCTGACGGTTTATTGATGCTGCTGATTACGGGAATTATTCTGTTCTTGATTTACCGGACTTTTCGTTCCTGGGTACGCAAGCCTTTTACACTCAGATCCGGCATCGGATTTGAGATGAACGAGGAGATTCTGGATCATCCGGCGGTAAATATGCTGGAACAGGCAGGTTATGAGGTCCTCAGCGACAAGCTGAAGGTTCCATTAACCTTTAAGGTGGATGAACAAGTTTTTCACAGCCGTCTGTTTATCGACTATATTGTCGTCAAGAATAGGGAATTCTATATTGTTAGAACCTCCCGAGAACGATTGCCCATCGAGTGGACAGGCAGCGGCATGCGTAAGGATTTTCTGAGCTTCCTGCTGCTGTATCCGGATTGCGCCGGGGTCTTGTATATTGATTTGGAGCAAGAGACCATCCGGGAGATCGTCTTGACAGCAGGAGAATCCGAAGAGGATGAAATAGCCAATGAATGAACATGGAGGATGTTATGAAAGGTCAACGACATATTAAAATAAGAGAAATTATTTCAAATCGGGAAGTTGAAACACAGGATGAATTGGTCGAAGCGCTTAGGGAATCCGGCTTTCAGGTTACCCAGGCTACAGTATCCCGCGACATCAAAGAATTGATGCTGATTAAGGTTCCTACAGATGACGGTCGTTATAAATATTCGTTGCCGACGGCACAGCGTTATAATCCGATCCAGAAGCTGCAGCGCGCGCTGGTCGATAGCTTCGTAAGCATCGATCATACCGGCAATCTGGTGGTCATCAAATGCTTGCCGGGGACGGCCAATTCGGTTGCGGTTCTGCTCGATAATATGGAATGGCCGGATCTTCTTGGAACGATCTGCGGAGACGATACAATTTTAATGATCTGTCGGGACGAAGCGTACAGCCATTTTGTAATCGACCAAATTATGGGTTTTATTTCCTGATTTGTGATATTGCCTTAATTGGGAAAGGGGTTGTCGTGCGTTGTTAGTCCATTTATCGATCCGGAATTTGGCGGTTGTGGAGGCAGTAGACGTCAAATTTCATAATGGATTTCATGTTCTTACCGGTGAGACAGGTGCAGGTAAATCGATCATTATCGATGCTCTGGGTCTTTTAGCTGGAGGCCGCGGCTCTGCGGATTTGATTCGCTATGGCTGCGAGCGAGCGGAGATGGAGGCTTCCTTTGACCTGCCGCCAGCTCATTCGGTATGGACCACACTTGCGGATTTCGGCATTAGTGCAAGTTCAGAGGAGCTATTGATCATTCGTCGTGAGATCAGTGCCCAGGGCAAGAGTACTGCACGAATCAATGGTCAGCTTGTCAATTTGTCCATGCTGCGCGAGGTCGGGGAGCAATTAATCAATTTACATGGACAACATGAGCATGGAACCCTGCTTCGACCGGAGCTGCATCTGGGACTGCTGGATGCTTATGGGGCTGAGGCAATCCGTCCTGTTAAGGCGAAATACCAGGATACATACTCTGCCTATGCTAAAGTCGATAAGGAATATAATGATCTTCGCAATACCAGTCAGCAAGCGCTGCAAATGCTCGATTTGTATCGCTTTCAAATTGAAGAGATCGCAGCGGCTGGATTAAAAGCTGGTGAAGATGAATTATTACTGGAGGAAAAGAACAAGCTATCCCATAGTGAGAAAATGATGGACTCGATATCTCTGGCTTATGATCTGCTTTATGGGTCCCAAGGATTGGAAGCTGTTGCGAAGGCATTAGCCAAACTGAATGACGTTGCAGGCTTCGATCAACGCGGTATCGGCCCGATGCTGGAGCAACTGCAAAGCGCTTATTATCAGCTTGAGGATGCCTCCTATAGTCTGCGTAATTACAGGGATAATATTGAATTTAATCCCGAGCGCCTGGAGGAAGTGGAGGATCGGCTTGATCTGCTGTCTTCCCTGAAGCGCAAGTATGGTGACAATGCCGAGGATATTTTGGCTTATTATAATAAGATTCTCCAAGAGACGGAGACGCTGGAGAATAAGGATGAATTGCTGGATAAGCTTGAAGCCAAACGTGAAGAGCTGCTGAAGCAGCTGCTTGATGAGGGCGAGCAGCTGAGCACTGTGCGGCGCCGGATGGCGGAGGAGCTTGCTGCTCAGATCGAAATAGAGCTTAAGGAACTGCAGATGGAGCGGACTTCATTTAAGGTGAAGCTGGATTGGAATGAAGACACTCAGGGCGTAGATTGGCTGGGCAGAAAGATCCGTCCTGGCCGTCATGGTATCGATGTTGCCGAGTTTCTAATATCGCCCAATCCGGGGGAACCCTTGCGTCCTTTGAGCAAGATTGCTTCCGGCGGGGAATTGTCGCGGATTATGCTAGCGATGAAGAGCATCTTCGCTCGTCATGATAATGTTCCTGTACTTATATTTGATGAAGTGGATACAGGGGTGAGCGGGCGTGCCGCCCAGTCGATCGCCGAGAAGCTGTTCCGCTTATCGAGAACATGCCAGGTCTTCTCCATTACGCACTTGCCCCAGGTAGCGTGTATGGCGGATCAGCAATATTTAATCGAGAAGATCGTAGCGGATGGGCGGACCATGACTCAGATCGAGGAGCTTAGCGAGGAAGGGCGCGTAAATGAATTGGCCCGCATGCTTGGGGGTGTCGAGATTACTGAGAAGACGCAGCATCATGCCCAGGAAATGCTTAAGCTGGCTGCGGCTCAAAAGGATTCAATTTGGGGCCGGAACAATGATTGACAGTAATAAAAGACCTGCCCCAGGGTATCTTATAGGTACGCAATTGGCGACCACCTTTTCGTCAAGCGAAGAAGCTAAAGGGAGTGTGACAGCCATTGAACCCGAACCTAACCAAGAGATTACTCGGTCTTTTATTTGCCTTTTTCTTATGTTTTCTCGGTTCAACCGCGGTAAATGGACAATCCTTCAATTTGCCGGATGAGCTGCGCTTGTTCCAGGGGCAGGGTACACAGCTAAATTTAGCTTTGCCCGTACAAGCATCTGTTAGCGTTGATCGACCCGATGTACTTACGCTAAATGGGCAGGCAGTTCCAACGATGACAGTCTCCCTAGGCGAACCGCTCAAGCTGGATAGTGTCGGCAGCGGTGAAGCCAATATCCGCATGAAATTATTCGGACAAATTCCTCTCAAGACCGTGAAAGTTAATGTAATCCCTGACTTGAAGGTCATCCCCGGAGGGCAGACGATCGGAGTGAAAGTGAAATCCGCAGGCATCCTTGTCGTAGGTCATCATCAGGTAGCAACGAACCATGACAAGTTATCCCCTGGTGAAGTGGCTGGACTGAAGACAGGTGATTTAATTACCCATTTGAATGGCGTCGAATTAAAGGATGTCAAAGATGTTGCGATTATTGCAGACCAAGCGGGCAAGAAAAACCAGCCGATTAAAGTTACTTACAAGCGCGGCGGAAGAACTTATACGACATTGCTTACTCCCGCTTTTGACAATCAGGATCGTTCCTGGAGGATTGGGTTGTATATCCGCGACTCAGCTGCAGGTGTTGGAACATTAACTTTCTACGCGCCCAAGCATGGGGTATATGGAGCTCTGGGACATGTCATTACCGATATGAATACCCAGACCCCGATTGTCGTAGGCAGTGGGCAGATTTTGCAATCCAGCGTAACGTCGATTTCCAAGAGCGAGAGTGGAGAGCCTGGAGAGAAGCGAGCTCATTTTATTAAAGAAGGAAAAACTCTTGGAACCATTGAACGGAATACTCCATTTGGCATCTTCGGTAAAATGGGCGAAAATCCTGAACATAGTGTCTATAAAGACGGGATCCCTGTTGCTTTTTCTGAAGAAGTAAAGGAAGGACCGGCAGAAATTTTAACCGTTGTTGAAGGGCAGAAGGTGGAGAGGTTTAAAGTCGAAATCATTCATGTATCCCGGCAAAATGCTCCGGAGACCAAAGGATTGGTGCTGCGTATTACAGATTCGCGCCTGATCGAGAAGACCGGAGGAATTGTACAAGGAATGAGCGGCAGCCCTATAATCCAGAATGGCAAGCTAATCGGTGCAGTAACCCATGTCTTTGTGAACGATCCGCGTTCGGGTTATGGTTGCTTCATCGAATGGATGCTGCAGGATGCAGGAGTTCTTAAGCATAAACCAACTTACCAGGATCTTAAGGCTAGTTAGCCTTAGGATCTTTTCTTTAGAGGAAAATTGTGTTGTTGGACAGGGATAATACAGCTCCGGGGCGATAAATATTTTGTCGCTGGCGAGAGGTGTTTTATGCAAAGCTTTGTCGAAATTAATAAAAAGTTATCGCAATCTGTAAATAAATAATATATTATATCTTAAACGAATAAAAAATTAAAGAAAAAAATTTTTCGACAGAAGGAATTTACTTTCGCATGTCGAATCCTTAATCTGGAAGAGAAAGTAAGTTAATAATTTATTCAAGTACTTAAGGAGGACGTCGTCAGTGCAGAAAATTGAAGTGTTGTTGGCGGATGATAATCGGGAATTTACGAATTTGCTCGGGGAGTACATCTCGGAGCAGGACGATATGATCGTCTCGGGAATTGCTTATAATGGCGAAGAAGTGCTGGAGATGATCGACAACGCTTCTAAAATTCCGGACGTGTTGATTCTGGATATTATCATGCCGCATCTGGACGGTCTGGGCGTATTGGAACGGTTACGCGAAATGAATTTGACTCCGCAGCCCAAAATTATTATGTTGACCGCTTTTGGTCAGGAGAACATTACGCAACGTGCTGTACAGCTTGGAGCATCATACTACATCCTTAAGCCTTTCGATATGGAGGTTCTCGTCAATCGTATTCGTCAATTGGTGGGCGTATCGGCGGTAACAATGGGGACAACGCCATCCTCATCCTTCAGCAAATCGAATGTTGTTCCAATTGGCAAAGGCAAAAACTTGGACGCGAACATAACAACTATCATACATGAGATCGGGGTGCCTGCGCATATTAAGGGATATCAGTATCTGCGCGAGGCCATTACAATGGTTTACAATAACATTGAAATCCTGGGAGCCATTACGAAAACTCTGTATCCAGCGATCGCTGAGAAATTCAAGACGACACCTTCCCGTGTGGAACGCGCCATCCGTCATGCCATCGAAGTTGCTTGGACGCGCGGCAACCTTGACTCCATCAGCCACCTGTTTGGCTACACCGTTAACATCAGCAAATCGAAACCAACTAACAGCGAATTCATCGCGATGGTAGCAGATAAGCTGCGGATTGAGCATAAGGTGTCTTGAAAGGGTAAAGAATAGGAAATACCGCTCTTTATCGGCTCCTTCGGAAACCGATAAAGAGCGGTATTTTTATGACGAATTCGATCTAAGAATAGGCGAACATGGAGTTGTCTTGCCAATCCCACCCTGCCGTTCTATACTGACTCATATACTTTATAACATCGTTTTTTATACAAAGGTAGGGATTGGGATATGAATACAGCGCAGTTTCAGCAGTATGTTAGAGAGTACAGCAAGGAGAAGGGCTTTGAGTCGAGCAGTATTGAACAGCGGATGCTTTATTTGATGACCGAAGTAGGGGAGCTGTCGAAAGAAGTTCTTGAGGTGTCCTTCGATCCAGCAGCAGAGAAGAAAGAGAACCTTGGCTTTGAGATGTATGATGTCGTCTGGAATATATTCGATTTGGCCAACAAGCTGGGAATCGATCTGGATCAAGCTTTTAAGAAGAAGATGAAGATTAACGAACAGAGGACTTGGGGGTAGCTACGGCTAGCTATGGCTAACCGGGTGAATCGGTATCTGTGTCCGAAATACATAACGTCAAGAGGCCGGTAGTGGAGCTTGGCGTTTTTTTTATTTTTATGAGGTCGGGTGACTTGCTTAAGATTTGCATGTTATGATAAATGGAAATATTAAACAGAGGAGATGTCGGTGGCTTTTTATGTGAAGTATAGGGATCAGGAAACCGATAGCGAGAAGGAGATCCGGTATATTGTCAGGTCGTCGGCTGAATCAGAGGCTGAACGGTTGCGAGAAGAAGGGCAATTGGACGTTATCGTAATGGATGAGATGCGTAGAAATATTAAAAAGTATGAACCACGCAATTTGGTTTCGATGATTTTATTCGCGTTTGGAATTGTGTTGATTATTTTGTCGCTAGTGATCGGAATGATTATAGGTATTATGGACAGTCGTCTAAGCAAGGGTCTCAGCTTATGGAATGCGCTTGTTTATTGGATTTATGGTGGGGCTGCCGGCTTTTTATTCATTGGCATCGCTGAGATTATTACATGGCTGCAGCGGATCCACGCCGCTATTCAGAAGTCTGAGGGGAAGCCGGAGTAATACACTGGACCAGGTGGAAATGTAACTGATCTTTCAGCGCTCTTTTATCTCTTATGCTACAATAAATAAGTGAAATCTCGTCAGCATCATATGAATAGCTATATTAGTGTAAATGGGAGGACGAAGGACGTTGGAAGAGACAAAGGAGATTCAAGCGAGGCTTGAACAATATAGAGATAGATTGGAACAGTTGGATGAAAAAGTTCATAACAAGCAGTGGATTGGAGAATTAATCGATCAGCTGCAGCAGTTGGAAGAGGAAAATAAGCGATTGAAGAAGACGATTCTTCGTCTCTCGGCCAAGCATAATCCAAGGATGTCTACCAAGTTGAAGGATGCTTTGTATGAGTGATCGATTTTTATGCAAGCTGTTTATTAGACTATAAAAAACTCTTTCCCAATGCGTACATAAATTACAGCAGGGAGAGAGTTTTTTGTTTAAGTCCGGGTCGCAATGGGAGCAGAGTGATCGGTTACTCCGTGACGGTACCCTTCTTGTGGCGCTTGCCATAGCCGCGTTTGCGGTCGCGAAAATAAATCCAGCCCGCCAAGAAGCTGATGCCAGCTGCAAATAGCAATAACCCCACAATAAAATTCAACCAGTCGAAGGTAGGGGCGGCCAAGGCGTCATTGCCATGCTGGGAATAATAAAGGAAAACAGCATCCTTGATTTTCAAAAAGCCGATCATAGCTGCGATGCCGGGAATGACCAGAATAACAATCGCAATAAAACGGGAGATCATCAGCTTCATCGTATATGTATCCCTTTCCTTTCGCGAACAGTAATGAATTGGAATTATTCTAATCATACCTTCTTCTTAGGATTCTGTCTATTTACAAGCCTGATTTGTAATCATTCAAAAACGAGGTAAAATGTAGAATATAGCAAATGTAATTATTCGAAATAGAATGGTGGAGATATATTTATGGCGATAACATGTGACGTAGCTGTGCTTGGTGGAGGGACGGGCGGATATATTGCCGCAATTCGTGCCGCGCAACTGGGTAAAGAGGTCGTAATTATAGAGCAGGACAAGCTGGGGGGAACTTGCCTTCATCGCGGTTGTATTCCTAGCAAGGCGCTCCTCCGCAGCGCGGAACTATATTCGCAAATGAAGGATAGCGCCAGCTACGGCATCGAGACGAGCGGCTTGTCGCTGGTATTCCCGAAGGTGCAGGAGCGGAAGCTGGCGATTGTAGATCAATTATATAAAGGTGTTCAGTATTTGATGAAAAAAAATAAGATCACCGTCATCCAAGGGAAAGGCCGGGTGATCGGTCCTTCTATTTTCTCGCCAAAGAGCGGCGCTGTTGCGGTCGAGTTGAATGATGGAGAAATGGAGACAGTTGTTCCGACGAATCTGATTATTGCGACCGGATCGCGTCCGCGCAGCCTGCCAGGGCTTGTTCCTGATGGAGAGCATATTCTGAGCAGCGATGAGGCGCTCCTGCTGGAGGATTTGCCTGAATCCATGATCATCGTAGGCGGCGGCGTCATTGGCGTTGAATGGGCTTCTTTGCTTCAGGATTTCGGTGTCCATGTTACTGTAGTTGAAGCGGCGGGACAACTGCTGCCTGCCGAAGACGAAGAGGTGGCCCGCGAGCTGCAGAAACATTTGCTTAAGCGGGGAATTAAAGTGCTGACAGGTGTCAAGGTATCGCCGGATACCTATGCTGTGATGGACGGCCAGGTACATATCTCGGCCCAGCAAGGGGAACAGACGATTGAATTACAAGCGGACAAGCTGCTCATTTCGGTTGGAAGACAAGCTAATGTCGAGAATATCGGCCTGGAAAATACGGATATTGCGTTGAGCAACGGGTTTATCCGCGTCAATGAGCATATGCAAACAACGGAGCCGCATATTTATGCGATCGGCGACTGCATCGGCGGTTTGCAGTTGGCTCATGCAGCCAGCCATGAAGGTTTGGTTGCCGTGCATCACATGGCCGAAGAAGAGTTACATTATGATGAGAACCAAGTCCCACGCTGTGTGTACAGTCGACCGGAAGTGGCATCTGTGGGTCTAAGCGAGAAGGAAGCTAAAGCTAAGGGCCATGAGGTTAAGATTGGCAAAGCTCCATTCTCGGTGATCGGCAAAGCGCTGGTACACGGTGATAAAGAGGGCTTTGTAAAAATCGTGACCGATGCGAACAGCCAGGATATTCTTGGTGTTCAAATGATCGGGAATCATGTTACAGAGCTGATTAACCAGACTGCAATGGCGGCCATCCTGGATGCTACACCTTGGGAACTGGGGCAAGTGGCCTTTGCTCATCCTTCGCTGTCCGAAATTATCGGGGAAGCGGCGCTGGTTGTAGACGGCCAAAATATCAACTTTTAATTTCCCCTAACGAAACATGGTATCGCTATTTGGTTCCAAATAAGCTGCAAAACATTTTAACGAAACGCGGTATCGTTATTTTGGCTATTTGGAGCTTAATGCCTGAAATTCTCGCTAATAACGATATGGTGTTTCGTTAGATTTTATTTGCCGCTGTTTTTGAGGTAATAACGATCTGTAGTTTCGTTAAAATCTGCCCCACTTGGCACCCTGATTCCATATCGCGCACTAACAGGCTTTAGGTTCATCTAATCTAATTGCATGGTATTGTTCTGAGTATCAGAAGGGTGGAAACCGGCTTTTCGAACTAGTGCTTTTAAATGTTTTCTTTTTGCCGGGAAAAGGTTTATAATAAGGTTAACCCAAGTCTTAGTACCAGGTTTTAAGATAAGGCAACATAAGACGTTATAAGATACGGGAACCATATGAAGGAGGTAACTCCATGAACGCAAAAAATTCAGTTCAAACGAAGCCAAGACATGAGCAGCTCGGATTATCAGAAACCGCAGTAGTAGACATGTATAAATATATGGTGCTCGCTCGTAAATTCGATGAGCGCTGCTTATTGCTCCAGCGAGCAGGCAAGATTAATTTTCATGTTTCCGGCATTGGCCAGGAGAGCACACAGATTGCTGCAGCGTTTGCGCTTGATCGTGAACGCGACTATTTTCTTCCGTATTATCGGGACTACGGATTTGTACTTTCCGTCGGCATGACCTTAAAGGAATTAATGCTGTCAGCCTTTGCCAAGGCGGATGACCCGAACAGCGGCGGTCGGCAAATGCCGGGCCATTTTGGCAGCAAACGGCTGCGTATCGTAACTGGCTCCAGTCCTGTAACGACACAGGTTCCGCATGCGGTTGGTGTAGCATTATCGGCGAAAATGCAGAAGAAGGATATCGTCTCCTTCGTAACCTTTGGCGAAGGCTCCAGCAACCAGGGGGATTTCCACGAAGGGCTTAACTTCGCTGGTGTGCAGAAGCTGCCGGTTATTTTTCTGTGTGAGAACAACCAGTATGCGATCTCTGTACCGATCAAGAAACAGCTTGGTGGCAAGGTAAGCGATCGTGCGCTTGGCTACGGATTCCCGGGAATTCGTGTGGATGGCAATGATCCCCTTGAAGTATACCGGGTTGTGAAGGAAGCGCGTGAGCGTGCAGTCCGCGGCGAGGGGCCAACCTTGATTGAAGCGATGATGTACAGACTCTCTCCGCACTCGACCTCGGATAACGATCTGGCTTATCGTACCAAAGAGGAAGTCGATGAGAATTGGAAGAAAGACGGCCTCCCAAGAATGAAAACTTATTTAATGGAATGCGGCTTATGGAGCGAGGAGCAGGAAGCAGCGCTAGCGGAGGAAATCAAGCAAGAGCTTAAATTAGCCATTGATGAAGCTGAGCGCGCTTCGTTCCCGAACCCCGAGGATACGCTGCTGCATGTATACGCGAACGATGGGGAGGGACAATGAGATGCCGGTAATGGAATATGTGGATGCGCTTCGCCTGGCTATGCAGGAAGAGATGGAGCGCGATGAACGAGTCTTTGTACTGGGGGAAGATGTTGGCGTCAAAGGCGGCGTGTTCACTACGACGAAAGGGCTGCAGCAGCAGTTCGGCGAAGAGCGGGTTATCGATACGCCGCTGGCTGAATCCGCGATTGCTGGTGTAGCGATTGGAGCGGCGATGTACGGTATGAGACCGATCGCCGAGATGCAATATTCCGACTTCATGCTGCCTGCTACGAACCAGATTATTAGTGAGGCTGCTAAAATTCGGTATCGCTCGAACAATGACTGGGATTGTCCGCTCGTGGTTCGCGCACCGATCGGCGGCGGTATTTTCGGCGGATTGTATCACTCCCAATGTCCGGAATCGATCTTCTTCGGTACACCGGGACTGAAAATTGTAGCTCCTTATTCAGCGTATGATGCGAAAGGGCTGCTGAAGGCTGCAATCCGCGACCCTGATCCGGTGCTGTTCTTCGAGAATAAGAAATGCTACAAGCTGATCAAGGGCGATGTTCCGGAAGAGGATTATACGGTTCCACTGGGCAAAGCCAACCTGCTTCGCGAAGGCGAGGACATTACAGTGATCAGCTACAGCCTGCCGCTTCATTTCGCCATGCAGGCTGCGGAGGAGCTGGAGGCTGAGCAAGGCATCACTTCGCATATCCTGGATTTGCGTACCCTTCAGCCATTGGACCGAGAAGCGATTATCGCTGCGGTCAAGAAGACCGGGAAAGTGCTGATCGTTCACGAAGACAACAAGACAGGCGGCATTGGGGCTGAAGTATCGGCGATTATTGCTGAGGAATGTTTATATGATCTCGATGCTCCGATCCAGCGGTTGTGCGGGCCGGACGTGCCAGCGATGCCGATTAATCCGCCGATGGAGAAGTTCTTCATGCTGAACAAAGACAAGTTAAAGGAAGCAATGCTTCAATTAGCGCTATATTAAAATATGCTGTTCAAAAAGGCCGATTTTTCTGCGCCAGAAGGTTGGATGAAGCTAAACGAATGGGCCGAGCTGCAGTTTCGGAGAAATGACTTCGTAAGGATAGGCTTGCAGGATGATGTGAGCCTCTGTGATATTTCCGAAGGAGACATATTACTTCGACTTGCACTGGCTTAGCCTAGGCTGAACTTAAAGATCCGATGCCGAATAGCCTCCCGATTTTCTTCGTGTTAGATATAGATTTATAGGCTTTCAGCGGAAGCTGACAAGAATTCTATATCGCAAAGAAAACAAACTTAAAGTCGCGGTCAGCTCATTCTAGAGTTACTTCGGTACTTTTTCTTAACCAATCGGACTTTTTGAACAACCTCTAAATGGGAGTGAGAGCATGTTCAAGAAAGTAATGAATGATATTGTGATGCCGCAATTGGCAGAATCGCTCGTATCGGCTACGGTCGGCAAATGGCTTAAGAAGCCGGGCGATCCTGTAGAGCAATATGAACCAATCTGCGAAGTCATTACCGATAAAGTGAATGCTGAGATTCCGTCGACTCTGGACGGGATTATGGGTGAGCTTCTCGTACAGGAAGGCGAGGAGATTGCTGTAGGAACGATCATCTGCCGGATTGAGACAGAGCAAGCCGTGTCTGCTGCGGAGCAGGAGTCGCAAGCGGCTGAATCTGTACAAGCTACCGCAGGCGCTTCCGTAGATAACGGCGATTCACAGCGAGCCAGATACTCGCCTGCAGTTCAGACCTTAGCGGCTGAACATGGTATAAATCTTCAAGCGGTTCCAGGCACAGGGCTGGGCGGCAGAGTGACGCGCAAGGATGTATTGCATTACATCGAGAACCAGGGCTCTGCTAATGCGGCCACCGCGGCTCCGGCGGCCTCGCAATCGGTACCTGCAACGCAGCCTCAGACTGCACCTGTACAAGCTGTAGTAACGCCAGGTATTATTCCTGCGGCTCCCGCTTCAGAGCCTGTACGTCATTCAGGCCTGCACCTAACCGAGACCCCGCGCATTCCGACGATCGAAGTAGAGGGCGGACGCTCCGAATACTTCATTGATGTTACGCCGATTCGCAATACGATTGCGACCCGGATGCGTCAGAGCGTATCGGAGATTCCGCATGGTTGGATGATGATCGAGGTCGATGTAACCAGCCTTGTACAGCTTCGCAATAAGCTGAAGAACGAATTTAAGCAAAAGGAAGGCATCAACCTGACTTATTTGGCCTTTGTTCTTAAAGCCGTTGTTGGTGCGATTAAAGACTATCCGATTATGAATTCCGTCTGGGCGGTCGACAAGATTATCGTCAAGCGGGACATCAATCTGTCTCTGGCCGTTGGTACTGAAGACTCTGTGTTAACTCCAGTCATCAAAAATGCCGATCAGAAGAGCATCGCCGGTCTTGCCCGGGAGATCGATGAGTTGGCTTCCAAGGTTCGCGCAGGCAAATTGAAACTGGACGATATGCAGGGCGGGACTTTTACCGTGAACAATACCGGTTCCTTCGGTTCAATCCTGACACAGCCGATTATCAATTATCCGCAAGCCGCCATCCTGACCTTCGAATCCATTGTGAAGCGTCCGGTGGTGATCAATGATATGATTGCGGTTCGTTCAATGGCGAATCTGTGTCTGTCACTGGATCATCGTATTTTGGATGGCGTCATCTGCGGCCGGTTCATGCAGCGCGTGAAGGACAATATCGAAGGCTTTACGCTGGATACGCAAGTTTATTGATTCTTCTGGGGGACACCATCATGAACAAACCATTATTAGCAAGCTATACTCCGATGATTGAATACAGGGAAGCTTGGGATAAGCAAAAAGAATTAGTAAAAGCGATCAGCGATGGACAGCAGCAGGAGCACCTGCTGCTTCTTCAGCATCCGCCGACTTATACGATTGGCTCTCAGCAGCATCCTGAGCACTTGCTGCTCAGTCCAGAGCAGTTGCAGGAGCAGGGGATCTCACTGGTCCAAATCGACCGTGGCGGGGACATTACCTATCATGGACCGGGCCAATTAGTGGGGTATCCGCTATTGCTGCTCGATGGTGAGAATGGCCTTGATCTCCACGGTTATTTGCGTAATCTCGAACAGGTGATTATTAATTATTTGGCCCAGTTTGGAATCGAAGGGTCTAGAAAGCCGGAATATACCGGTGTCTGGGCCGGAAATGTCAAGATTACAGCGATTGGCGTCAAGTTCAATAAATGCCGTCATCGTCGCGGCTTTGTTACGAGTCACGGCTTTGCTTTTAATATCAAATCCGGCATTCAGAACGAGGGCTTCCAGGGGATAATTCCGTGCGGAATTCAGGAATTCGGGGTCACTTCGCTGGAAGATGTCACGGGCCAGACCTTTACGGTTGAACAAGTGGCCCATGACATCATTCCTTATTTTAATGAAGTCTTCGGTTATGAGGCGATATGGGAAGATGCTAACGCATGAGCAGAGGTTCAAGCAGTGCAAACAGTGTAGAACCTACCATGGCAAACAACATCAGATAGACTACGATTTTTAACCATTTTTTAGACATACCTTAACTCCTTTTAAATATAGATTTGTTAAAGTTGGTTTACCTTCTATAATATCGTAAACGCGAAAGAGAGGAAAGTCCAATGATCAATAAGGAAAGATTGATTCAACTCTTCCTGGAATTGGTCCGCATTGACAGCGAGACGAAGCATGAGCGGGAAATTGCCGATGTTCTGATTCATAAATTTACGGAACTGGGACTTGAAGTTGTTGAGGACGATTCTATGGCCAAAACGGGACATGGTGCCGGAAATCTGATCGCGACTTTGAAGCCGAGCGTTCAGACCAATGCCGAGCCATTTTTGTTCACGAGTCATATGGATACGGTCGCTCCCGGAGCAGGAATTAATCCTATCGTTGGGGAGGATGGCTGGATCCGCAGTGACGGTACGACGATTCTTGGCTCTGATGATAAGGCTGGTGTAGCCTCGTTGCTGGAGGTCATTCAAGTGCTGCGCGAGCGCAATTTACCGCATGGGCAAATCCAGTTCGTTATCACCGTAGGTGAGGAAATGGGCATGACAGGCTCTCGGGCGCTGGATACTGGCTTGCTTGATGCCAAATTTGGCTTTGCCTTTGATTCCAACGGGGATGTAGGCACGATCTGTGTAGCTTCTCCTTCCCGTGCCCTCATTACGATCGATATCTATGGGAAATCGGCTCATGCCGGGGTGAATCCGGAGGATGGCATCAGTGCGATCCAAGTGGCAGGCAAGACGATTGCGCGTATGACGCTTGGACGGATTGATGAGGAGACTACAGCGAATATCGGCAAGTTCGAAGGCGGGGGAGAGACGAATATCGTCCCTGATCATGTGAAGCTATATGCCGAGGCGCGCAGCACCTCGCAGGCGAAGCTGGAGCGACAAATTGCCGGAATGAAGGAAGCGGTGGAATCGACCTGTCGGGATTATCATACCAAGGGAGTCTTTAACAGTACGATCGTATATCCTTCCTTTCACCTCTCCGAGCAGGAGCCAGTGGTTGTTCTGGCGCAGCAAGCAGCAGGGAAGCTGGGACTGTCAGGCACAACATTTATGTCGGGTGGCGGCAGCGACGCCAATATCTTCAATGGACTGGGCATTCCAACTGTAAATCTGGCTGTTGGCTATGAGGACATTCATACGACACGTGAACGGATCAAGGCTGAGGATATTGTGAAGACTGCTGAGTTGGCTTTGGAGATCATTGCACAGACCGTAAAATAAAAATAGTAATCAACGACAAAGAAAACCGTTCAACAGCCGTTAAGGGCTTATGAGCGGTTTTGTTTGATGTTGGCGTTTAAATGCTCCGGCAGATTACTTCTTTGTTTGTCAGTCCCTGTCGAATGCCAATGCGTTTGCTCGACTAAAGCCAGCGTGTCCAAAAATCCGTGAATATACTTCTCGATTTTAAGCCGTTCATCCTGATCCGGGTGGTACAATTCCATCCGCCTTCTCAGTCGCAGAACCTTCTCCTGGAGACGGCAGGCGGCTGCGCCATAACGCAATGAAGCCATGGAAGGGCAGGTTTCAGCCAAGGCGGTAAAGATCGCAGCGGCTTCTTCATAACGGGTTTGATCATACAGAATTTCTCCGTATATCCTGGCGGCCTCCTGATAAGGAGCCTTAGGGGGAAGCAGCTTATGCTCTATTTCGAGGAGGTGCTGCTCCGCCAGTTCTCTATAACCTGCCTCATAGAGGCTGGAAATCAGGACGCATTGTAACACCGGGTCGCTGTTACCGGTCAGCTTAGCGGCTGCATTCAACATGCCGGATGACACGGAGTACTGAATAAGCTCGGAGCGGTCAAAATAATTATATTCAGGCACCTCTGCAGAATCGCTAGTGCTTTCCAAGCGGGTAAGCATTGAATTTAGTTCTTCTGTGCGCTCCAAATCCGGAATATCAGACGTGCTATCTAATTGCGGCGGTCTGTGTGCCATTATTCATTCACCTCTTTTATATTCTACTATTTGTTGGCCCGCGTTCGAATAAAATCTCTAACTTTGGCGGATTTTCCTGCTTCTTTTTGCCATTGGTTGAGCATAATACGAACTTGCCAGGCTTTGCCTTGAACACGAACTGATTTTTTTGAAAAATAGCTTTTCATGAGCGCTGCTCCTTTACATGGAGGTTTGGTATAATAACACCATATGTCCGAAGCGGACAAGTTATGAGTGACTTAATGAAGGATCGAATATTTCATGAGGAGGATCATAGATCATATGACAGATAAACTGATGGAGAAGACCATTTCGACTGAGCCGGTTTTTAAGGGGAAGGTAATTTCATTACAGGTGGATACAGTAGAACTACCGGACGGAAGCACAGCTACGAGGGAGATTGTGAAGCATCCCGGAGCAGTGGCCGTGCTCGCTTTTCACAATGAAAGGCTGCTGATGGTTGATCAATTCCGCCAAGCGATGGGCCGCTGTGAGCTGGAAATTCCAGCAGGTAAGCTGGAGAAAGGTGAAGAACCGATGGAGGCTGCTGCCCGTGAGCTTCAAGAGGAAACCGGCTATCGCTGCGAGCGTATGACGCATCTGCATTCCTTCTATACGGCTCCAGGCTTCTCAGATGAGATAATTCATCTGTATTTAGCCGAGGAGTTAACGAGCGGGGAGATGTCGCCCGATGAGGATGAATTCCTTGAGGTCTACGAGGTTAGCTTTGAAGAAGCTCAGCAATATCTCGCTGAGGGGCGAATTGCTGATGCCAAGACGATGGTAGCCTTTTATATCTGGCAGCAGCGCAGGCTGACTCAGCAGGCAGGGAAGTAGATGGCAATGAATAGCTCAAATGAAATGAACCACGCAAACCTCTCCTCATATTTTGCTGATTTGCATATTCATATTGGCAGAACCGAAGCGGGGGATCCGGTGAAAATCAGCGGCAGCCGTAACCTCACGTTTGCCAATATTGCTAAAGAAGCTGCCGAGCGCAAAGGAATTCAACTGGTCGGCATCATCGATTGTCATTCACCTGGTGTTCAAGCGGATATCATAACCAGCCTGGAGCAGGGGCAAATGCAGGAGCTTGCAGATGGTGGCATCGCATACGAAGGGACGACTCTGCTGCTCGGCAGTGAATTGGAAATCAGGGAGCCAGGCATGGGGCCGGCCCATCTGCTCGTATTTTTTCCGTATTTCGAGACGATGCGTTCCTTCACAGAATGGTTGAAGCCAAGGATGAAGAATGTCCAGCTTAGCTCGCAGCGGGTATATGTGCCTGCGCGCGAACTGCAGGAAGAAGTGTATCGGCGGGGCGGATTGGTCATCCCTGCGCATATTTTCACACCGCATCGGAGTATATACGGAAGCTGTGCTCCGCGAATTTCAGATGTGCTCGATCCCGGATTGATCAGTGCGGTTGAGCTGGGCCTGAGCGCAGATTCAGAGATGGCCGGGTTGATCAGCGAGCTGGATCAATACACGATACTAACAAACTCGGACGCACATTCCTTGGGCAAGATTGGCAGGGAGTACAATAAAATGATGTTGCAGGCCCCGACTTATCGGGAGTTTGAATTTGCCCTCCGCGGCAAGGACGGAAGAAAGGTTGCCGGCAATTACGGTCTCAACCCGCGGCTTGGGAAGTATCATCGCACATACTGCGGCAGCTGCAACTACATCATTGATGAAGCGGAAGTATCGGTGGATCGTTGTCCATATTGCGGAAGTACCAAGCTTGTACGGGGGGTTCTGGACCGAATTCAATCGATCGCCGACCGTAGAGAATCGAGTATACCGGAGTTCAGGCCGCCGTATCATTATCAGGTCCCGCTGGAATTTATCCCGGGCCTGGGGCCGTCGAAGCTTAATCAGCTATTGGCGGTGTTTGGTACGGAAATGAATATTTTGCATCATGTCTCCAAGGAGCAGTTGTCGGAGGTCGTTGGTGAAGAATTGGCAGACAAAATATGCGCTGCCCGCGCCGGTACATTGCATCTTCAGGCTGGAGGCGGCGGGATATACGGCAAGGTTGTGCAAGAATAGCAGGACATGCTGGAACTTAAGCATAAGGGAGCGGACTTCTTCATAGCTTGTATTATCAGGATAATCAAGGTTACATCTTGAATCCTCAGAGATATTGAAGCTGGATTAGAAGGGGGCTCCCAATGCTGCAACCAATTCGTCACTCCTTACGGGATCAGACACCGTTATATGTATTTGTCAGTGTATTATTTTTGATGGGGGTTGTGTTCGGCGCACTGATGGTCAATGCCTTAACATTAGAGCAGCAACAGGATTTGTCTCGCTATTTGGGGGACTTTTTCGTATCGGTGAACGATGGAGGAACTTCATTCCAGACCTTATCCTTCTGGGCAGTAGCAAGCCTGCATTTGAAGTGGCTGGGCTTGATCTGGCTACTGGGTCTTTCGGTTATCGGATTGCCGGGAATTCTTATTCTTGATTTTCTTAAGGGAGTTCTGATCGGCTTTACGGTAGGATGTCTGGTCGGACAGTTCACATGGAAAGGTCTGCTGTTCGCCATTGTGTCCGTCGCCCCGCATAATTTGATCGTTATCCCGGCACTGCTGATCGCGAGCGTAGCCGCGGTGGGATTTTCATTAAGCATTATTCGCAATCGGGTGCTTTTGCATCGCAGCGGAAGTGCGGCCAGGCCCTTCTTTTCGTATACTTCGCTAACGCTGGCTATGGCGGCGATCCTGCTGGCTATTTCCACCTTTGAGACCTGGATATCTCCCGAGCTCATGAGCTGGGTGACCCCGCTATTGATATAGGTTCTCACTCTAGCAAAATGTTTGACTTTGTTGATTAACTCCCCCTATAATGAAAGAAGCGAATTATTAAAGCAGCTTAATGTCGGCGATGCTTGGGGAGGGAGAACGTGGAAGTGAAAGTCGAGAAAATCAAACAAGAGTTACAATCCCATGGCTATAAATTGACGCCCCAGCGGGAAGCCACGGTTCGCGTATTGCTCGAGAATGAAGAAGATCATCTTAGTGCTGAAGATGTATTCATGCTCGTTAAAGATAAAGCTCCTGAGATAGGTTTGGCTACCGTATACCGGACCCTGGAGTTACTTAGTGAACTTCATGTCGTTGAGAAGATCAACTTCGGCGACGGTGTAGCCAGATATGATTTGCGAACCGATACGAACAAGCATCACCACCACCATTTGATCTGCGTTCAATGTGGGGCAATGGATGAGATACGTGAGGATTGGCTTGGGCCATTAGAAGAACGTCTGGAGAAAGAATATAATTTTACGGTTCTTGATCATCGTCTTGACTTCCAGGGGATCTGTCATCGTTGTAAGGATAAGGCAGATAAAACGGAAAAGACGGAAGAGTAATAGCCGGAAGATGGCCATTATAATTAAGTAAATGACAATAAGGCAGAGCTGATTAACCGCTCTGTCTTATTTTTGTCTTCGGTTGTACGATAGTCGAATCTGTTATTTGCTTGCTTTTGCATGTACAATAAAAGGGGTAGAAGCTCTCATAAACCTGGCGGATTAGATATATACTTGTACAAATGCGGTTCTCGTTCCATGGCGGAACAGGTCGGCAATCCGTGGCAAAGGTAGGGGAGAGCGATGGTCATTTCTTTGCGCAAGAGTCTACGTCTATTGAAGTATGTAGTTGTATTTATTATGCTTGCTTATGCTTTATACAAAGCGTTTAGCTACCTGGATGTAGCTTTGCTCCCGATGGATAAATATCGCATTCCGGAGGGCTCAGCGGTGAAGGCCTTTCATGCAGGAAGTATGGAGGCGGTAGATCCGGAGACCCCGCTGCAAAGGTTGAAGTTATTTTTTTGGTATGGTGAATAATGATAGATTAGGATGAGAGAGGGCGATGAATTGCAACAGGTTATTGCCTCTTTTATATCGCAATTGGCGGATCGTAAAGGTCTGAGTGAGCGAACGCAGGAAGCATACACCCGCGATTTACAGCAGTTTGCAGCTTATTTGCAGAGCCGTGGAATCGATGATTTTAATGAGGTCACCCGGGCCGGGATTTTGCTCTATTTCTCCGCTCTGAAGGAGAAGGGCAAGTCGCCAGCGACCATCGCCAGGGTCACTGTGACTCTACGGTCTTTTATACATTACTTGCTGCAGGAGCGGATGATGGATCATGATCCGTTCCTGATGATTATGTCTCCGAGAATGGACAGGACTCCACCTGAGACGTTAACCATTGAAGAGACGGAAGCTTTGCTGGACATGCCTGATCCGGATACCCCCTTGGGATTAAGGGACAAGGCGATGCTTGAATTATTGTATGCTACAGGAATTCGAGTAAGCGAGCTGATCTCTCTGGAGGTAAGCGACATTCATTTGCAGCTGCAATTTCTGCGCTGTGCAGGGGAGAATGGTAAAGAGCGAATTATTCCTGTTGGGCCCATAACGATAGAATGGCTGGGCCGTTATTTGAAGGATTGCCGTCCAAGATGGGTGAAGGAAGCGGGCCAAGGCCCCTTGTTCTCAAATCGTCAGGGAGGAATGCTGAGCCGTCAAGGGTTTTGGAAGATCGTGAAGAAATACGGGGCGGAGGCCGGGATCAACAAGCCGATTACTCCACACACTTTACGACATTCCTTCGCTGTGCATTTACTTCAGGGTGGGGCGGATGTGCGTGCTGTGCAAGAGATGTTAGGCAATCAGAGCGCTTCGACTCTACAGCTCTATTTGAATAAATCGGGAGGAAATCTAAAAGCGGTGTACGATTCCTTTCATCCCCGGGCAAAGCGGCAAATAGAAGATCGATCCGACCGTACCAAGGAGTAAAAGATGCGTAAGGCCCTTTAATATAACTTAAGGAGAAATGATAATGACACTTACTAAAGAAATGATTGTAGAGGCGGCCGATTATATTTCGTCCGTGGCCCAGATGAAGCCGGAGGTCGGGCTGATTCTCGGCTCTGGTCTTGGAATTCTTGCCGACCACATGGAACAGGCGGTCAGCATTTCCTATGCGGATATTCCTCACTTCCCGCAGTCCACGGTAGAAGGACATGCTGGTGAGTTGTTAATCGGTCAAGTGCAGGGCAAGCCGATCGCTATGATGAAGGGCCGCTTCCATATGTATGAGGGTTACGGTCCTGAATTGACGGCATTCCCTGTGCGGGTCATGAAAGAACTGGGCGTAAAGACGCTGCTCGTTACCAATGCGGCCGGTGGTGTTAATACCTCCTTCACTCCAGGCGATCTGATGCTTATTTCCGATCATCTCAATATGACAGGGAAGAACCCGCTGATCGGTGCCAATGACGATGAGCTTGGACCGCGTTTCCCGGATATGTCGCAGGCTTACAGTCGCAGATTGCGCGAGCTGGCCCGGTCTGCTGCGGACAAGCTGGGGTTCTCGCTCCAGGAAGGCGTGTATGCTGGATTGCTTGGGCCGTCCTATGAGACCCCGGCAGAGATTCGCATGCTGCGTACACTGGGCGCGGACGCTGTCGGCATGTCCACTGTCTCAGAAGTCATTGTAGCGAGCCATGCGGGGCTTGAGGTGCTTGGTATCTCCTGTATCAGCAACATGGCGGCGGGGATTTTGGATCAGCCTTTATCCCATGCCGAAGTCATGGAGACGACGGATCGTGTACGCGAGCAGTTCCTTCGTCTGGTACAGACGATCATACCGCAGCTCTGATTAGGAGATCAAGTATAATAAAACTTTAACCAAAGCGACGTTCCTGTACAAGGCATAAGCCTCAGGGGAACGTCGCTTTTTTTATTGATGACACGTCATGCAGGAATATAATGCCATGAAATGGAGCATACTAGGTTAGCAGAATCCAGACTTTTAGTATAAAGGGGGAACAACCGCTTGAAGAAACTGCTAATCAGTGGGCTAATGGCTCTTATATTGACAGTATCTGCAGGGCCTATCGCGGCTTTGGCAGAGGACGGAGGGGCGCGCGATAACGCAGAAGTACTGACGCTGGCGGAGAATGCTCGTTCCGCTATCCTGATAGATGCGGACACCGGGACGGTTATTTATGAGAAACATAGTCATGAGAAGCTGCCGCCTGCCAGTATAACGAAAATTATGACGATGCTGCTGACGATGGAAGCGATCGATGAGGGTCGCTTGAAGCTGACAGATAAGGTGACGACGAGTGAGCATGCTTCATCGATGGGCGGCTCGCAAATTTTCCTCGAGGTCGGGGAAGAAATGACGGTCGACGATCTATTGAAGGGAATAGCAATGGCCTCCGGCAATGACGCTTCCGTGGCGTTGGCAGAGAAGATCGCAGGCTCGGAACAGGGCTTTGTCAAGCTGATGAATGAGCGGGCTCAAGAGCTTGGGCTCAAGGACACCCATTTTGCCAACTGCAATGGATTACCGGTAGCCGATCACTACAGCTCTGCTCATGATATCGCCATGATGAGTCGCGAATTGCTGAAATATGAGGGGATTACGAAGTACACAGGTTCCTATCAGGATTACTTGCGCAAGGATTCCCCTAAGCCATTCTGGCTCGTGAATACGAACAAGCTGGTCCGCTTCTACAGCGGGGCAGATGGCCTTAAGACGGGCTATACCTCAGAAGCCAAGTTCTGTCTGGCAGCGACAGCGAAGCGCGATGGAATGCGTTTGATTGCGGTCGTGCTTGGAGAGCCGAATACAAAGACGCGTAACAGTGAAGTATCCGCGATGTTTGACTATGCATTTTCGCAATATGCGCTGCAACCGATCTATAAATCCGGCGAGGTGATCGGCAAAGTTAAGGTTCAGAAGGGGGAGGCCGCGCAGCTTGAACTGACCGCTACCAAGACGATGAGCGTTCTGGTCAAGAAGGGCTCCAAGCTGGAAAATATTACGCAAAAGCTGGTTGTTCCCGAGAAGATTGCCGCCCCTGTCAAGGAAGGGCAATTGATTGGCCAACTGCTGATTGTCCAGGATGGACGGACGCTGGCTGAGTTCGATCTGAATGCGGCTACCGCGATTAACAAGGCGGGCTTTTGGACCTTATTTAAACGAACGGCCGCACATATGTTTTTTGTAGATTAATAGGTTTTTTCTTCTAGTTTTGTCATAGAGCAGGATTCGTTCGAAGTCATGTAGAATTGTTGTGTTCATGTCAGGGAGGAGAGTGAACAGACGTGAATTTGCAAATGGAAACTGTTAGGCATCGTGAGACGCTGATTGTACGTTTATCCGGTGAACTGGATCACCATACAGCGGATTTGGTGCGTATGCGTATGGATGAGGAGATTGGCCGAGAAGGCTGCCGTAATCTCCTGCTCAGTCTCAAATCGCTGCAATTCATGGACAGCTCAGGGCTTGGAGTTATACTCGGACGTTATAAGCTGATTAAGCAAAAGGGCGGAAAGATGGTTGTCAGCGATGTGAATCCTCCGGTATACCGCTTACTGGAGATGTCAGGCTTGTTCAAGATTATGTCTATTTATGAAAATGAGAGCAATGCGCTCTCGGAGTTGGAGGTCGCTTTATGATGGAGAACAACCGTAACTTTATGACCTTGCAATTCGCGGCAAAATCGGAGAATGAGTCCTTCGCCAGAGTAACGGTAGCCGCTTTTGTCTCTCAGCTGGATCCGACGATGGATGAGATTACAGATTTGAAGACCGTAGTGTCTGAAGCGGTCACAAACTCTATAATCCATGGTTATGAGGAAAATTCGGAAGGGGTCGTCACGATTTCCGCCTGGATTGAGGAGGATACGATTACCCTGCTCATCGAAGACAAAGGCCGCGGGATCGAAGACCTGGAGCTGGCCAAGCAGCCGCTATACACTTCCAAGCCGGAGCTGGAACGGTCCGGGATGGGTTTTACCATCATGGAGAATTTTATGGATGAGTTCGACGTCGCGAGCGAGGTTGGCGGCGGCACTTCGATTCGGATGAAGAAGAGGATCGTATCAAAGAAAGCTTTATACAATTAGGGGTTGGAGATATGGATGCCGAAGTGAAGCAAGCCTCGAGAGAGTATTTGGACGATGCGGAAGTGAAAAGGCTGATCGCCTTGAGCCAGGCCGGAGATAATGTGGCCAGGGACAGGCTCGTAAGCTGCAACACAAGGCTGGTCTGGTCGGTCGTGCAGCGGTTTATGAATCGCGGCTACGAGCCGGAGGATTTGTTCCAAATCGGCTGCATCGGACTGTTAAAGTCGGTGGATAAATTCGATCTAAGCTATGACGTCAAATTCTCAACCTATGCGGTTCCGATGATTATCGGGGAAATTCAGCGCTTCCTGCGTGATGATGGAACGCTGAAGGTTAGCCGTTCGTTGAAGGAAATGGCGAATAAGGTACGCAAGAAGAAGGACGAGCTGTCCAAGGTGCTGAACCGGCTGCCGACGGTGAAGGAAGTGGCGGAGGAGCTCGGGGTAACGCCGGAGGATGTCGTATTCGCCCAGGAGGCCAATAAACCGCCAGCCTCTATCCATGAGACGGTGTTCGAGAATGATGGCGACCCGATTACACTGATGGATCAGATCGCCGATGAGTCCCAGGAACGCTGGTTCGACAAGCTGGCTCTGCATGAGGCGATCGACGGCTTGTCAGAGCGGGAGCGGCTGATTGTGTATTTGCGCTATTATCGCGATCAGACGCAATCCGAGGTTGCGGCCAGGCTTGGCATTTCCCAGGTTCAGGTGTCCAGGCTGGAGAAGAAAATTCTACAGAGCATTCGCGATCAGATTGCTCAATAGCTGTTCCAGTGGATGACGTTGGATCGCTGCTCTAAGATTTAGGTCTGTGATAAGCTCGATGCGATTGAAAGACAGGGGTTGTCTCAAGGGTTGAATTTTTGACCCTTAGACAACCCCTTTTGCATGCCCATAGATGCTGCTGATCCTCATGTGCTTTGGTGCAGTCCGGAGTAGTAGCCGGACATTTTGGACCGTTAGCGTCCAATTTTTAGTTCGTCCTGCTTGTAACGGTCAATTTTGTCCATTATAGAGGAAAGGAGCGCGGGAAACTGCTGATTTTTGCTTCTAAAGGTCAAAAGTGTCCGTTAGGGTACAAGATTGTGTTGTTCTTGTTCTAACGGACTTTTTTGACCGTCTTATTAGCGCCTTAAACCGCGAATGTCATAACTTTCGAGTAAATGTAAGTCTCCCTTGGCATACTATGGACATTACGAAAAAAAGGGGTGGCTATCATTGAATCCAATACCTCATCCCTGCATTTATGTTCGGCTGCGCAAGCAGGTCAGGCTTCCGGTTGGCTCACCCATTCATCTCCGCGACATCGCTCGCGTACTCGCCGAGCCTCATCAAGAAGAAGTCCTGCTAAATTTGGAGCTGGAACGTCCGGAGAAGAGCGATGGCAATCTGATCGTGATTGATACCCTGCAAGTGATTTCTGTGATCAAGCAGCGCTTTCCGACGGCTCAGGTGGAAGTAATCGGCGAGTCGCATGTGCTGATCGAAATGATCGTGAAGGAGAAGAAGCCTTCACTTCTGCTATTTGCGGCTGTCTGGCTCCTGCTGTTCTTTGGAGCCGCATTGACGATCATGAACTTCCATGCTGATGTAAGCATGCCGGAGGTTCAGGTGCGAATCGTGGAGATGATTACGGGTCACCGGGACGAGCACCCTTATCTTTTTCAAGGCGCGTACTCCCTTGGCATCGGCTTTGGGATGATCATCTTCTTCAATCATCTATTCAAGAAGAAATGGAATGAGGAGCCTACCCCGCTTGAGGTCGAGATGTTCCTGTACCAGGAAAATCTGAATCAATATGTGGTTGCTGAGGAATATAAACGGATGAGCGAACAAGAGGCTAAGCAGAAGGGGGAGAAGCCCCTTTGAGCGTTGCGGTGATATACGGTGGTCTTATGTTTCTCGGATTTGCTGGAGGAGTCGCCGTCGGTGCCGGGGTTATCGCTTTATTTATCGTGCTGGATATGATTCCACGTCTGGCTCAGATTACACGAACCTTCGATAAAGTTCACTGGTATGAAGGCGCGATGGTCAGCGGCTCCTTTCTCGGTACGATCGCTGATTTCTGGAATTGGAAAATAGCCGGACCTTGGGCGTTCAGCGGTGTTGTCGGCCTGTTTAATGGTATTTTTATCGGCATGCTGGCGGCCGCATTAACCGAGGTGCTGAACGTTCTGCCGATCATTGCCAAACGGCTTCATATGCAGCGGTACTTATTTGGCTTGCTGCTGGCGATGGTGTTTGGGAAGGTAGCTGGCTCGCTATTCGAATGGTTCATTTACAATCCGTAAGGAAATTCAAAAATCCGCTTTTGACCACGAGGTAGACCAGGGGAGCGGATTCGGCATCGAATCTTGAATTCAGCCGGGCCCTCCGGTGCTCACGTACCCAAACCGTACGTTCCGCTCCTCGGCCCCTAAGCTTCATCCAACCTTCTCGGTGTTGAAAACCGGATTTTTGAATCTTTACTGAAATGAGGAAATTCAAAAATCCGCTTTTGACCACGAGGTAGACCGGGGGAGCGGATTCGGCATCGAATCTTGAATTCAGCCGGGCCCTCCGGTGCTCACGTACCCAAACCGTACGTTCCGCTCCTCGGCCCCTAAGCTTCATCCAACCTTCTCGGTGTTGAAAACCGGATTTTTGAATCTTTACTGAAATGAGGAAATTCAAAAATCCGCTTTTGACCACGAGGTAGATCAGGGGAGCGGATTCGGCATCGAATCTTGAATTCAGCCGGGCCCTCCGGTGCTCACGTACCCAAACCGTACGTTCCGCTCCTCGACCCCTAAGCTTCATCCAACCTTCTCGGTGTTGAAAACCGGATTTTTGAATCTTTACTGAAATGAGGAAATTCAAAAATCCGCTTTTGACCACGAGGTAGACCGGGGGAGCGGATTCGGCATCGAATCTTGAATTCAGCCGGGCCCTCCGGTGCTCACGTACCCAAACCGTACGTTCCGTCCTCGGCCCCTAAGCTTCATCCAACCTTCTCGGTGTTGAAAACCGGATTTTTGAATCTTATTGAATTAAGGTGAGGAATTGTAACCGAAGGCCGCTTTAGCCCTGTTGCCCATTAATGAATTTCAAGAATATCGCAGCCATATTTTCGAAGGGAGCTATTATACGATGGACCAAGAAAATGATCATATCCGGGAACATGCTGATGGCGAGAATATGCCTGGCTTTATTCAAGAATCGGATCAGGAAAAACAGGCGGAGCAGGATACCGATAAGAAGACTCCTGCAGAGGAGCCTCATATAGGCATTTGGACCAAAAAAGAGGTTCAGCAAAAAAGGGACGCAGAAAAGTCTGACTCCCTCGAGGATTCCATCATATATTGGCAGCAGAGCGATAGAATCAGCAGAAGTCTAGCCACAACGAAACGAACGCTTGAAGAAGTGATCGGTCTTGGCAAGAGCTTTGATGTCGTCTTCCGCGAAATGAGCTTCGCTGGCAAGAAGACGGGCATGCTCTTCATTAATGGCTTCGCAGACAGCGAGATTATGCTGGAGATTATTAAACGGCTCACTTATTTAACGCCGGACAATTTGTCCGGGGGGGCAATGCGATCCTTTTTCGAAATGTATATCCCGCATATTCAGGTGGAGAAGGCTGAGGAATTAAGCGTTGTGATTGATAACATCCTGATCGGGATGAGCGCTTTCTTCATAGAGGGCGAACAAACGGCGATTATTATGGATACGCGTCAATATCCGGTGCGTAGTCCGGAAGAACCGTCGCTTGAACGGGTCGTTCGCGGAGCCAGGGATGGCTTTACGGAGACGATGCTGACAAATGTGTCTCTGGTGCGGCGGCGGCTTCGTGACCCTGGGTTGAAGTTCGAGGCCTTTCAGGTGGGCAGGCGGACAAAGACAGATGTAAGTCTGGCCTATATTGATGATATCGCCGATAAGCTGGAGATTGGAGCAGTCCGGAAGAAACTAACCAGCTTAGACATAGACGGAATTCCGCTGGCCGACAAACAGCTGGAAGAAGCTATTTTGCACAGAGGCTGGAGCCCGTACCCTCATGTCCGATATTCCGAGCGCCCGGATGTCGTCGCTTCCCATTTACTCGAAGGAAGGATTGTATTATTCGTTGATACTTCGCCCAGTGTCATTATTTTGCCTACGACCTTCTTTGATTTATGCCAACACGCCGAAGAGAACAGGCAAACTGCTTTCATGGGCACTTATCTAAGATGGGTCCGCTTTTTTGGTATTTTTGCGTCGCTATTTCTACTGCCATTATGGCTGTTGATTGTGATGCATCCGGAATTCAAGCCGGCTATACTAGACTTTGTCGGTCCGCATGATAAAGCGAAAATTCCTCTAATCGCCCAATTCCTGCTTGTAGAGTTTGGCGTGGATTTGATGCGCATGGCCGCAGTGCATACTCCAACGCCGCTGGCCTCCGCAATGGGCTTGATCGCGGCGATTATGATCGGTGATATTGCCGTTAAAACGGGCTTGTTCATCAACGAGGTCATTTTGTATATGGCGATCGCAGCGATCGGGATGTTCGCAACGCCAAGTTATGAATTGGGGCTGGCCAATCGGATGGTCCGGTTGTTCCTGCTCGTCGCGGTGGCTATATTTGGCGGGCCTGGCCTTGTTGTCGGAACAACGTTGTATATTCTGTTCCTAACTTTTCAACGTTCCTATAACTCGCCTTATTTGTGGCCATTTATCCCGTTTAATGCCAAAGCAATGGCTGCGATATTGTTCCGGGTTCCGGTTATGACATCCAAGCAAAGACCGTCTTTCAACAAGCCGCGTGACCGCACGCGGATGCCGCAGAACGAATAGATGGTGGGCGTGTCTACCAAATAACACAAATCATGTTCACAATAATCCATTTTTCAGTTCACCGTTTGTTTGCTATACTGGTGTAAAATTGAAAACAGTGGAGGATTGCATAGATGTATTTACACGGTACGAGCAAAATTAATACGAAAGGCCATCTGGAAATCGGCGGCTGTGATACAGTAGAGCTCAAAGAGACCTACGGCACACCGCTCTATATTGTAGATGAAGACCTTATACGGCAACGGAGCCGTGAATATATGGATGCCTTCCGGGCATCCGGTTTGTCCTTCCAGGTTGCATATGCAAGTAAAGCCTTTTGTGTTATGGCTATGTGCCGGCTGGTTGAAGAGGAAGGCCTGTCCCTGGACGTAGTATCAGAAGGCGAATTGTATACTGCACTGCAAGCAGGCTTTCCTGCGCAGAGAATTCACTTCCACGGCAACAACAAGACGCCATTTGAGCTGGGGATGGCTATTGACGCGGGCATCGGCTGCTTTGTAGTCGATAATTTGGTGGAGCTGCATATGCTGCAGGCCATTGCGTCTGAGAAGAACGCTGTGGTAAATATTTTGCTTCGCGTGACTCCTGGAGTCGAAGCGCATACGCATGAGTATATTTCAACCGGACAGATCGATTCCAAATTTGGTTTTGATATCGGAAACGGAGCTGCCTTCGAAGCAGTTAAGGCGGCGGGCTTGTGCAATCATCTGAATCTGCTCGGGGTGCATTCACATATCGGTTCGCAGATTTTTGAGGTTGAGGGGTTCCAGTTAGCGGTTGAGCGAGTTGCTGATTTTGCGGCTCATGTCAAGGAACAGCTTGGTGTTCTGTTTAAAGTAGTTAATCTTGGCGGGGGCTTTGGGATAAGATATACGGAAGAGGATAAGCCGCTGAAGGTTGCTGATTATGTCAAAGCAATTACGGACGCTGTTAAGCAGCACTTTAGCCTTAGCTATCCTGAGCTTCCGGAAATTTGGGTGGAGCCTGGTCGCAGTATTGTAGGCGATGCCGGTACTACGCTCTATACGGTTGGAACGAATAAAGACATTCCCGGCGTACGCAAATATGTAGCTGTCGATGGGGGCATGACCGACAATCCGCGTCCGGCTCTTTATGAGTCCAAATATGAGGCATTGCTGGCGAACCGTGCTTTCGATTCCAATGAAGAGACGGTATCGATTGCCGGTAAATGCTGTGAAACAGGCGATATGCTGATCTGGGATATTGAGCTGCCAACGGTAAACACCGGAGATCTATTAGCAGTGGCTTGTACGGGAGCTTACAATTATGCGATGGCAAGCAACTACAACCGGATTCCGCGTCCAGCTGTTGTATTTGTTAAGGATGGACACAGCGATATCGTAGTAAGGCGCGAGACGCTCGATGACATCGTTGCTTATGATACGATTCCTGAGCGGATTTCAAAGCAGCCCTCCTACAAATGAGAGTCTGAGGATTAAGAGCGGGCTTTTGTGTCAATAATGATTAGAACCGTGAGGAGAACGCATGAATGGCGCATTCTTCACGGTTTTTCATTTTGTATAATTGGCTTCCTCTTTGCTCTACCGGAGATTTCATAGTACACTGGAATAGGTTTTTGACTAACGATTAAATAAGAGGAAGTGACCGATATGAAAAAAGGGAAGATCGTATTGGAAAATGGCGGAGTGGTTGAAATTCAATTTCTGCCTGAAGAAGCACCAGGTACGGTAGCAAACTTTGAGAAGCTGGCTAATTCCGGTTTCTACAACGGACTTACGTTCCATCGCGTAATTCCGGGCTTTGTAGCCCAAGGGGGATGCCCGACCGGAAATGGTACAGGTGGCCCTGGCTACACCATCAAATGCGAGACAGCAACGAACGTAACAAAGCATGAACGCGGTGTTTTGTCCATGGCCCATGCGGGTAAAGATACTGGCGGCAGCCAATTCTTTATCGTATACGAACAACAACCACATCTTAACGGGGTACATACCGTATTTGGCAAAGTAACCTCCGGTATGGATCTTGTGGATCAAGTACGTCCTGGCGACAAGATGCAAGAAGTAACAGTTTGGGACGAATAGTACAAATGTATGCAATAAGAGCCTGCGAACTCGCAGGCTCTTTCTTGTAGTGCTATTTTCTAGAACTATTGCTGATCGGACTTTTCATCCTTGATTTCTTCGCGGAATCCTTCAATGCTTCTTAGACGTTTCTTGTTCTTGTCCTCGATTTGCTGCTTTTCCGTACCGGAGATTTCATCGGCATGCTCGCTCAGGTAGTCCTGACCTTCACGAAAATTTTGGATGGTATTACTTATATGTTTGCTTAATTTTTGCGCGTTGTCCGAACGATCGTCGGGCTTAGCCATGGAATTGCCTCCTTTAAGTCTTGATTGTAAAATCGACGCTGGACGTCAGTGATTATCATCTGCTCAGCAAGAGATTTTATTCACAGAATGCTTGCCTTATCTGCGGAGAGTTTGTTCGATCCTTGATTTTTTAGGGGGATAGTGATAACATTCGTTATGCAACAAAGTTTTGCACAATCGAATAATTTTTCCTTCGGGGTCGGGTGCAATTCCCAACCGACGGTGATGGCATGCGTTATTTGATGGGGCTTCTTAAGCCTGATGAGATGCATGCACGAGTCCGTGACCTGTATATCACTTGATTTCTAATCATGAGATATATGGCTGAGCCGGTGAGATTCCGGGACCGACAGTATAGTCTGGATGGGAGAAGGAAGACGCAGCAGAGCTTTTGGCTAACATTATGCGCTGGGACATACTTAAATATGTCGCATATTTGCAGCCGTTAAGTTCTTATTTTCACAAAGTTAATGTGCATAATGTACATAGCTTCTGTTACAGCATAGCCATGATGGCTTTGTCTGTTCAGCGATGTGATTTTTTTGCGTACTCACTCTCATAATAACCCTGATGGATTAGAATCCGTCGGGGTTTTATTTTTGGGTTCTACAACAGATTAGATAGTGAGGGAGGTGGGAAAAGTGCAGCTGCTGAACGATGAGTTTTATATGGGTCTTGCTCTGGATATGGCTGAGCGTGCTTTGGGCCAGACTGGAATTAATCCTGTGGTCGGCGCGGTTGTCGTCAAGAACGGGGCTGTCATAGGTATGGGTACACATTTGAAAAGAGGAACCGCCCATGCGGAGGTTCACGCTCTAAACATGGCGGGTGCTGAGGCCGAGGATAGTACGGTCTATGTCTCCTTGGAACCTTGCAGTCATTACGGAATGACGCCTCCATGCTCGCAGCGACTCATTCGGGAGAAGGTAAAGCGTGTCGTTGTAGCTTGTGAAGATCCAAATCCAAGTGTAGCAGGCAGAGGGATCGAGATGTTGCGCGAGAGTGGCATTGAGGTGGAAGTCGGAGTGCTGCGTGAGCGGGCGATTAAGCTCAATAGAAAATTCAACAAGTATATTACCACGAAGTTGCCCTATATCACTCTTAAGACAGCGAGTACTCTGGACGGCAAGATCGCCTCGAAGAGCGGAGACAGCAAATGGATCTCCAATGAGGCTGCCCGCGAAATCGTGCACACCTTGCGTCATCAGCATCAGTCGATTCTGGTGGGGGTCGGAACGGTCATCGCCGATGATCCACTGCTTACAACAAGGTTGTCGGTTCCGGGGTTATCTCCTGTTCGAATTATCGTGGATTCAGCCTTAAGGGTTCCCGGGAATAGCCAAGTCCTAACGGATGGCAAGGCACCGACCATTCTATTGACAACAAGCCATGCGGCTCAAGACAGAATAGATGCACTGCGCGAGCAAGGCATTGAAATCATCATATGTGGAGACGGGCCAGAGGTTGATCTGGAACTTGCCATGCGCCTGCTTGGCGAACGTGAGATGGCCTCGATTCTGGTCGAGGGTGGAGGAAGGATCAACGGGTCGATGCTGCAGCATCATTTGGTTGATGAATTGATGATATTTATGGCTCCCAAACTCATTGGCGGCCTTGAGTCTCCAGGGAGCTTTATCTTTGACGGCTATGAACGAATGCAAGATAGCATAGTGTTAAAGGATATGGAAGTGGAGCTCATTGGTGATAATATTTGTGTCAAAGGACAGCCGATGTATTCCGTATAACCTGATACAGGGCAACAAGGAGGCAAGATCATGTTCACTGGAATTGTTGAAGAGATCGGTACGATGAAATCGATCAGCCATAAAGGGGAAGCGATGGTTCTCGGTATTCTGGCCAGCCGCATTATGGACGATGTGAAGCTGGGGGATAGCATCTCAGTAAATGGTGTATGCCTGACCGCCACTTCCCTGGAAGCTTCCGGCTTTACGGTAGATGTCATGCCACAAACTTATCGACATACGAATCTGAGCCGTTTGAAGCCTGGCAGCAAGGTGAATCTGGAACGAGCTATGGCTGCTGGCGGACGATTCGGCGGACATATCGTACAAGGCCATGTGGACGGAACCGGCACGATTGCAAGCATGCGTCAAGATCAAAATGCGGTCTTCGTTGAAATTGAACCCTCGGAGCCAGCTCTTTTTAAATACATTATCCCGCAAGGCTCGATTACGATTGATGGCATCAGCCTGACGGTCGTCAGCGTTGAAGGAGGAAGGTTCAGGGTATCCATCATTCCACATACCTGGAGCGAGACAGTGCTAGCGTTAAAACGTGCGGGGGACACGGTCAATCTGGAGACGGATGTGCTAGGCAAGTATGTGGAGCATCTGCTGAAATTTAACCATGACCCATCAGGCCAATCGCAAAGCGGCAATCCTTCAAATGTAAATTTATCATTTCTAGTTGAGAATGGATTCGCCTGACATCATCAGGTCTTATAGGGAAATGAATGAACGCAAAGTTTGAAGTTACGGTTCCTTAGATTCATTTGAAATTTGCAGCAATAGCAGGAGGGGATTCATATGAAAGATATTCAATTGGATCGAATTGAAGATGCGATTTATGACTTAATGCGCGGCAAAGTCATTATCGTGGTTGATGATGAGGATCGGGAGAATGAGGGAGACTTTGTAGCGCTAGCTGAGAAAGCCACTCCGGAAGTGATCAATTTTATGATTACGGAGGGTCGCGGACTCGTCTGCCTGCCGATTACGCAAGAGCGAGCAGAGGAGCTGGAGCTGCAGCCGATGGTGGCGCAAAATACGGATAATCACGGGACAGCCTTTACGGTATCGATTGATCACCAGGCTACTTCAACTGGCATATCCGCTCATGAGCGTTCATTGACCGTTCAGAAGCTCATGGACCCGGCGGCCAAGCCAAGCGATTTCCGCCGCCCGGGACATATGTTCCCACTGATTGCCAAGAAGGGCGGTGTATTGCGCCGCGCCGGGCATACGGAGGCCGCTGTGGATCTGGCTCGGATGTGCGGGGCATACCCGGCAGGAGTGATCTGCGAAGTGGTTAAGGAAGATGGGACGATGGCGAGATTGCCGGACCTGGCTGAAATGGCCAGAACCTTCGACCTGAAGCTGATCAGTGTCAAGGATCTGATCCATTATCGCAATGAGAAAGAAAAGTTGGTCAATCGCGAGGTAGAAGTGAATATGCCAACTGATTTCGGTGATTTCAGGGTCGTTGCCTACACCAATGATGTTGACTCCAAGGAGCATGTGGCGCTTGTAAAAGGCGATATCGGTGGTGATGCACCCACACTGGTGCGCGTGCATTCCGAATGTCTCACCGGCGATGTCTTCCATTCGCATCGTTGCGACTGTGGCCCGCAATTTGCGGCAGCACTGAGTCAGATCGAGAAGGAAGGCAGAGGTGTACTGCTCTATATGCGTCAAGAAGGACGCGGTATTGGGCTGATCAATAAATTAAAAGCCTATAAGCTGCAAGAGCAAGGCTTCGATACGGTGGATGCCAATCTGAAGCTGGGGTTCCCGCCAGATCTGCGCGATTACGGGATTGGCGCGCAAATTTTGAAGGATTTGGGAATTCGCGAGATTCGTCTCATGACCAATAATCCGCGTAAAATCACGGGCCTTGAGGGTTATGGCCTGAAAGTGGTTGAGCGGGTGCCGATTCAAATGGAAGCCAATGAAGACAACACCAGGTACTTGCATACCAAGCAGTTAAGAATGGGGCATCTGCTGCAATTTGATGATATCGAGCAGGATGAGTCCTTATAATATTAACTTTACTGTCTAGAAACTAATACAACAAACAATTTGAGGGGAATGGATAAATATGGCACATGTATTCGAAGGACATTTAGTATCTGAGGGTTTAAAGTACGCGATCGTTGTTGGACGGTTTAATGAGTTTATCACGAGCAAGCTGCTGAGTGGAGCGTTAGACGCATTGAAGCGGCATGGTGTCAAGGAAGAGGAAATATATGTAGCCTGGGTTCCCGGGGCGTTCGAAATTCCTTTCGCGGCACAGAAATTAGCGGAAAGCGGCAAATACGATGCAGTCATTACGCTGGGAACCGTCATTCGCGGTTCAACAACACATTATGATTATGTCTGCAACGAAGTCGCTAAAGGCGTGGCAGCCATCGGCCTGAAGACAGGGGTACCAACCATCTTCGGAGTGGTAACAACCGAGAATATTGAGCAAGCGATTGAACGTGCTGGAACGAAGGCAGGCAACAAAGGCTGGGATTCGGCGATGGCGGCGATTGAAATGGCGAACTTGACGAAACAGCTAAAATAGTGCTTATTTAATGTAGTACCCTTTTTAGGGTACTGCATTTTCATTTTATTCGAGATGTTTATGTTACGTAGGCATTTTTATGGGTGGAGGAAGTTCATTGACGACGGTATTATATAAACTGGAAGCGTTCGAGGGGCCACTTGATCTCCTCTTGCATTTGATTGATAAAGCGGAGATCGATATTAATCAGGTCTCGATTAGCGAGATAACCGACCAGTATCTTGAATATTTACATAACATGCAGGAGCTGGAGCTGGAGGTTACCAGTGAATTTCTCGTCATGGCGGCCACACTACTATCGATTAAGAGCAAACAGTTGCTTCCCAAGCCGCCTGTTATCGAGCTGGATGAAGATTACGGCTATTATGAAGAGGAAGAGGACCCGCAAGAAGAACTGATTCGCCAACTGATTGAGTACCGGAAGTATAAAGGAATCGCCGAACAGCTGCATGAAATGGAGTGGGAGCGAAGCCTTATTTTTACGAAGGAACCTGAAGACTTAACTCCATTTTTGCCTGAAATTCAAGAGAATCCGGTGAAGGGGCTGCATACCCAGGATTTAATAGAAGCCTTTCAGAGGGCGATCCGTAAAGCGGTTAAACGCAACTCGGTAGCGCGAATCCATCGCGATGAGATCTCTGTGAAGGACAGGATCCAAGAAGTGGTCTCCGTGCTCGAAGGAAGCGGTAGAGGAGGCCGGTTGCTATTCTCCAAGCTGCTGCATGAGGAGATGTATCGTCATGAGATTGTCGTTACGTTTCTGGCTATCTTGGAATTGATGAAGATGAAGCAAGTGGTTTGTTATCAGAACAAACTGTTTGATGATATAGTTATTGAGTGGAGAGGTGAAGGTTCGGCCGATGAATTTTCAGGAATTGAAATCGATTATTGAAGGTTTGCTATTTCTTGCCGGGGAGGAAGGAATCAGCGTTGCACAGCTGGCGGAAGTAACCGAGCAGCGTAAGGAGATCATTAATGATGCTCTCTTGGATTTAAAGAGCTCTTTCGAACGGGCGGAACGGGGGCTGCAGGTCGTCCAAATTGCCGGCAATTATCAATTAGCGACTTTGCCTCAGCATGCGCCTTATTTTGAGAGACTGGCATATTCACCTTCCCGGTCCTCCTTATCCCAAGCGGCGCTTGAGACATTATCGATTATCGCTTACCGTCAGCCGATAACGCGGATTGAAGTAGAAGAGATTCGTGGTGTCAAATCGGAGCGGGCTATTCATACTTTGGTGAACAAAGATCTGATTGAAGAAGTAGGACGGGCTGAAGCGATTGGCCGACCGATTCTTTATGGGACAACCAAAGCATTTCTCGACTATTTTGGGCTTGCCAATCTGAAGGACCTGCCGGCTATGGAGGATATCCAGCCCTCAGATCAGCTTGAGGAGGAGACACAGCTCTTGTTCAGGAAGCTGGAAGAGCAGCAGCTGACCTTTGATGATGTGGCGCGTGACAAAGTGGAATTAACGAATAACGACGAATAGCCGTTCGAATAGCCTTTTTTTGTTTTTTGCAGTAATTGACCTTTACCGTAATAGGTAGAGGTTTTTTTACGTTGCGAATGTTTCTTATAGTGAACAGCCATACTATTAAGAGCTTATTATCTGAATAGCATGGAGGGCGTTCTCGTGTGGATTTGGCTCGGAAGCAGCCTGTTCCTGCTGTGTCTCATCATTGTGTTACTCCTATTATCGCATATCAAGCTTCAGTTCTTTGCCAAGAAGAGCAATAAGAATGACATGGTTACGATCGATGTTACATTGCTCTTTGGCCTGATCTCGCTTCACTATAAAATACCGGAGATTGAACTGAAGAATTTGCAGGAAGGATTAATTTTCCGGGGAGAAAACAGCAATAATTTGAACGAGGGACAGACGGCAAATCACGAGCAGGCAATTAATAAACATAAGATTGAGCAATGGGCGGATGATTTTAGAACAATGCTGGAAGCTATCCTTGGACTTCGCGGCTGGATGAAAGCCACATTGAAGCATATTAAGGTTACCCAATTGGATTGGTCCACTAATATTGCCCTATCCAATGCGGCGCATACTGCAACGTTAACCGGTTTCGCTTGGGCGCTCAAATCGACCCTTATCGGATTTTTATCTTATCGCATTTCACTGCAACAACGTCCCAAGCTATTCGTGGTACCTAAATTTGGATCTCCTCCTTTATTTGTCAGCCAATTAAAATGCAAAGCGCGTATTCGCCTAGGTTATGCCTTATATGCATCGTTTGTATTGATCTTTCGGGTATTGCGTGAGAATAAAGGGCTGCGCAAATGGCTTAAGATATTGTCCAAAGCCAAATCAGCAAAATCATCAGAGCGCGAATGAGACTTCAAGGACCTTGAGGACTTAAATCCCATACATACAACATGCGCGGTATGAGCAGACTACGAAAAGCGTAGGAAGTCCTTATTCAACCCAATTCTTAAGGAGGAAGTTACAATGGCTGAACATCCAATTCAAGGGCTAATGCAAACGGCGATGGAGAACATTAAAGAAATGGTTGATGTGAATACCATTGTCGGTGAACCTGTTCAAACACCTGACGGTAGTGTGATTCTTCCAATCAGCCGTGTTGGTTTTGGCTTTGCTGCCGGAGGCAGTGATTTCTGTGTTGAGAATGATCATAATTATGAAAAGAGCAGCTCCAGCGGTTCTGATGACCATGCTAAAAGACCTTTCGGCGGTGGTAGTGGGGGCGGTGTCTCCATCAATCCGATTGCTTTTCTTGTTGTAGGTACTCAGGGAGTACACATTGTTCCACTCGATAATCAGACTCATTTGGCTGAGAAGATGATCGATGCGCTGCCGAATGTAATTGACAGAATTCAATCGATGATTCCAAGTCGCAAAGAAGATGAGCCTAAAATCGAAGTTCATACAGAATTATAAAAAGGAAATCTAAAAAGTCCACTTTTGATAAGTGCAAGCCTGGCTTCACCCAAGGGGCAATAAACGATCCTTTCCGGAAGCTCCGGGAGGGTTCTTTTTTTGAAAAAAACCATCCTTTGAATCGCGGTTGCTCCTCCCTGAATGACTTCGATCTGGTTTTCTTATCAAAAGTGGTCTTTTTGACTACCCTAAGTTGGGACATACTATCTTGGTGAAATGCATATAATGATACAAGTTCGCCAAGCATTCAGCCGAAAGGAATACGACGATGAGAATGACATCCAAGATACGCTTTATATCCTTGTTGACGAGTTGCCTGCTGCTGCTATATCCATTAGCGGTACAAGCTGAAGAGCAAGAGAAGCCAAATAGACCGCAGAGCCCGGGGGATCATGCCCAAGCAGCAGCTCTGCTAGATGTTGCCTCTGGCAGGGTGCTCTATGAGCATCATGGAAATGAAGAGCTTCCGATTGCCAGTCTGACGAAAATCATGACGGCGATTGTGGCGATTGAACATGGGCGATTATCCGATAAGGTCAAGGTGGGTCGGGCTGCGTTCGGTAAAGAGGGTTCGTCGATTTATCTTCATTTGGGCGAAGAGATGACCTTGGAAAATATGCTGTTTGGACTAATGCTGCGCTCAGGGAATGATGCGGCTACAGCGATTGCCGAGCATGTCGGCGGTTCGGAGGAAGGGTTCGTTCGTCTGATGAACGAGAAGGCGGCGCTGCTAGGGCTTAACCACTCACAATTTCAAAATCCACATGGATTAGACGCCAAAAATCATTACTCTTCTGCAGTAGATCTGGCCAAGCTAACGGCCTACGCAATGCATAATCCTGATTTTAAAGAGATCGTTAAGACGCAGGTTAAACAGGCACCGAATCCAAATGATCCTTGGGATTATAAATGGATTAACAAAAATAAAATGCTGCGCTTCTACGAGGGAGCAGACGGTGTAAAAACAGGTTATACGAAAATAGCCAGACGTTGTCTGGTCAGTTCAGCAACCCGAAATGGCCAGCAGCTTGTAGTGGTAACGATTAATGATGGGGATGACTGGAATGATCATCGCAGACTGCTTGATTATGGCTTTGGGCATTTTCCGCTTGTAGAGATCATCAAGAGAGGACAAAGCTTGCACAGCGGTGTTGTTTCCGGTACAAGCTTTAAGTATGCTCTAACCTCAGAAGAATCGGGACAGATCGGGAAGAAGCTGGTCTTGCAGGAGGAGAACGAGCTTAGCTTCGGCAGGCGGGGAGAGCTGCACATTATGTTGGACCAGCAGCTAATCGGCAAGATTCCTGTCTACAAACGCGGCAGCCTTCCGCCGGTTCCGAAACGGTATCAGCAGGTTTATAGCTCTGGCAGCATGCGGCCGGATTGGTTTACCTCATTTCAGCATGCATTAAGATCTTTGTTATTTTCGGGGGATTAAGGGAAGAAATGGATGGGCTGAAAGTTAGGGGGACGAGGGGATATGGTAAATAAAATATGGCTGGGACTCATCGTCATCGGCTTCTTGTTCGCCGCGGTCAAGGGTGATATCAATACGGTAACCCAAGCAGCCTTTGACGGCGCTGCAACGGGGGTTACGGTTTGCTTCGGTCTGATCAGCGTACTTGTCTTCTGGCTAGGGATGATGCGGATGGCGGAGGATGCGGGGCTAATCAAGACGATCTCCAAATTGCTGGGGCCTGTAGTATCTTATTTGTTTCCCGATGTTCCTAAAAACCATCCGGCGATGGGCTTTATTCTCACCAATATGAGCGCAAATCTGCTCGGCCTAGGAAATGCCGCTACACCGATGGGAATCAAGGCGATGCAGCAGCTTCAGGAGTTGAATCCGGACAAGGATACGGCTTCTCCGGCGATGTGTACACTGCTTGCCCTCAATACGGCGAGTATTACCTTGATTCCTACGACCTTAATCGCGATCAGGCTTAATTTCAACTCGGCAAATCCGGCGGAGATCGTAGGCTCTACGCTTATCGCTACCGCGATCGCAACGATAGCGGCGATTGTAGCCGACCGATTCTACCGCAGGCGCTACTCCAAGAAAATACCGCCGCTAAGCCCCCCGAATACGATGACCTTGAAGAGGTAGAAAGGGGTGAGCTTCATTGCTGGAGTGGATTAATCTTCTGTCCGCCTGGGCTGTCCCGGTTATGATCGCATTCATTCCTTTATACGCTTATTTCAAAAAAGTACCTGTATACGAGTCCTTCGTGGACGGAGCGAAAGATGGCTTTAATACGGCGATTGGAATTATCCCCAATTTGGTTGGCATGATGGTGGCGATTAGCGTCTTTCGGGCTTCAGGGGCGCTGGAGTTTTTTGTCGGTCTGGTATCGCCTTTGTTTGAATATTTACGTATTCCTGCCGAGGTGCTGCCGTTAGGCCTGCTGCGTCCTTTAACAGGCACCGGCTCTCTAGCTTTCACAACAGATCTGATTAAAACCTATGGACCGGACTCCCTGATCGGACGAATTGCCTCAACCATTCAAGGGAGTACCGATACCACCTTGTACGTACTAACCGTTTACTTTGGGGCTGTCGGGATCCGCAACGGGCGTTATGCGCTCAAGGTTGGTTTGTTCTCCGATATTGTCGGATTTTTCGCTGCTGTGTTCATTTGTTTGCTCTTATTCGGCTAATACTTTTTAATAGAGAGTTTACATATAATCTAACCGCCTTGGGGGTGTTCCTGCTTGGGCGGTTATATTTTTGTAAAATGAACAGCTTTCTTGCGGCCTATTGTGAATTTCATCTCCTATAGGTATCATGTGTATTGAGGTGACTAATGAAAAAATGGAAAGATTACAGAAAATACTAGCCAATGCTGGCGTAGCTTCGCGCCGAAAGTGTGAGGAATTAATATTGAGCGGCAAAGTGATGGTCAACGATGAAGTCGTGACCACGCTTGGCACAAAAGCTGACCCGAATGTAGACGTCATTACCGTAAACGGTAAAACCATTGGTGCAGAGAAGAAAGTATATCTCGTATTCAATAAGCCAAAGGGCGTCATCACAAGTGCATCAGACCCGCAGGGAAGAAAAATAGTCACCGACTATCTGAAAGGTATTAAAGAGAGACTATATCCGGTTGGACGTCTCGATTACGATACTGAAGGCCTGCTTATTTTAACGAATGACGGGGATTTTGCCCATCTGCTGACTCATCCTAAGCATCATGTATCCAAGACCTATTTGGCCACGGTGAAGGGCGTGCCTCATGGCACCGAATTAGACAAGCTTAAGCAAGGGATTATGCTTGAAGATGGAATGACGGCCCCGGCAGAGGCCGAATATCATGATATCGACCCGGAAGGGAAGCAATCGACGATATCGATTACGATCCATGAAGGAAGAAATCGTCAGGTGCGCCGTATGTTCGATGCGATATCACATCCGGTCCTCAAGTTGAAGCGGATCTCCTTTGGTGATTTATTTCTCGGTAATTTGAAGAGAGGGCTCTATCGCCACTTAACGAAGGAAGAAGTAGAAGGTCTGTATAAGCTAGCTGAAGCAGCAGGCAAAACAAGCAAACCTTTGAAAAGAGAAAGCTCGGACAAGCCCGCTAAACCCGCTAAACCCGTCAAGCCCAACAAGAACAAAGGAAATTTCAAACCGCGAAAAAAAGAATAGCCCATTCAGACACATAATATTCATAATTCCCCTCGCGAAAAATATGGCAATTTTCGTTATAATGTTCATAGGATGTTCACGATTTGTTCATTGATTTATGAAAATTGTCATAGTGAGGAGAATTGATATGGGGAAGGCGAGACGTCCTGTTCAAATTATAGTATTGCTCTGCATTGTAGTGTTAGGAGCATATGCCATCAGTTCGGCGGTGTTCGGCCGGGGGAACGACAAGCCTGTGGTTGGCGGCAAACCTCCAGCGGTAAAGCTGCTTGGACTTGATGGCAAAGTACATACCCTGGACGAATATAAAGGCAAAGCGATCGTCATCAATTTCTGGGCTACCTGGTGTACCTACTGCGTAAATGAAATGCCTGCTCTGCAGCAGCAGTGGGAGAAGTGGCGCGACTCTGGAGTTGTTGTGCTTGGCATCAACACAGGGGAAGATCAGATGACGGTAACTAATTTTACACAGCAGCTTGGTACTGATTTTCCGATTCTATTTGACACAGATAACGAAGCTGTTCGCGATTATGGAGTCGTACCGATGCCAACAACCTTTTTTGTAGATAAAAAAGGGAAAATCGCTTCTATCCAACAAGGTGAGCTGAATCTGAAAACATTGAATGAGCAGATTAAGCGGCTTGTACAGACTGAGGGGTAGAGGTTATGGCATGGATAGAGAATACAAAATGCGAATGCGGTCATCAAAATCGGGTCGGCACGGTCCTGTGCGAATCCTGTGGGAAGCCGCTGGAGGACATCGGCGATTCCAAGGGACTGTTGGAAATGCGTTATGATGGTGTGGCCCGGCGTTCCCAACGCGTAAACCCTAATTTTATCGATCGGATCTGGAACTTTTTCTCATCGGTGAAAGTTGCGGTTTATTTAATTATCTTTACACTGGTAGGCGCCATGCTAGGCACTATTTTTGAGCAGGAGAGCAATTTCATTAATTTTGACCCGACCACCTTCTATAAGAACAAGTACGGGCAGATCGGTGAAATTTATTATAAGCTGGGTCTCTCCCACACTTATGAATCCTGGTGGTTCGTCCTGCTGCTGGTGATGATCGGCGCGTCCCTCGTCATCTGCAGCCTGGACCGCGTGTTGCCACTTTACAAAGCGCTTTCAAAGCAGCGTATTCCTAAGCATATGCAGTTCCTTACGCGCCAGAAGGTCGTGTATCAAGGGCCTGTAGCAGAGAAAGGCAGCGAATGGGTAGAGCGGGCTGTCAAGCCCCTCAGGAAGAAAGGCTATCGCGTGCATACAGAGAAGGCTGCGCTTCTTGCTGAGAAGCAGCGCTTTAGCCGCTGGGGCCCCTATATTATACATATCGGGCTAATCATATTCTTATTGGCCGTACTGTTCAGGGGCTTGCCAGGCTTGCATTATGATCAGCATTATTGGTTCCCTGAAGGGGAAGAGACGAAAATTCCCGGAACGGATCTTTATTTAAAGAACGAGAAGTTCACCGTGGAGTATTATTCCGAGGACGAAATGTCCGAAGAATTCCGCAAGACCGGTAAAGTGGTTCCGAAGCTGTTCGAGACGCAGGCGGTTCTATATGAATGTACTGCGAATTGCGATGATCCATCCAAGGAACCTCTGCTCAAAGAAGTGAAGCGTCATGCGATTCAAGTGAATGACCCTTTGACTTATAAAGGGCTGCGCGTATATCAATTTGATTTTGACTTAACTCCTAAGCTCCGTTCGGTTCAGCCTGTACTGGTGGATAAAGTGACCGGCGAGCAATACGGAAAGTTCAAGCTTGAGATGAACAACCCGCAACAGGAGTTCAAGCTTGGTCCTTACACCTTGGAATTGAAAAATAAGTTTTTGGATTTCTCCTTAAATGAACAAGGGCAGCCTATTTCAAAATCCAGGGACCCGAATGCTCCGGCATTTCTCTTTATAGTGAAGGGTCCGGATTTGCCTGAGGAAGGCAGTCAGTTCATCTATTTTCCGAAGCAGATCGATAAAGAGCGATTCCAGCAGGATGCGATTAATGAGAAGCTTGGCGGACTGCAGAACAAGCTGGAATTAGACGTACAGTCGATGGAGGACATTGACATCATCGCTTCGTCCAGCTATTTGAATATTCGGATTGACCGGGCCATGCCGTTTGTCTGGCTTGGACTTGGAATCGTTATGCTTGGTTTGATCATGAGCTTCTATTGGCAGCATCGGCGAGTCTGGCTCCGCATTGATGAAGGAATATTGACGCTTGGAGCGCACACCACGAAGAACTGGTTCGGCATGCGCCGTGAAGTATCTTCGTTTCTAAGCACGATGGGCATAGAAGCAGATGAGAAGTCATTGGAAAATGGGGGGGAATAGCTATGAATTTTTTGGAAATCAGCCGATATGGATTTATGATTGCTTTTTTTCTGTACTGTGCTTCTTTTATTTTTTATGTAGTTGCTGTTACGGGGAAGACGTGGAAGAATAGAGACCCGCAGCGTCATGAACGGAAGTGGGGGAGAATCTCCTTTGTAACCTCTTCCTTGGGCTTGCTGTCGCACCTGGTTTACTGTGCATTTCGCTGGGCCTACAGCGGGCATATTCCGGTCAGCAATATGTATGAGTTCATGACATTCCTGTCTATGATGGTGATGATAGCATTTACCGTGATCTTCCTGATCTATCGCAAAATATTGCTGGGCATGTTCGCATTGCCGATCGCAATCATTATTATGGCGTATGCCGCCGTGTTCCCGCAGGATGTACAACCGCTCATCCCTTCGTTACGCTCAATCTGGCTGTATATTCATGTGACGCTGGCAGCGACCAGCGAGGCCTTCTTCGCGGTTGGTTTTGTGGCCGCGCTGCTATACCTGCTTCGCACGATCGAATTCGATAGCAACGAGAAATCAGCACGCCGCCAAAAAAGATGGATTGAATTTACGCTATTTTCTATTATTATAGTAGTGGGCTTTATTGTGTCGGTTTTTGCCTTCCGGGCCGCTGGATATGAGGCTGTATTTACGCAAAATCAGACAGTGATTGACAGCCAAGTACAACAAGATAGTACAATAGAACAACAGGGAGTTTACCATATGCCGCCAATTGTGGCGCCTTATCAGAGTAAGGCCGAGTCTGTACCATCGTTCCTTGGAATGAATCGGGCTTGGTTTGAAGCGCCGTCATGGATGAGCGAAGCCAGCTCGGCCCGTAAATTGAATACGGTGATATGGGCTCTAATTGCCGGGATTGTGCTATATTTATTACTAAGGCTTATTCTGCGCCGTCCGTTAAGCAAGGTACTAGCGCCTGCCGTCAAAGGGATTGATCCGAATGATGCGGATGAGATCAGCTACCGGGCGATCGCTATCGGATTTCCCATCTTTACACTTGGGGCACTGGTATTTGCTATGATTTGGGCCCAGCAAGCATGGGGCCGTTTTTGGGGTTGGGATCCCAAAGAAGTATGGGCGCTCATTACATGGCTCTACTACAGCGCTTATTTGCATCTGCGCTTGTCTCGCGGCTTCCACGGACGCAAGGCATCTTGGATCGCCGTGATTGGTTTCCTTGTGGTAATGTTTACGCTCGTGGGTGTTAATCTCATTATTGCAGGTTTGCATTCTTACGCGGGCACAGACTAACAATATTATTAATCCTATAATTCGCTCTGGTGAATGGGTAAGATGATGAAGGGGTTGTTGTTGATGTCAGATCAAGAGAATCGCATTTTGGTGGTTGATGATGAGGAGCGTATTCGTCGATTGCTAAAAATGTATTTGGAAAAAGAAGGATACGAAATCGATGAAGCTGAGGATGGAGAAATCGCCCTGAAAAAAGCGACGTCCAACGATTATGGCTTAATTCTGCTTGATGTGATGCTGCCGGGAATCGATGGCATTGAAGTGTGCAATCGATTGAGACAAGTAAAAGCGACGCCGGTGCTGATGCTGACGGCTAAGGGTGAGGAGATGAACCGGGTTCAAGGCTTTGAGGTCGGTGCAGACGATTATGTCGTTAAGCCTTTTAGCCCGCGTGAAGTCATTTATCGTGTCAAGGCGATTATGCGCCGCGCTTCTGCGACTGCTTACTTGACCAAAGAAAGCGGGACCAGCAACAACATCGTGTTCCCTCATCTTATTATTGAACATGACGCTCACCGTGTTACAGCCAATGGGCAGGAAGTCAGCCTGACTCCTAAGGAATATGAATTGCTGCACTATTTGGCGGTATCGCCGGATAAAGTATTCTCACGAGAGGAATTGCTGAAGGATGTTTGGAATTATGAATTTTTCGGCGATCTTCGAACAGTAGATACGCATGTAAAACGCCTGCGCGAAAAATTGAATAAAGTATCTCCGGAATCAGCGGCCATGATCACTACAGTATGGGGTGTTGGTTACAAACTGGAGGTTGCTAAGTAAGTGAGCTTCTGGAGATCGCTGGTCGGCAAGCTGTGGATGACGATTATTGGCCTGGTTGCTTGCGTACTGCTGATATTGGGATTATTCCTGCTGCCGTATATCGATACGAACTTTACGAATTCAGCGGCAATTAAGAAGATGTTTGTGATTGTGTGTGTGATTGGGTTCTCACTTACCACCTTCTTTGCGTTGTTCTTGTTCACCAAGATTACGCAGCCGATGCAGCAGCTGATTCGCGCGGCAGACTCGATTCGCAAGGGGAAGTATGATACTCGGCTGTCGCTTCGCACAAGCGATGAGATCGGAACTTTATCGATTACCTTCAATCATATGGCTGAAGAGCTGGAGAATACTATCCGAAGCTTGAAGCATGAGAAGGAGCATTTGTCCAGCGTTCTTAGAAGTATGTATGATGCAGTTATTACACTGGACCGCAGTGGCGCAATAATATTGACGAATCCTCCGGGGGAGAAAGTGCTTGAGCTCTGGGGCGATCTTCCGGACTCGGTCTCCGAGATGGAGGAAATGACAGAGGATGATTATTGGAGCGGAATTCCGAAGCCGCTCATTCCTATGTTCCATCGTGTACTTGATCAGGAAGGCGACCAGAGCATGAATATTCATGTGAAGAAAGGCGTATGGTCGGTACATATGACCCCGCTCGCCTCAGATGGGGAGATTCGTGGTGCGGTAGCTGTCGTGCGGGATGTAACGGAGCAGGTCAAGCTGGAGAAAATGCGCAGCGACTTCGTCGCCAACGTCTCCCATGAGATTCGCACACCGCTCTCGATGATGCAAGGATATAGCGAAGCCCTGCTTGACGGCATGGCGGCAACGCCTGAGGAACAAGCTGAGCTTGTGCAAGTCATTCATGATGAATCCCTTCGCATGACCCGCCTCGTCCGCGATTTGCTTGATCTGGCCCGGATGGAGGCAGGTTATATTGATATGCCGATGGCACAAATGGACTTTCGTGAGCTGGCGGAGCGGATGCACCGCAAATTCCTGGTGCGGGCCAAGGAGCATGATATCACGCTTCAGCTGGAAGTTGATGATTCGCCGATGTATCTGGAAGAGGCCAATGAGGACCGGCTGGAACAGGTACTCACGAACTTGCTTGATAATGCCTTTAGGCATACGCCGGATGGGGGAGAGATCGGAATCAGCGCCCATATCCGCGAGAGCAAGCTCGGCAAGGAGCTGCATGCCTCGATTAAGGACAGCGGAGCAGGGATTCCTTCCGATGACCTTGCTTTCATCTTCGAGAGGTTCTACAAGGCGGATAAGGCCCGTGTTCGGGGAGAAACGGTAGGAACCGGACTGGGATTGTCTATTGTGAAGAACATCGTGGATTCGCATCAAGGTACGATCCAGGCGGAGAGCGAGCTGGGCAAAGGGACGATATTCCATATGATATTGCCTGTCGAAAGGCATCAATAATTTGAATGTAGGACCATCCTGTTTGCAGAAAGGATGGTTTTTTTGTTGAACGAACAAGAGAAATCTTGTTCAACGTGGAACATGTTCTTCGAATTCCGAATAAAAGAAAGCTGTCCCCCTAAACCGTGAATAACGACGGGGAGACAGCTCTTATTTGAATAATTTAGATAAATGCCATTTGCTGCGCCTTATTGATCTCCGGCAATTGAGTCAGCTTGCTAATGACCTCGGCAGGAGCGGCCTTGTCCACGGTAAGAACCATGATCGCGGCACCGCCTACGATCTTGCGTCCAACCTGCATCGAAGCGATATTGACTTCATTGCTGCCAAGCAGAGTTCCTACATGACCGACCATGCCTGGAATATCATTGTGGGATACGAAGATCAGATGGCCTTCTGGAGCGATATCCACCGGATACTTGTCGATTTGGACGATTCTTGCGCCATAGCCGTTCAGCAGTGTTCCAGCGATGGAATGTTCTGTGCCATCCGGCGCTTTCAGCGTTACGCTGATCAAATTCGTGAAGCCTTTCGTTGCCGAGGCTTGGGTGACTGCCACTTTCACATCGCGCACCTTGGCCAGATGGATCGAGTTAACGATGTTGACATCGTCCCCGAAGTGGCGGGACAGCACGCCTTTGATAATATAGCGGGTTAATGGCTGAGTATCCACCTCGGCCAGATCTCCGGCATAATCCACGTGAATTTCTTGCACAGCCTGTTGATTCAGCTGAGCGGCAAGCTTGCCAATCTTCTCGCCAAGCTCGAAATAAGGCGTAAGCTTATTCATTACACTTGGTGCAACCGGCGGCATGTTCACGGCATTCTTGAACGGCTCGTTGCGAAGGATGTGCAGCACTTGCTCCGATACGTCGATGGCTACATTCTCTTGGGCTTCGACGGTGGAAGCACCCAGATGCGGTGTAACGATGATCTTAGGGTTGTTCAGGAAAGGATGATCCGCTTCCGGCGGTTCCTTCTCAAATACGTCAAAGGCAGCTCCAGCTACAATACCTTGATCGATTGCTTCCACGAGGGCCATTTCATCAATAACTCCGCCGCGGGCACAGTTGATGATGCGCATGCCCTTCTTCATGATCTCGAATTGAGGGCGCGAGATCATATGCTTGGTCTCCGGAGTCAAAGGAGTATGGACCGTAATAAAGTCCGCATTACGGACGATATCCTCGACGCTGGACAGCTTGATTCCGAGCTTCTCTGCACGGTCTTCGGTCAGGAACGGATCATAACCGAGAATATCCATGCCGAATGCTTTGGCCCGCTTGGCAACTTCCGAACCAATCCGGCCCATACCGAGCACGCCAAGCTTCTTATTGCGAAGCTCTACGCCAAGGAATTTACGATCCCAGGTTCCGGAGATGGTCTTGGCATAAGCCTGCGGAATATGGCGGGCAAGGGCCATCATCATTGCGAAGGCATGCTCGCAGGTTGTAATCGTGTTGCCATCCGGCGCATTGATAACGATAATTCCGCGTTGCGTTGCCGCTTCGAGGTTGATGTTATCAACGCCCACGCCGGCGCGGCCGATCACCTTGAGGTTTTTACCGGCTTCCATAATTTTGTCGGTCACCTTGGTCTGGCTGCGAACAAGCAATGCGTCGTATTCAGGAATGATTTGAACCAGTTCATCTTCGCTAAGTCCTGTCTTTTTGTCTATTACGACGTCACTGGCTTCCACGAGCTGTTGAATCCCCAGATCACTGATCGGATCCGATACAAGAACTTTAAACATGATTTCTTTGCCTCCTAAATATGGTCTTTTTTTGTATATATAAGCTGAACTGGTAGTTCAACTTCTATAAATGTGTGCTCGTTCAATCGCCTTGCCGGATTGTCATTGCTCTATCACTTCAGCGATTTCCCGTTATACTGCGACAAAGACACAACGTGTTATGAAGCAGCTTAGCGTGTATCCAGGCAACAAAAAAACTCTCAATCCGCATACTACTACCGTAGTAAGGGACGAGAGTTGTTCGTGGTACCACCCTAATTCACTGCCTCTTCGCAGAAGCAGCCTCATTTGTCGTTAAGACAAAACTGATAACGGAGTTCTCCGACTGCGCCTACTTGAGCTTCAACGCAGTGACTCAGGATCGCTTAAGCTGTTATGTACACTACCGGTTCGCAGCACCACCGGCTCTCTGGGAGTTTCATAGCAGCCATGTTCCTTCATTGTTTTTCACGAGTATGATTTTTCATAATGTACCATGGTCTAAGAAAGGTGTCAATACTGTGAATGGTACAATAGCCCGGGGCCGGGGCGCTCTTGAATCTGCCCGTTTTTTTAGTTATGATTTTGTTAATGTCGAAAAAACTCTGTTTTTCTGTCTGAAACCTTCAGTCCTCGAAGAAAAAAGGCAGTTCAGGAAGCGACTCGGATTTATAAAAAGCAGGTTTCCATTTTAGAAATTCATTTTCTTGAATAGCTTCTGTTTCTGTGAGAATTTTCACAACGGACTGCACAGAATTAAGATTGAGCGATGATGCTTTTCCGCTAGTAATCATTTGATCAATCTTAGCCGTCATATCTTGAGGCAGATAGTTCACATACATTTTGTCCTTAAGCATAATATCAGCGACAGCTTTATTTTTTATGGCGAAGGAGTATGTCTTCCATTCCTTGATCGTAGCGTTTGTATTGAAGTTGAATGAGTCCGGAATGGATTTGTCGTATTTGGAACTCCATTTCAAGATGGATGCATAGAACTTATTTTGAGCCTGAAGCCCGAAATTTACTGCGCTCTCCAGAAATTCATCGTTCGCCTCCGAGCGATCGGACAGCTTGGCTAATGTAATAACGCTCGTCTGTTTGACTGATCGATCGATATTCTCATCAAAGAGCCGCAGACTCTTCAGAATGTCGGCCTGTGCTTCAAGCAAAAGCGGAGAGTTGCTGGACACCTGATACGAGGCAACTTCCTTGTACTGATCCTGGGCAGATTTGCGCAGCTGCTTCAGCGTCTGACTGGAGATCGCATCCCCGTCGCCATGAGCGCCTCGATGGTACCTGTCCATGGTTGAGACGTAGTTGTTCTTGAAATTCTGGTACGGCTGAAAGACGGTAAAATAAAAGGTGACCAAATCCTGCTGCTGATAGGAACCATCGGATTCAAGCACATAGTCATAATTAGCGATGCTGGCGTATTTCGCCTCCGTCTTGCTGACGCCGATCTGCAAGCCCAGAAAGAACGTCCCGAAGGCGGCGATCAAGGTGAAGAGAAAGCCCATTGTAAACAGCATCTCACCACGGGAGGAATTCGATTTGCGATTCATGAGTACCGCTCCTTAATTCATATTTTTCAGTCCATGAGCGAACAAATATGTATTCATCTCAATATCATTATAAAGGACAGGGTTTGACAAATTATATGAAAAAGTTCAAATTTGACAAAATCAAGATACAAAAGGTCGATCCCGGTCAACTGAATGAGCGAATCTTGCTGATCAATTTGTATCTTACTCAAGGACTTACTTTATTTATCGGTCTAATCATTTTGTTATTTCAGAAGCGAAACCCCCTAAATGTGTTAACATTTCCTGAACATCCTGAATTTGCATACTATAGTATCGGATTGGCCGGTATTATGTTTTGTGCAGATATGCTTATTTCCAGATTTGTCGGAGAGGATAGCATGGACGATGGGGGAATTAACAATATGCTCTTTCGAAGCCGTCCTATCTGGCATATTGTACTGATCTGCCTGGTAGTAGCGATCTGCGAGGAGTTGCTGTTCCGGGGAGCTGTCCAGCATGGACTTGGCATCTATTGGACGAGTATTCTGTTTGCAGTGATTCATGTCCGTTATTTGAAGCATTGGATTCCGACCGGGTGGGTATTTTTGAGCAGCTATGGACTGGGTTATATTTATGTTCTGACAGGGACGCTGTGGGCGCCTATTTTATGCCATTTCATTATCGACCTTGTATCCGGGCTAGTCATTAAATATCGGAGGGAAACATGAGTGAGCGTTTGAGCAGGGTTGAACGGTATCAACGCAGCCGTGAGACCAAACACACCAAGAGCAGACAGCGTCGCTCATCAGAAGCGAGAGCCAGTAGAACAGGACCGGATTTCTTGGCGGACTACCAGAAGGAAGAGCATGAGGACTTATCCCGGGAGGAGATTCCGTTTGTGAACGAAGCTCCGGATGAAGCATTCCAGGAACAAGACGAAGCTGATGGAACCAATATGAAGGACCTGCCGACACGCAAGCAAATGTTTCCGTCACAACGGCTGAAGCTGCAGAAGTGGTTCCTCAACTCGCTATTATATATCTTTATAGGATTGCTCGTCTTTTTGTTATGGTGGGGCATCAGCAAATCCCCCTGGGGTCAAAAATACGGTCTGTAGATGAAGCTCAAAAAGCCCGCTATCGATAAGGATGCCAATTAAAGTCATGCAAGCATGAGCGGCCGTGATCCAAAGGCCAATTTACTTGATGAACCTTTTTTTACAAGGCGTATTGGCTTGACTTTTTGAGCAAGCTGCATATATGATGTAGACCACAAGAACATAACCGGAAAAATGCCGATGAAGAGATTCCAACTCAGAGGCGTTCTCGTCAAGATAGAGATGTCTATCCTAAGTTTAACGGACCGCCCGTTATCGCGGAACCAAGTGATTGAAGCAGCATTGTTGCGCTTCAGTAAATTGGGTGGCACCGCGAGCAGAGCGCTCCTCGTCCCAAGGGATGAGGGCGCTCTTTGTATTTTTATCAAAGCCAAAAGGAGCGGTTAGAAATGCTGGATATTCACTGGATTCGAGACCACGCCGCCGAAGTGCAGGCGGCTGCGAACAAGAAAGGGATCGAGGTATCTGTAGAAGAATGCTTGCGGAAGAACGATCGGAGAAAGGAGCTGCTGCGGGAAGTTGAAGGGATGCGAAAGAAGAGAAATGAAGGTTCCGCTCAGGTGGCTGAGCTATTGCAAGCAGGAAAGGCTGATGAAGCCGAGCGAAGCAAAGGCGAGCTCAAGCAGCTTAACGAGCGGATTGCGAGCCTGTCGCAGAAGCTGGATCAAGTGAATAGTGAGCTTGAACGCCTTATGATGCTTATTCCGAATGTCCCTTCTCCCGATACGCCGGAAGGAAGTTCGGATGCGGACAATGTCGAGGTTCGAAGATGGGGAGCGCAGCCATCATGGTCGTTCGATCCGCTTGATCACGTCGATTTGGGCATCCGTCACGATATGATTGACATCCCGCGCGGGGTTAAGGTTGGTGGGAGCCGCAGCTATTATTTGAAGGGGATGGGACTGCTTCTCCATCGCGCCGTTCAGCAGCTCGCACTGGATTTGCTTCTGGAACATGACTTTATTCCGTTTGACGTTCCAATGATGGTTCGCGAAGAAAATATGATGAACACCGGCTTTTTTCCAACCGGCCAAGATCAGGCTTATGCTGTACAGGACGAATCGCTATGGATGGTGGGTACGTCCGAAGTGCCGCTTGTCTCCTATTATGGGGGAGAAATCGTGGATGTGGAGAAGCCAATTAAGCTAGCCGGTATTTCGAATTGTTTTCGCAGTGAGGTCGGGTCAGCGGGAAGGGATGTCCGCGGATTATACCGGGTTCATCAATTTGCCAAAGTGGAGATGGTTGTTATCTGTAAGCCTGATCCTGCCTTGTCGGAACAATTGCTGCAAGAGATTACCGCGCATTCGGAGCAGCTTCTGCAGGCCTTGGAGCTTCCCTATCGGGTGATGGCAGTATGCGCTGGCGATATGTCGCAGAAAACCTACAAGCAGTACGACCTTGAGACCTGGATGCCAAGCCGGAACAATTATGGCGAGACGCACTCGGCATCGGATCTGCATAGCTTCCAGGCGAGAAGGTCGAATATTCGCTGCCGGGATGAGCAAGGGAAGCTGCAATATTGCTATACGTTGAACAACACAGCGGTCGCTTCGCCGAGAATATTAATCCCGCTGCTGGAGAACCATCAGCGGAAGGATGGTTCGATTTATGTTCCGCCTGCCCTGCGCAAATATTTGGGCGGGCGCACTGAACTGCTACCGCAGAATTAAGGGAATCAGCCTGTTATACAATGCTTTCCTGTATTTATGTCGCATGAGTTTGTTTTAAAGGGCGAACAATAAGTGTGATTTTATCATAACTAAGGAGGTTGTTCAGGTGAGATCTTCCACATTCTTATGCGGAGTTATCCTCGGTGCCGCTGCTGGAGTCATGGCATCCAAACGTAAATTCAACTGGATGTCAATGATGAGCGAGGCAGGTTCAGCTTTGAGCCTGGCGGGTATGAAGACGGGGAAGGAATGCCATAACGGGCAGGCTAGATCGACGAGTAGCCGTGGGAGCACGCTGAGTGCCCAGGTGTTTCCCAGTCAGAGCTCATCGTCCACAGCGGATCATTCGAAGGAATACACTGTAAGCCAGATCAAAGATTTTATTAAGGGGAATCCGGAAGTGTTGCATGAAGTTGAGTCCATTCTTAAGGAAAGCAACACACAGATTCCAGGATTGTAATATCTGAATAGAGCCAACCAGTAGTTGAAACTTGCTTTATGGAATCATTTTTCGCAGAATACGATAATTCGGCGAGAAATGATTCTTTTTTTGCCTAACATTATTACGTGCATTTACGCAAAATAAATGATAACATACATACAAAGAACCATTTCCATCACATATTAAAGCACGTTTCATAATTTGTTATAACAACGGCATGAGAGGAGGATCCTGTATGAGGATAGAAAGACTTGGCCAGGATAAGATACGGATTTTCCTTACTTTTGATGATCTGAGCGAGCGTGGTATTCAGAAAGAGGATATGTGGCAAGAGATTCCCAAGGTTCACGACTTGTTTACTGAAATGATGGATCAGGCATACAAGGAAGTTGGATTCGATGCTACCGGTCCTTTAGCTGTTGAAGTGATCGCTTTGCCTGCACAAGGGATGGTCGTAATTGTTACACGCGGGAAATATGACCATCATCATCCTGGATTTGGGTCGTCTTATGAGGATGAATTGCCGGATGAAGTATATGAAATGGAAGTAACCTTAGAGAGCAGTGACACCATTCTGTATTCTTTCGATGATTTCGAAACATTGATCGAAGCGGCTCACGTTCTTAATCATATGCTTGAAAATGTCGGCAGACTGTATAAATATAATAACAAATGGATTCTGCAAGTAGATCCTGAGCCTCTTGAAGAGACCAAGATACAGGCCATTATCGCAGTTATGGCGGAATTCGGCGATGCTACACCGGTAACCTCAGCTGTGCTGGAGGAATACGGGAGCATAGTCATCGCAGAGAATGCTGTGGAAGTGATATGCAGCCATTTTAAATTACAAAATTAAGCAGACTTTTTAGGTCAGCTATTTTTGAGATAAGGGACGATACAAGGAGGTATCCCGTTTGCTAATTTTCTCAATCTTAACTGCAGCGGTCGCTCCAGGTATCGCCCTGCTTACTTATTTCTATCTCAGGGACAAGTACGATGCTGAACCGTTGCAGATGGTTCTTAAGGTGTTTCTGATCGGATTTCTGGTCATTTTGCCGGTCATGATATTTCAGCGCGGTCTGACGATTTGGCTGGGAGACGGCCCGATGGTGCAAGCTTTTGTTGTCTCCGCCGGCGTTGAAGAGGCGTTAAAATGGTTTGTTCTATTTTATCTTATATATCACCATACCGAGTTTGATGAGCCTTATGACGGTATTCTTTATGCAACGGCCATATCGCTTGGCTTCGCAACCGTCGAGAATGTAATCTATGCCTTTGCCAGCCACGCTACCATGGGAACGATGATGGTCCGAGCTTTGCTGCCGGTATCGGGACATGCCATGTTTGGCGTTATGATGGGATATTACTTGGGTCGCGCGAAATTCTCGACCGGGTGGAGCAACCGGAAGTATTTAATCTTCTCGCTTCTGCTGCCTTTATTCTGGCACGGGGTCTATGATTGGATACTAGATAACTTATCGCAATATTGGATATGGTATATCGTTCCGCTGATGGCTTTTTTCTGGTATGGAGGCTTGGGCAAAATCTATCGGGCGACAAAACGTTCTCCCTTCCGTCTTACTGAGGCGGGAGGTCAAGATTAATATGACTACAAATTGGGCATCCTAAATCCAGATATTGCGGGTAAATGATTCGTTAACTGGAAGGGGTGCCTTTTTGCTATGCGCATCAAAATTACTATAACCTGCAAAGCATGTGGTGAACGTTTTATTTTGCGGGGGAGGAAAGATAAGGATAAAGATCAGATCGAAACAGGCTTTAAGCAGTGTCTATGCGACAATCGCGATGATTTTTTGATCGAGGAAGCACTATAGTTCGGTGCGGATATCCTAATTTTCCAGACTGTATGAATAAAGCTTCTTTTTTCAACTCAAAATAAGCACAGCTTAGATGAAGAAAGGAGCTTTAGCCAATGTATAAACGTTTGAGTGCGATTTTATTTCCTATTGCCACTCTTTTATTAATCGGCGCATTGGTATGGGGTTATCAGGAGAATCAGGAGAAGAACTCGATCTTGATCAAAGCCGAGAACCAATATCAGCGCGCTTTCCATGACTTGTCGTATCACGTCGATCGGCTTCATAGTCAGCTTGGCAACACGCTGGCGGTTCATTCGGCATCGACCGGCTCCCAGCGCAAGGGTCTGGTTAATGTCTGGAGAATTACAAGCGAAGCGCAAAATGAGATCAACCAGCTTCCGCTTACGATGCTCCCTTTCAGCAAGACCGAGGAGTTCCTGTCACGGATCTCTAACTTCTCTTATCAGACAGCGGTTCGCGATTTGACCAAGCAGCCGTTAACGGATAATGAGGTTAAAAATTTGAAAGAGCTCTACAATAGCTCGGCACAAATCTCCAAGGATCTTCAAGACGTTCAGGACAAGGTTATCTCCAATCGTCTGCGTTGGATGGACGTAGAGACCGCGTTGGCGACGAATAAAGAAGCGAAGGATAATACGATTATCGATGGCTTCAAAACGGTGGATAAAAAAGTAGGGGAATACCCTGAGCTTGACTGGGGCCCGTCCGTATCCAGCATGTACACCAAACGGTCGGTGAAGAAGCTGGGCGGGACTCCGATTACAGCGGCGAATATCAAGCAAAAAGCAGCTCAATTTATCGGGCATCAAAACGGTGACATCAAAGTTGTCGAGAATGGACGCGGTACGGAGTGGGCTTCCTACACTGCCAAGTCCAATGGCAAGAAGGATGAGACTTATACGCTGGATTATACCCGTAACGGCGGACATCTGATATCCTATTCCTGCGAACGGACAATTGGACAGAGATCACTAGGCTATAAAGAAGCAAGAGCTGAATCGGAGAAGTTTCTAAAGGAGAAAGGGTACCCTGATATGACTCCGGTATCCTATGATCAATATGACAATATCGGCAGCTTAACCTTTGTTAGTAAACAAGGAGATGTCTTGATCTATCCGGAGAAAGTTACGGTGCGTGTAGGTCTGGACAACGGACAGGTTACCGGGCTTCAGGCCAGTGATTATGTCTATGAGCGTGAGGTCAACCAGAAGATTCCAAAGCCGAAACTGACGGTTGAACAGGCGAGGAAGTATTTGAATTCTGACTTTAAGGAGAAATACAACCGGCTTTCGCTCATTAAGAATGAACTGTCTGACAAAGTGCTGACCTATGAATTTGGCGGTTCAATCAACGGTACGGAATATCGTATTTATATTAATGCAGAGAACGGGACCGAAGAGAATATCGAAGAGGTAAGAAGCAATAAACCAACGAATCAGACGGAGAACTCCAAAACCCCACAAAAGCAAAAGAATAAGAAGCAGGCTTAACAACTGCAAAACCCAAACAAGAGCTGGATCGAGCGCCTTTTAAAAAGGAGCTGATCCGGCTCTTCTTGCTTTAAGGAATGTTTTGAAATTCTGTATCTCCTGTCTGGGGATAGCGTGATATAATTTAATGTGTAATGTTGACCTAGGAGGTGAAAGCTTGTACCCGAAAGTAAATGATCTTGTCTACATCCATGTCGCTTCTGTTGACAAGAAGGTGCAAGAGAAGGAGTATAAATCGCGCATTGCCGACGATGATGAAGATTCATTTTTGATTGAAGTACCGATCGAGAGCGGAACAGGGAGACTCAAGCGGCTTGTTATTGGGGACGAGCTTTCTGTATATTTTCTGTCTGAGGGCGGGATCAAGAATTTTTTTAATACATACGTAACCGGCTTTGCAGATGATAAGGTACAGATGATACGGATTCGCAAACCGGAGCCAGAGACGATTACCAAGATTCAACGGAGGGATTTCCTCCGGGTGGTGGCAGATCTGGAGATCGCGGTAAGAATGAAGGACAACGCCCGGTTTGTCACCTATACCGAGGATGTCGGCGGAGGCGGTGTCTCTTTTAAATGCGACAGTAAATACAAGCTTTCCCAAGGGGATCAGTTATATTGCTGGCTGCTGATTCCATACAAGAACGGTTCCATTGATCATGTCCCTTTTGAAGCCGAGATTGTACGCATTAAGAAGCTGGAGACCGATCGATTGATCGCCATGCTGAAGCTGGTCAGTATCTCCGATATGGAGCGTCAGAAGATTATTCGCTACTGCTTTGAACGGCAATTTGACTTCAAGAATCGTTGATCATGAAATGATTCCCCTGCCTCAAATTAGGAAATACCTAAAGAGAGTGTTCCAAAAAGTCGCTGCACCTTTCAATAGCAGACTTTCTTGAACTACTCTAATAAGGACAGGGGGCGATCAGGGTGAATGACCGGGACGCACGCGAATATACGGAGCTGTTCTTGCGGGTTTGCAGGCCGATTGAGCGGTGGCTGAGAAGAATTATCCTATTGCTGGTGATCAGTTTATGTCTGCTGCAAGCGGCACTTCGGATCCCTGAAATCAGACATTGGCTTTCATCCGCAGATAAGTTTGAGGGGGTTCCGATTCAACGGGAAAATAGGCGCTAATATTACTCTTTTCGCGCTATTCTCTTTTGCATCCCTTAGTTATGTGTGGTATAATTTTCACGTCGCAGGCAAAGCCTGCTTTTTTCTTGAGACCCGTTTTTGAGGAGGAATGCCCCATTGGCAAGTGCAGCGTCTAAAGCTAACGGCAGAATCAACATCGCGATTGACGGGCCAGCCGGGGCAGGTAAGAGTACTATTGCCCGTAAGGTAGCAGGCAAGTTGTCCTATGTTTATGTAGATACCGGTGCGATGTACCGGGCTGCCACCTGGTCTATGCTCCAGCAAGGCATATCTTCGGAAGATGTGGATCAAGTGTTGCAAGCGGTAAACCGTCTGGAAATCGAGCTGATTCCCGGAGAGAACGGACAGCAGGTGCTGGTTGATGGCAGAGATGTCACAGAAGAGATTCGTTCGATTGCCGTTAACGCCATAGTGTCCCGATATGCGCAAATCGAGGGGCTGCGGAGCAGGCTTGTCTCACTGCAGCAGCAAATGGCTTTGCGTAAAGGGGTCGTCATGGATGGCCGTGATATCGGAACTACGGTGCTCCCGGATGCGGAAGTCAAAATATTTATGACCGCAAGCATTGAGGAGAGAGCTCTTCGCAGATACAAGGAAATGAAGGAACAAAGCGACATCACTTTGGAGCAGCTTGAACTTGATATCGCAGAGCGTGATCGCCTTGACCGGGAACGGACGATATCTCCGCTTCGTCAGGCTGAGGATGCGATTCTACTGGATACGACAAATATGTCGATTGATGAGGTGGCTCAATTTATCGTATCCCGGGCGCAGAGCATACAAGGGAGAGAGGGAGAAGTATAGATGATTTATAGCTTTTGTCGCGCAGTGCTTCGAATAATCTATAAGGCACTGTTCCGTTTGGAAGCGAAGGGAATGGAGAATATTCCTCAAGAAGGGGGAGTGCTGCTATGTGCTAATCATATCAGTCTGCTCGATCCTCCAACGATCGGCATTTTGTTGGATCGCAAGGTTCATTTTATGGCCAAGAAGGAATTATTCGATATCGTCGGCCTGGGCTGGCTAATTAAAGAGCTAGGAGCTTTCCCTGTCAAACGCGGCAGCGTAAGCAAGGAATCGATCAAGACTTCCCTGACTTTGCTTCGTGATGGACATGTAATGGGCATTTTTCCTGAAGGCCACCGTGCCAAAGGGGAAGATATGGGAGTAGGCAAGAAAGGGGCCGCAACCTTTGCGCTTCGTAGTGATGCAGCCGTCGTTCCTGCAGCGATTATCGGCAATTATAAGCTTTTTCGTAAAACGATTGTAGTATACGGCGAGCCGATCGATATGGCCCAGTTCAAGGAAGCGCCAAAGACCGAAGCGGTTGATCTGGCCACAGATGCCATTATGTCCCGAATTGCAGAACTGAAACAATCGATATAACTGGAAAACCTATTTTATTGCAAATGCATGAAGATAGGGGATAATTGGTAAGCTATATCCGTGAATTGTTTTGAACTACGCTACTAGCGAGTTTAAATAAATGGTTTTTTTTGAATTGAGGAGGTTATTGACATGTCGGAAGAAACAAAGAATGGCTTGGAAGCCGTTGAGGCAAGCCAAGAAGAAATGGAGCAAATCGTATCCTTGAAAAAAGGGGACACCGTAACAGGAACGATCGTCAAAATCGAGGATAACCAAGCTTATGTCAGCATTGGATATAAATATGACGGCGTTATTCCTATTCGTGAATTGTCCTCCGTCCACCTGGACAACATTGCGGACGCCGTACAGGTTGGTCAAGAGGTTGAGACTAAGGTTGTCAGCATCGACGACGAGAAGGAGCGTCTGGTTCTCTCCAAACGTGCAATCGACAGCGAGAACGCTTGGGATGAATTGCAAGCTCGCTTGGACAGCCAAGAAACCTTCGAAGTTACTGTTGCCGACGTTGTTAAGGGCGGCCTCGTTGTTGACGTAGGTCTGCGCGGCTTCATTCCGGCTTCCATGGTTGAACGCCATTTTGTTGAAGATTTCAGCGATTACAAAGGCCGTACGCTTCGCGTAAAAGTGAAAGAAATCGACAAAGAGAACAACAAAGTAATCCTGTCCCAAAAGGATGTTCTCGATGAAGAATTCGAAGCTAACAAGCAAAAGGTAATGGCTGGCCTTGCTGAAGGTCAAGTAATCGAAGGTACAGTACAGCGTTTGACCCAATTCGGCGCATTTGTTGATGTGGGCGGCGTGGACGGACTTGTACACGTATCTGAAATCTCGTGGAGCCATGTTGACAAACCGGCTGACGTCCTCTCTGAAGGAGATAAAGTCAAGGTTAAAGTCCTCAAGGTTGACCCTGAGAAAGGTAAGATCAGCCTGAGCATCAAAGCTGCTTTGCCAGGACCTTGGGATTCGGCTAGTGAGCAATTCCATATTGGCGATATCGTGAGCGGTGAAGTAAAACGTCTTGTTAATTTCGGAGCGTTTGTTGAAATCGCTCCAGGCGTTGAAGGACTTGTTCATATTTCGCAAATTTCTCATAAACATATCGGCACGCCGTTTGAAGTGTTGAAGGAAGGCCAAACGGTTCAAGTTAAAATTTTGGACCTCAACGCATCTGAAAAACGTGCGAGCCTGAGCATTAAGGAAACGGAAGAAGCACCAGCTCCGGCGCCTAAGAGCGAGAAGCCTTCGAAAGGCAGCAGCGTAAGAAAAGAAGATCTGGGCGATAATCCTAATGTTTCCCTTAGCAACCAAGGACTTAGCATTACTCTGGGCGAACGTTTTGGAGACAAGCTGAGCAAATTGAAATAAGCGGATATTAGCTTTTGAGATCGGCGGACCCTCTTATGTGGGTTCGCTGTTTTTTTTGGCAACACTATAGTTAGCCAATTCAGTATTTTTTTGCTATGATTATTTAGGCGTATTTTTTACGGGATAATCAACAGGAAGTGAATATAGATTTTGAACGATTTTAGGAGGAATGCTTATGGCAAGACCCGTAGTGGCCATTGTCGGTAGGCCGAATGTAGGCAAATCTACAATCTTTAACCGTTTGATTGGCGATCGTCTGGCAATTGTTGAAGACAAGCCGGGAATTACACGGGATCGGATCTACGGCACGGCGGAATGGAATGGGGTACCGTTCAGCGTTATCGACACAGGGGGTATTGAGCTTAGCGATGAAGAACCGATTCTGAAGTTGATTCGGATGCAAGCTGAACTGGCGATTGAGGAAGCTGACGTAATCGTGTTCATGTGTGATGCTAAGACAGGAGTGACCGGTGCGGATGAAGAAGTAGCCACCATGCTCTATCGCAGCGGTAAGCCTGTCATTGTCGCTGTTAACAAGGTAGATAACATCGGGCGTCAGGATTTTATTTATGAATTTTACAATCTCGGCTTCGGCGAGCCTATTGGCGTATCCGGCAGCCACGGCACCGGAATCGGCGATCTGCTGGATGCGATCGTTGAGAATCTGCCAGAGCTGACGGATGATGAGTACGATGAAGATGTGATCCGGGTAGCCTTGATTGGACGTCCGAACGTGGGTAAATCCTCGCTTGTTAATGCGATATTGGGCGAGGAGCGCGTAATTGTCAGCGACATCGCCGGAACAACCCGCGATGCTGTCGATACTCCGTTTGAGAGGGACGGCCAGAAGTATGTATTGATTGATACGGCTGGTATGCGCAAGCGGGGCAAGGTGTACGAGACGACTGAGAAATATAGCGTAATGCGTGCGATGAAGGCGATCGAGCGCGCTGATGTCGTGCTAGTGCTCATCAATGGGGAAGAAGGAATTATTGAACAGGACAAGCATATTGCCGGCTACGCTTATGAAGCAGGCAAGGCTTCTGCATTTGTTGTGAACAAATGGGATGTCGTTGAGAAGGATGACAAGACGATGCACCAGTTTGAGCAGAAGATACGCGATCATTTCTTGTTCATGACCTATGCTCCCGTCGTATTTCTGTCAGCAAAGACGAAGCAAAGACTCCACAAGCTGCTTCCGGTTGTGCAGCATGTTGCTGATCAACATACGAAGCGGATTCAGACTCATCTGCTGAATGATGTCGTCTCGGATGCGGTGGCTATCAACCCGCCGCCAACGGATAAAGGCAGAAGACTGCGGATTAATTATGTGACTCAGGTAGCGGTTAAACCTCCGACGATCGTTGTGTTTGTTAATGATCCGGAGCTGATGCACTTCTCCTATGAACGTTATCTGGAGAATAAGATCCGCGCCGCTTTTGATTTTGAAGGTACGCCGATCCGTCTGTTCACGCGGCGTAAGTCTGATGAGGGTTAGGAGAGGACGACAAGTTGATTTTATCCGTCATTGCAGTTCTTGCTTCTTATTTGCTTGGTTCGGTCAGCTTTAGTGTGGTGATTGCCAAGGCGATCAAGGGAATCGATATTCGTCAGCATGGCAGCGGCAACGCCGGTGCTACTAATACGCTTCGGGTACTTGGAAAAGGGCCGGCGATTCTCGTGTTAACGCTTGATGTGCTGAAAGGGATCGCCGCAGTCTGGATAGGGCGCTGGCTAGGCGATGGTTCTGTATGGTTGCCTGCGCTATGCGGGATTGCGGTTATTATTGGTCATAATTGGCCGGTCTACTTCCGTTTCCGTGGAGGCAAGGGGATTGCTTCCACAATTGGAGTTATGGCATCCCTGTTCTTCTTTCCGGCATTATATGCTGGAATAATCGCGATTCTTTCGATCGTATTTACGAGATACGTGTCTCTAGGTTCATTATTATTCGTGTTGTTAACGCCTGTTTTTCTCGTTATATTTGAAGGCGTTGGTCCATATTTTTGGGTTAGTTTGCTCATTTGTCTCTTTGCGATCTGGAGACATCGGACAAATATCGTCAAGATTCTGCAGGGCAGAGAGAATAAGCTAGGTTCTAAGGGAGGGAGCAACGTTGGCTAGGAAGGTTGCTGTACTGGTAGCGGGAAGTTGGGGAACAGCGCTCGCAAGCGTGCTGGCGGATAAGGAGATGAATGTTGTCATCTGGACTCGCAATGAGTCGCAAAAGGACGAAATCAACCGTCTCCATACCAATGGACGTTTTCTGCCTGGGGTTACTTTACCTCCGAATTTGACCGCTACGACGGACATGCATGAGGCGATGGACGAGGCTGAGGCCGTAGTTATCGTCGCCCCTTCAGCTGCGATTCGTGAAGTTGCCCGGCAGATGCGTCCATATTGGACGGAAGGGATGTTGGTGGTGCATGCTACCAAGGGCTTTGAAACCGAATCACTCAAGCGTATCTCTACGGTAATTGCGGAGGAACTCGAATGCGAGGAAGGGCGGATCGTCGTTCTCTCCGGACCGAGCCATGCCGAGGAAGTTGTGAAGCGCTGCCCGACGACAGTGGTCGTAGCGGCTCTGGACGACTCAATGGCTATTCGTGCTCAGGATCTGTTCATGAATCCTTATTTCCGCGTTTATACGAATCGCGACATGGTCGGGGTCGAACTGGCGGGAGCGCTGAAGAACATTATCGCGCTTGGCGCGGGGATGTCCGACGGTCTGGGCTTTGGGGATAATGCCAAAGCAGCTTTGCTGACACGCGGACTCGCCGAGATTACTCGAATCGGTGCGGAGATGGGGGCCAATCCGCTTACTTTTGCCGGGCTGGCGGGAGTTGGCGACCTTGTCGTTACTGCGACAAGCCGTCATAGCCGTAACTGGCGTGCTGGTTATATGCTTGGCGAAGGCAAGAAGCTGGAGACGGTGTTAAGTTCTATGGGCATGGTTGTGGAAGGAATTCGCACCACGAAAGCGGCCCATACGCTTTCTGATATGTACAAGGTACAGATGCCGATTACCCAGCAGCTCTATCAGGTTCTGTTCGAGGGTCTCGATCCCAGGACAGCGGTGGAAGCTCTAATGGGGCGCGATAAGAAGACGGAGATGGAACTGATGTCCATCGAGACCTGGGAAACCTGGCATAAGTAGATAAGAGCATACCGTTTTCCGTCAACCAGGAAGCAGGCTGATGGCAGGGGATGGCCTACTTATTTTCTGAGCAGGAAGCCCACTCACCTTTTTCGTTCCGTTCTCATACTATGGGAAAGAGGACAACGGAGGAGGCGAACGAATGAACAATTTTTCCAAGGATGCTCTTAATGCCATCAACAAAAAAAGTGGTAAAAATATAACAGAAGGCACAGTCAAGAAGCTGGCCAGCAATGTGAAGCCGTCTACTATGCAAAATGAAGCCGAGCTGCGCAAGCTGATCAAACAGGTATCAGCGGCTGCCAAGGTGCCGGTTACGGAGAGTACTATAAATGAAATCGTCAGCGCAGTGAAGAAGAGCGGCATGAACGCGAGCAATATGCAAGCTCTGATGAAAATGATGATCAAGAAGTAAGTGGGCATTGATCTCCATTAATCATGGTGCTGCTATGTCGGGAATGGTCCTGCAGGAGATATAAATTCCTGTGGGGCTTTTTTGTTATTTTTATTTTATGCAATCGCGTAGCCTGTTTTCGGTCGAAATGCTATAATATTCATCATATCAATCAATGGAAATTTATAGCGCGTGTTCAAAAAGGTCGCTTTTCCTTGAATGGGCCTTGATCAGATTTTCTTACCGATGGTGGACTTTTTGAATAACCGATTATAGGAGTGTACAAATATGGTTCTGGATGCAATGACCAAAATGTGGCTGTCTATTGCCGCAATTCTCGTCATGGGCTTGTCCGTATTTCTGATTACGTTTGCAAGAACCAAGACGAAAGGGCTGCTTAAGGGGATACTTTCACTGGTTGCTTTCGTAATTATGTTGGCGGGCTTCCTGACGGGACTTATATCGATTACATAGATGGATTTCAGGCAGACTAAGAAAAGAGGGAATGACATGACGGATGGGATCAAGTCTGACATTAATAAGTATCCCGGGATGATCCCTGCATTAACAGAGCTGGCTGCAAGATTGCAGGAAGCGGAAGGCCTTTGGATGCTGGGGGGAAGCAGCAGCTTGCTGCTGCAAGGGGTGGCGATCCCCGCTGCACCGCGGGATATCGATGTATATGCGGATTTAAATGAGGCGAACCGGATTCACGAATTATTGCAGTCTATTGCGGTAGATGAGCCGCATTTCGATCGAACCGAGCGTTATGTCTCTGTATTAAGTCAATACTCTTTAGGCTCGATTTCGATAGAATTGGTCGGGGGATTCGAAGTAAGGTCGGAAGGCGGTGTCTATAGTACGGAGATCGCCGAGGTGCTGGCCTCATCCGCAGTGCAGACGAGGGTGCAGGGACAGTCGCTTAGCTTGATGCCTCTGGCTCATGAGTTCGTCTTTAACGTACTGAGGGGCCGTCCTGACCGTTATGTGAATATTGCCGCTGTGATGCGCAGGGAACCTCAGAAGCATATGCCGCTACTGGCCGTCCTTCTGAAGCGGAATCAATGGAATCGGGACCAGATCGCAAGGATGGCCGAGCTGTTGGATCAGCCGCTGCTATCATGGCCCTGGCAAGAATCCGACTATTAAGCCTAGCACATAAAGGATTGGAGGATAAGCGCTGATGGGACAGACACAGATAAGATTTAATCCTCCGCAAAAGGTAGTAAAAGTACGCCCAGGGACAAGCGTTCTCCGTGCTGCCCGGGAAGCCAGGGTGCATATCGCCACACGTTGTGGGGGGAAAGCGGCCTGCCTGATGTGCAAGGTCAAGGTGAATCCCGAACATGCCGCTGCGCTGCGGCCTCCTAATGATGCCGAGAGGCGCAAGCTTGGCTCGCTGCTTGACGAAGGATACCGTCTGGCATGCCAGGCAATCATCTGCGGCAGTGCTGAGGTTGAGCTGCCCGAGGACCCTCTGAAGGCGGCGATTAGAAAGCAATTGGAACAGCAAAGGCTGGATGAGATATAAACAAAGGGGGATGCTTGTTGAAACGCTTGAACCGTCATATCGTGAGCCGGCAATCCAGGATTTTTCCGGGTCTGGTTATGCTTGCCTGTCTGCTAATTCTATTATCGGGATGTATGTATCCAGGCGGGCAAGAACAGACCCCTACAAGATCTTACAGGGAGAGCGTCGAGCGTGTTCAACGGGCGCTTGATCAATTCCAGACCGACACGGGCATACTGCCGATCATTACCGCCGGCCCGGAAACGCCGAGATATGAGAAATACCGGATTGATATGATTCAGCTGCATGATAAGGGTTATTTGGAGGAGATGCCAAGCGCCGCATTTGAGCAAGGAGGCAGCGTTTATTTCCTGGTCTTAAATGAGGAAGTGGACCCTACAGTCAAGGTTATGGATCTATTAACCGTTCAGAAAGTAAATGATGTACAGCGAATGGTCGATAGCTACCGCAGCAAGCATGGCGGGGCTTCGCCTGTCCAGGATGGGCCGGAGGCTTACCCGGGTCTGAAACTGGTTGATTTGAAGCTGGCCGATGCACAAGACTATAAGGTGAGCAGTGTTTTCTCCGGTCAGGAGCAGCCGTTTCTTGTAGATGATGAGGGTATCGTCTATCTTGATTATGCCTTTGACATCATGCAGGTGATTGATAAATCCCAGCTGGATGCAAAGGAAGATCAGGAGAAGGATCTTAGAGAATATTTAACGGATCATTCCTATTACGTCCCTGTCAAGTCGCTGCCTTACAGCTGGTCGGAAGGAGCGCCTGCAGCTATGGCAACCGGGAAATAGCGTAACGATTAGTAGTATAAATAGGGCAAGTAATATAGGAATTAAAGAAGATTGCCGGATATTTTTTGGCAGTCTTCTTTTTTTATCCGTCATAACTAACCTCATATAATCATATGGATTCTATGTGGCGGAATCATGCCCGTAGGGCGTCTTTGCGACGCTTCAATTAAAAAAACGGTTTCTCTTGAAATTCCGTCATAAATCCGCGTCTGGTACATATGATGATACTAGTCCAAATGCATGTACGAGTTAACGCCGCTTTCGTTCAGTCTCACTCCACAGCGGTTCGCGGCGGCGGGCACGGGCAAGAGGAGCTGCCGCTCCTATTATAGCAGTAGGCGTTAAGGAATGAGAATGACGAAGCGGATGCTCTCAAAGCATTTTTCCTTCGGCAAAATTTGAGGAGGGGATATCATTGGTATTGGAGAAAGTAGACATTTATAAGGACATTGCCGAACGAACTGGAGGCGACATTTATCTCGGAGTTGTCGGAGCTGTCCGCACAGGGAAATCAACATTTATCAAGCGTTTTATGGAGACCGTCGTACTTCCGAACATCACCAACGAAGCGGATCGGGTCCGCGCAGTGGATGAGCTTCCGCAGAGTGCAGCCGGGAAGACGATTATGACGACAGAGCCTAAATTTGTGCCTAACAATGCGGTACAGATCAAGGTCTCTGAAGGTCTTGAGGTAAATGTAAGGTTAGTAGACTGTGTCGGTTATGCGGTAGAAGGCGCTAAGGGCTACGAGGATGAGAATGGTCCACGCATGATCTCAACGCCTTGGTTCGAAGAACCGATTCCGTTCCAGGAAGCAGCAGAGATTGGCACGCGCAAGGTCATTCAGGAGCATTCCACGCTAGGCGTTGTCGTTACGACGGACGGGACGATTGCTGATATTCCGCGTTATTCCTATGTGGACTCGGAGGAACGGGTAATAGCGGAATTGAAAGAAGTCGGTAAGCCGTTCGTATTGGTTATCAACTCGACAAAGCCGAGTAGCGAGGAAGCACAGCAGCTTCGCGGAGAGCTCGCCGCTAAATATGATATTCCAGTCATCACGCTCAGTGCAGCTACGATGACTGAGGAAGACGTAACAGGCGTTCTGCGAGAGGTACTGTATGAATTTCCGGTTCATGAAGTTAACGTCAATCTGCCGAGCTGGGTTATGGTGCTGAATGAAAACCACTGGCTGCGCAGCAATTACGAGAATTCTGTACGGGATACGGTCAAGGATATCCGCCGTCTGCGGGATGTGGATCGTGTCGTCAGTAATTTTATGGAATACGACTTCATCGACAAGGCTGGCCTCAGCGGTCTCAACATGGGGCAAGGTGTAGCGGAGATTGATCTCTATGCGCCGGATGACCTGTATGACCGCATCTTGATGGAGGTCGTTGGGGTTGAGATTCGCGGTAAGGATCATCTGCTTCAGCTGATGCAGGAATTTTCACACGCCAAGAGGGAGTATGACCGCTTCGCCGAGGCGCTGGAGATGGTCAAGACAACGGGCTACGGCATTGCCGCTCCTTCGCTGGCTGAGATGGCTCTCGACGAGCCGGAACTAATTCGTCAAGGTTCGAGATTCGGTGTACGCTTGAAAGCGACAGCTCCATCGATTCATATGATCCGGGTCGATGTCGAATCGGAATTTGCTCCGATTATCGGGACAGAGAAGCAAAGTGAAGAGCTCGTTCGCTATCTGATGCAGGACTTCGAGAACGATCCGATTAAGATTTGGGAATCCGATATTTTTGGTCGCTCCTTGCATTCGATCGTCAGAGAAGGAATTCAGGGCAAAATTGCCATGATGCCGGATAATGCCCGCTACAAGCTTCAAGAGACGCTCGGCCGCATTATCAACGAAGGCTCCGGCGGCCTGATCGCAATCATCTTGTAAATACATTCAAAGGCTTAGCTGCCAGCACCGGAAGGCCCGGGTGGGTTCAAGATTCGATGTCGGGATAACTTCCTGAATTGCTTCCTGATTCAAGGTGAACGCAGGTCCAAATGAATGAAATATCCGGTTTCCTCCTCTAAGTAACCGTGTGCTGCCGATGGGCTGCATGCGGTTACTTTTTACCTATTCATCGCTACTTGAAGTTAAAGAGCTTGAAAATATTGATTTCCTGTATTACTATAAATTTGTTCCGCGTCACTGAAAAGAGTGTAAAATTCAACTTTTATCAGGTATAAACAGGGGAATCACGCGGTTTAACGTATATTCTGCGGCAAAACGGAAACACAGAATATCAGAGTGAAGTATTTTATAGAGTAGGGAGGTGAATTGTAATGAATAAATCTGATTTGGTATCCAAAGTAGCTGAGAGCACAGAATTGTCCAAGAAGGATGCAACCAAAGCGGTTGATGCTGTATTCGAAGCTATTTCCGAAGCACTTCAAAGCGGAGACAAAGTTCAACTGGTTGGCTTTGGTAACTTTGAAGTTCGTGAGCGTTCCGCACGTAAAGGACGTAATCCGCAAACCGGAGAGGAAATCGAAATCCCTGCGAGCAAGATCCCCGCTTTCAAACCGGGTAAAGCGCTCAAAGACGGAATTAAATAAGATTTCTACATATCTTCTTTTGCGAAGGACCGTGGGCGTTAGTTCACGGCCTTTTCTTTTAGGAGATGTTCTGAAATAGAAAAGGAGCGGTTGATCATGGAGCAGCGTCATCAAGATGAGAATGAAACCTCAAATGGCGGGGATTACTTCGTCGTCAAGGCCAAGGACCAAGGCGTAACGGTCATCGGCTTAACGCGCGGCAAAGACACGCGGTTTCATCATACGGAGAAGCTGGATAAGGGTGAAGTGCTCATTGCGCAGTTTACTGATCATACCTCCGCCGTGAAGGTGAGAGGCAAAGCGGTCGTATATACGAAACATGGGATCATCGATACGGAAGAATGATTTTGGGATTGCAGGCATAGCCTGCTTTTTTCTTTTGTACAATGGAGATAGGGACAGAATAAATACGCGTTTAAAAGGGGGCTCCGATTGGTTTGTTAATCAACAGGGGACTTCTTAAACAACCTTATGAGACTGTATTTCCTTGATTACAGAAGAAGGAGGAAGGCCCATGAGACGGAAATGGCTGCTTCAACTGCTTATCGTATCGATCTTGAGCGTGGTCCTTCTGGCGGTTCTATCCAAACTGGACGGGCGGCTGCTGGAGAATGCAGCGGTCCATACGGTCTTTGCTGCTGGCCAGCCAGGAGAGCTGAACGATGACAATCTGGTAGATGGATTGATTGCGCTGCAGCTTCCTGTGCCCATATCCAAGGTGGATCTGAATGGCGGGATTTTGTCTGTGGATTTGAAGGTCACGGCTGATCAATTCGACAAGAGTCGGTTATATGCCGGGATGGCGGAGTTGAGCTCATTTGCGTTCGAGCGGACGACGAACGTTGATCAGCTGCTGCTGCGCCTGGTTGCCGAGGATCGCTGGCTGGGCACAAAATATTTGCTGCTGGCCGCGGATGTTCATAAGAATGAGTTGCCCCAGGGTGCGCTGGAAATGCTGCGAAATCACGGAGATCAGGAGTTGTCTGATGATTTGCTGCAATGGTTCCATATTACGAGGACGAATTTATGGCGGCAGTCGTAAATTGAGACAGGTCTTTCGTGCGCTGGGAATTAACATGTGATATAATATACAGGATTGTGGCATCGCTATTTTTAACGATTTGGATGCCAGTAATAGGTGCTCGGAGGCAGAGGATGAGACTTGATCGCATAACGGAACTGGCAAGAAAATATGTTGAATATGACATGATTTCAACTCACACGGAGCTTCCGGACTTCCCGGTACCCCGTGTTCGTTTGCTTTATACGTTTCTGACGGACAGGGAGGACGTGACGCAGAAATCGGCAGAGAACTGCGCGTTAGCGGCTTTTCTAGTACAGACAGGAATGGATACGCACGATCTGATCGATCTTGGCGACGGTGAGCAGCAGGAGAGCAAGATGCGCTCCAGGCAGCTCAAGGTGCTGGCCGGAGACTACTTCAGCAGTGTATTTTATGCCCTGTTAGCAGGAGCTGGAGAGATCGATATGGTATCGGCGATGAGCTCGGCGATATGCGAGGCGAACTCGCTCAAGGTCAAGCTCTATACGAAGCTGAAGCAGATGCTGCTGACGGCCGAGGATTATCTAAAAGAGAGCACTCAGGTGAAGATGTGCCTGTTCCTCGCTTTCTCCGGGCTGCTGGATAAATCCAAGCAGAATGTCTGGAGATTGATGCTTACTGAGTTAAGCCGCTGCGAAGTTGTGATGGATGAATTGAAGCACAGCTCCAGTATACCGGAAAAGCGACGCGGTTACGCTTACTTACATATTCTGGAGACCGGGACGTCGGAAGATAAAGAAATGCTGCGTCGTCATAGTGTCGGAGAACGGGAATGGGGCTCTATGCTCATTAAATACAATATGAAGGAGCAGCTGAGCGGACTGCTGCAGCAGTCTTTAGAACGCGCGCAGATGTTGCTTCAGGAGTGTAGAGGAGACAAGCTTCGCGCCGAGATCCACTCTGTGCTGGAGCCGTTCCAGAACGTACTATCGATACAGCGCCGAGCGGCGCAGGAAGGCTGAGGTGATCCCCAGAACATGAACAACGTTACTTCCAAACCGAAGGAACAATTCGTTCACTCTGTATTCGAGAGCATCGCTCCGAAATACGATATGATGAACGATCTTCTAAGCTTCCGCCGTCATAAGGCATGGCGTAAATTTACGATGAAGAAAATGAATATGCAGCCGGGAAATACAGCGATCGACCTCTGCTGCGGCACTTGCGACTGGACGATCAGTATGGCTGAGGCGAGCGGGGGGCAGATTACCGGGCTCGACTTCAGCGAGAACATGCTGGAATTCGGACGGAGGAAAGTGAGCGATCGCAATCTCAGTGACAAGATTTCTCTCGTACAGGGGAATGCGATGGCGCTGCCGTTCGAGGATAATAGCTTTGATTATGCAACGATCGGATTTGGGCTTAGAAATGTACCGGATCTGTATCAGGTGCTGCGCGAAATGCGCCGCGTCGTGAAACCAGGCGGCATGGTCGTATGTCTGGAATTGTCCAAGCCGACCTGGCAGCCGTTCAAAGGCATTTATTATTTCTATTTTCAGAAGATGCTTCCGCTACTAGGCAAGATGGTGGCGAAGAGATATGAACAATACAAGTGGCTGCCTGACTCGCTGGCCTCGTTCCCAGGTCGTGAGGAGCTTAAGGAAGCGTTCCGCGAGACGGGATTGGAACGAGTTGAGGCTTATCCTCTTACCGGCGGCATAGCTGCTTTACACATTGGAATCAAGGAGTCGCCATAATGCTAAAAAAGACGATCACATTTCTGCAGATGATCAAGTTTGAACATACGATTTTCGCCTTGCCCTTCGCTTTTATGGGGGCGTTACTCGGCTCGGTGGCTATCAATCATGTGTTGCCAACCTGGGCACAGATCGGTTGGGTGCTTATGGCCATGTTCGGAGCGCGCAGCGCAGCGATGGGGTTGAATCGTCTGATCGACCGGGTCAGCGATGCCAGGAACCCGCGCACCAAGGGGCGCGCCATACCGGCAGGGCTGCTGAAGATCGGCGAGGTTATTGCCTTTATCATTTTCTCTTTTGTATTATTGTTCTGGGCCGCAGCGGAGCTGGAGCCGCTATCTATGAAGCTGCTGCCGATCGCAGTCGTGATGCTGGTACTGTATTCTTATACGAAGCGCTTCACTTGGCTCTGCCATGTTGTGCTTGGGCTTACCGTTGCCTTAGCTCCTCTGGGCGGTTGGGCGGCCGTAACTGGCAAGGTCGATGCCTCCGCTATGGTCCTCTATCTGACAATATCCTTCTGGATCGCCGGATTTGATATTATTTACGCTTGCCAGGATGTTGAATTTGATGCGAAGGAAGGTCTGCACTCGATTCCGGTGAGATTCGGCGTTGCAGGCGCGCTCAAAATTGCTAAGGCATTCCATATTGCTACTGCGCTTGGTTTCGTATTGCTCTTATTCCTGGCCAATCTCGGCTGGTGGTATATTGCAGGTATGGTTATCGCTTATCTGATTCTATTCTATGAGCATCATATTGTGTCTCCTACGGATCTCAGCCGTCTGCAAACTGCATTTTTTAATATGAATGGAGTATTGAGTATCGTCGTCTTCACCTTTACGCTAATTGATTTGGTGGTGCAAAGCCATTGATGAGTCAGAACAGACGAAAAGCGATGGTTGTTGGCATCACGGGAGCAAGCGGGTCGATCTATGGGGTGAAGCTGATTCAAACCTTGCTTGGGGTTGGTTATAATGTGCATCTGGTTGTTTCCAATGCCGGCTGGCGGGTGATCAAGGAGGAGCTTGGCTGGGATGTATCCGATCGCAACCGTCTCATTGAAGAACATTTTAGCGGCTATGAGGGAGATTGTGTCTATCATCCGATTAATGATATCGGGGCGTCGATCGCCAGCGGGTCTTATCTGGTAGAGGGCATGATTGTGATGCCTTGCTCGATGGGCACCTTGTCTTCGATCGCTAATGGGACCTCGGATAACCTGATGGCGCGGGCGGCCGATGTTATGCTGAAAGAGGCTCGTCCGCTCGTGCTTGTTCCAAGGGAGACTCCGCTGCATGCCATTCATTTGGAGAATATGTTGAAGCTGGCCAGGCTGGGAGTAAGAATCATCCCTGCTATGCCGGCGTTTTATTTCGGTCCTACCAGCATCGATGATTTAGTGTCTTTTCTGGTAGGGAAGGTTCTGGATAATCTAAGAATCGAACATGCCTTGTTTAAGAGATGGGGGGATCACAATGAACAAGCGGGAAAATGACGACATCCTCATCGGCAAAATCAAATATACGAACTGCTGGCCGATGTTCCATCACTTTAAGCCTGATGCCCTTTCGCAGAAGGCAAGTCTCGTTACGGAAGTACCGTCTTTACTAAATCGTAGGATGCTTGAAGGGTCGCTGGACATCTCGCCGGTCTCCTCCTTTGCTTTTGGTTACGGTGCGGAACAGTTCGTTCTGCTGCCGGAGCTGTCGGTTAGCTCCAACGGCCCGGTAAATTCCATTTTGCTCTTCTCACGCAAGCCGCCGGAACAAATTCGGAACGGAGTGATCGCGTTAACGAACACTTCGGCGACCTCGGTAAACTTATTGAAGATCATTATGGAGAAAGCATATGGGGGAAGCCCAACCTATTGGGATAGCGAGCCTGATCTGGATCTTATGATGGCGAACAGCGACGCCGCTCTGCTGATTGGGGACAACGCGATTTCAGCCTCCTGGCACAATCGGGAGTTTATCGTTACGGATTTAGGGGAAGTCTGGAAACGATGGACAGGGTATGGAATGACGTTTGCCGTATGGGCGGTTCAGAAATCATTCGCCGAGAATCGGCCTGAATTGCTTGCCGAGGTGAGCCGTGCTTTCCATGACAGCAAGCGCAGAAGCTTAAGCGATCTGTCTTCGCTGGTTGAAGAGGCATGCAGGGAAATTGGGGGCACTCGCGATTACTGGCGTCATTATTTTAACAATTTGTGCTATGATTTTACTGAGCAGATGCAGAACGGGTTAGCCTTGTACTTCTCTTACGCCTATGAGATGGGGCTGCTGAAGCACAAGGTACATATCCATGTATGGAATGAGAATATGCTGACACGGGTGAAAGAATGAAGCTAATAGACATTTTCGGCGCGCTGAAAAAGGATATGGATTTTATTGAACGGCAGCTCTACAAAAGTATTGAAGGCGGGGATGAACTGCTGAGTGAGACGAGCCTTCATTTGCTGAAGGCGGGCGGTAAGCGGCTTCGTCCTGTATTTGTCTTGCTTGGCGGAAAGTTCGGACAATATGATCTCGAGAAGCTGCAGCATGTGGCTGTCCCGCTGGAATTGATCCATTCCGCCTCTCTCGTCCATGACGATGTTATCGACGATGCTGGAACACGTCGCGGCAAGCCTACCGTCAAGGCGAAATGGGACAACAGAATTGCAATGTATACCGGCGATTACATATACGCCAGGGCTTTGATGATGGCTACAGAGCTGAAAAATCCGGAGATTCACCGGACCCTTGCCAAAGCGATGGTACAAATGTCGATTGGCGAGATGGAGCAGATCCGTGATTTTTTTAATACGGAGCAATCGGTGCGTAATTACTTGCTAAGAATTCGCCGTAAGACGGCACTTCTTATCGCAATCAGCTGTCAGCTGGGTGCGCTCGCTGCCGAGGCTCCCAAAGAGATCCACTCGCTGCTGTACCAATATGGCTATAATGTCGGTATGGCTTTTCAAATTCGCGATGACCTGCTTGATCTATGCGGAACAGAGAAGATCATTGGCAAGCCACCGGGCAGTGATATGAGGCAGGGCAACATCACTTTGCCAGTCATCTATGCGCTGCAGGAAGAGAAGCTTCGGGAGCCTCTGCTTGCCGAGATCCGCGGAATTCATGCTGGCGATGGAAGCGGCAGCGTGTCCAAAGCGATCGATATGATCGTCTCAAGTCAGGGAATTACCCGTGCGGAGCAGTTGGCCGACCGCTTTATTGATAAAGCGATGAATGCTTTGGCGGGCTTGCCGGAAATGAAGCCAAGAGCGCATCTGAAGGAAATCGCTTTATTTATTAACAGGCGCACCTATTGAATACTACTTAACGGAACGCCATTTTTCTGTTAAAATACCAATGAAACCGCTATCTATAAATTTTTTCATGTAGAATGACAATGTAAAAATCGGGGGAGATTGCCTTGGAACGAACTTTTTTAATGGTAAAACCGGATGGTGTACAGCGCGGACTCATTGGTAGAATCGTTAGCAGATTTGAAGACAAGGGGTTCAAATTGGTTGCCGGTAAGCTGGTTCTAGTTACTGAAGAGCAAGCTAAACGTCATTATGCCGAGCATGAAGGCAAGAGCTTCTTTGGTGAATTGGTTGACTTTATTACGTCCGGTCCTGTGTTCGCTATGGTCTGGGAGGGCGATGATGTAATCGCTTTGTCAAGGCTCGTTATCGGTAAGACCAAGGTGACAGAGGCGCTTCCAGGTACGATTCGCGGTGATTTTGCGGCTCACACGCCATTTAATTTGATTCATGGCTCGGATAGCCCGGAGAGTGCTGAGCGGGAGATCGCTAACTTCTTCGAGTCGGAAGAATTACCGGGATATCAGAAGACGATTGACTCATGGATATAAATAAAATCGGATTTGGCGCGCTGCAGACAGAATCGTCAGATTATGATGCTGCCGATTATGCGGGATTCATTCAGAATGTAAAGCATAGTACAGGCATCGATTTGGCCCAGTACAAAGAAGCGCAAATGAAACGCCGTCTGACAACGCTGCGCAACAAAAACGGATACTCCAGCTTCACTTCCTTTTTCAAGGCGATGATGGATAACAAAACTCTGTTTTATGAGTTTCTGGATAAGATGACGATCAATGTATCTGAATTCTGGCGCAACCCGAACCGCTGGGAGGTGCTCCGCGATAAGGTGCTGCCCGTGCTCAGCAACGGGAGATCACGAATGAGAATATGGAGCGCTGCTTGTTCAACGGGGGAAGAGCCTTATACCTTGGCAATGATCCTTGCTGATCAAGGGCTGCTGCAAAGTACATATCTATTGGCCACGGATATTGATGAAGGGGCGTTATCCAAAGCGGCGCAGGGCCTATACCTGGAACGCTCGCTGAAGGATGTTCCGGCCGAGGTGAGCAAGCGGTACTTTACCCAGGACGGCATGATGTATCGGTTCGACGAAGGTCTGAAGAAGCAGGTCACCTTCAAGAAGCAAAATCTACTGGCCGATTCTTTTGAGGAAGGCTTTGATCTGATCGTATGCCGCAATGTAATGATCTACTTCACCGAAGAGGCGAAGCATGATCTGTACCATAAATTTGCCCGGGCGTTACGACCGGGAGGGGTCCTCTTCGTTGGCAGCACCGAGCAGATCTTCTCGCCGGGGCAATATGATCTGGAGACTTCAGAGACTTTCTTCTACCGCAAAAAAGCTTGATCCCACGCAGTATATTCCTGATGCTCTTGTCCGATAATGAGAAGTAACAGATGCAGTTCAAAAAGTCCGCTTTTGAACACGAACGATCAGGTATCTCGTGGAGGTCAGCTTATGGACAAGAGGAAGGTAATTAACGCATATCGCCGCGGGTTTCTTACCGCACAGGAATGTGCTCAGGTGCTCGGGATTGAGCGTCGGCAGCTCGAAGATCTGCTTACAGACAGTACAGAAGAGCTGTATCGGCATTCTTCTGCGACCGCAGGGCATAGACAGTCGGCAACGAAATAATACGAAAGCGCATCATCCTTCTGTGATTCAGGAGGGGGTGCGTTTTTGCTTTAGCTGTAAGAATTTATCTCCTATATAGTCACATTTCGATTGAGATGCTAGAATAGAATCTAACTTTGATCCGGTTGAGCCTTCGCGGCTTACGGTTTTCTTGTCAAAAGGAAAGATCATATACTATAATGAGCAGAGTAATTATCGGATTTTAGTTCTTTACAGTTTAACAGTTTAAAGGGGGAACGCAGCATGAGTTTGCGTTATTTAACGGCTGGGGAGACACATGGTCCTCAGTTGACTGCTATTATCGAGGGATTGCCCAGCAATCTGCATCTGGATTTTGAGGCGCTTAATAATGAGCTTGCCCGTCGTCAGAAGGGCTATGGCCGTGGCAGACGGATGCAAATCGAGAAAGATACCGCGGCTATTGTTGGTGGCGTTCGCCATGGATATACGACCGGAGCGCCTGTCGCTGTCGTAGTAGAGAATAATGATTGGACGCATTGGCGAAACATTATGAATATTAAGCCTGTTGAAGGCACTGACGAAGAGAAACGTCGTGTTCATCGTCCTCGTCCGGGTCACGCTGACTTGAATGGCGGGCTCAAATATGATCTGAAGGATCTGCGCAATGTGCTGGAACGCTCCAGTGCACGTGAGACCGCAGTACGTGTTGCTGTTGGGGCGATCGCCAAGCAATTCCTGGGCCGCTTTGGCATTAAAATCGGCGGTCAGGTGAAGAGGATCGGCGAGATCGAAGCTCCGCCCCATCATTTGTCTCTGGATGAGCTGATAGAGATCACTGAACAATCCTCTGTCCGGGTAGCGGATAAGGCTACAGAGAAGAAGATGGAGGAATACATCGATAAAATTAAGGCCGAAGGCGATTCGATCGGCGGGATCGTTGAATGTATCGTTGAAGGCGTGCCAGTTGGACTTGGCAGTCATGTGCAATATGACCGCAAGCTTGATGGGCGTATCGCTCAAGCGGTGATGTCGATTAATGCCTTCAAAGGCGTGGAGATCGGCATCGGCTTTGAAGCGGGCACAATACCTGGTTCCCAGGTGCATGATGAGATTCTGTACAGCGAGGAGCGCGGATACTATCGGGCAAGCAATCGCCTTGGCGGCTTCGAAGGCGGGATGACGAACGGCATGCCGATTGTTGTACGTGGGGTCATGAAGCCGATCCCGACGCTTTATAAGCCGCTGCAGAGCATTGATATTGATACGAAGGAGCCATTTACCGCTCAGGTGGAACGCTCGGATGCATGTGCTGTACCCGCGGCGAGCGTAGTGCTGGAGCATGTTGTAGCTTGGGAAGTGGCGAAGGCTTTCCTTGAGAAATTCGGCGGCGACTCCATCGAAGAGATTGAGCGCAACTACAAGGGCTACCTGGCTCAATTGGAGGCCTACTAATGAGAACGCTGGAAGTAGATTTGGGCGATCGATCTTACCCGATCTATATTGGCGGAGGTTTGCTGGAGCAAGCAGGCGCTTATTTTGAGCGTCATGGATTAACGAAGAAGAGCCCGGTGCTGATCGTTACAGATACGCATGTGGCGCCGCTGCATTTGCAGAAGGTTGAAGCCTCATTGCAGTCGAGCGGTTACCGGACCATTCATCACATTGTCGAGGCCGGAGAGCCTTCCAAATCACTAGCCGTATTTGAGGAAGTCATGACGACGGCGATTGAGAGCGGTCTGGATCGGAAATCTTCCGTTGTAGCTCTCGGAGGCGGTGTGGTTGGCGATTTGGCGGGATTCGTGGCTGCTTCTTACATGCGCGGGGTAAACTTTATACAGATGCCAACGACCATTCTGGCTCATGACAGCAGCGTTGGCGGGAAGGTAGCGGTCAATCACCGTCTGGCTAAAAACATGATCGGTGCCTTCTATCAGCCTGAGATGGTTCTCTATGATGTCAGTTCATTGCAGACCCTGCCGGATCGTGAGGTTCGCGCAGGCTTGTCCGAGATGGTGAAGCATGGCTTGATCTGGGATCAGCAGTTCGCCGACTGGTGCGGGGACAATGCGGGAAAATTGCTGTCATTGGACCCGGAAGCACTGGAATATGGTCTGATCCAGGGCTGTGAGATTAAAGCGAAGGTTGTAGCGGCTGACGAGCGGGAGCAGGGACTGCGCGCGATCCTCAATCTCGGCCATACGCTTGGTCATGCGATTGAGGCCACCGGAGGTTATGGCGAGTATTTGCACGGCGAGGCCATCTCCATAGGGATGGCTGCAGCGGCTCTGATTGCCGTTCATCGCGGCAGAGAGGCAGCGTTATATGAGAGGACTGTAGAGCTTCTGCGAGGATTCGGACTTCCCACAGCCATGCCAGAGCATTTGGAGGAAGAGCAGCTGATCTCGGCCATGATGCATGATAAGAAGTTTACAGAGAACAAAATTGTATTCGTACTCCCGGTTCAACTCGGAAAGGTAGAGATCGTCTCCGATGTAACGCTAGACGAGGTGCGCCGGGTTATCGCGGAATTGAAAGGGGAAAGACAGAATGTATAATCGCGGCATCCGCGGAGCAACGACGGTAGCTCATAACGAGGAACAGGAAATTTTGGACGCTACAGCAGAGCTATTGAAGAAGGTCGTCGCTGCCAACGAGATATTGCCTGAGGATATTTGCAGTGTCTGGATCACCGTTACGCCGGATCTTGATGCCGCATTTCCCGCCAAGGCAATTCGTGTGCTGCAGGGCTGGGATATGGTTCCGCTGATGTGTTCGACCGAAATTCCGGTCAAGAACGCGCTTCCGAGATGCATCCGACTGTTGATTCATGTAAATACGAATAAAACGCAGCGGGAAATGAAGCATATCTATATGAATGAGGCGAGAAGCCTTCGCCCCGATATCAGCACGCAAGCTTAGTGCCCGGATAATGATGTCTGGTTTAGGCAAAAAAAGAAAGTTGCCAACTTGTAAAGAATCATGTATATTAACTTTAAGATTTTGGTTAAGAATGTTTATTGAGCTAAGTAGAGTTGAGATGAGCAGAGCTGAGTTTAGCTGAGAGAGTAGTCTAGTTCAGATATTATGCCTGAAATCGTCAGGACATACAGTGGATGAATCTATAGGGGAACCTATACCACGGGACGGGTGTATTTATTGTTCCGTAGAAATTATGAGACTCCAGTTTATTTTGGAATCCGTTATTTCTGTGATTTTTCATTCCTTATGCCTGTTGGCATCGTACAGGACAGACATCACTTTATACTGTGAATCTAAGCAACCTCTACTTCGGTAGAGGTTTTTTTGTTTTCAGCTTGAACTACTCGTATTACAAAGATGAGAAGAAGGAAGTGATCGAGCATGACAACCCCACAGGTTGAGCAGGTAATTGCACTGGCCAAAGACTATAATTTGATTCCGATCGTACGCACATTGCTGGCGGATATGGAGTCGCCTATCCGTATTTTTCGGCGTATCGCCGAGCGGGAACGGGCATTTTTGCTGGAGAGTGTAGAGGGTGGTGTGAATTGGGCGCGCTATTCCTTCATCGGCAAAGATCCGTTTATGATGATTACCGCTAAGAAAGGCCAGCTAGTTGTAGAGCGCGGCGGCGTCAAGGAGCAGAAGCAATCGCAAAAGCCTGTGGAGGAGCTTCGCTCCATCCTGCGGGGTTTCCGAAGCCCGATGCTTCCGGAACTGCCTCCTTTCACCGGAGGAGCTATTGGTTTCTTTGGATATGATCTGCTCCAGTATTATGAGAAGCTGCCGGAGCACCAAATTGATGATCTTCAGATGAATGACCTGCAGTTCATGTTCTGCGACCAGATTATTGTCTTTGATCATGTGAAGCAGCGCATTCTGCTGATTGCCAATGTGCATGTCAAGGATGGAGCTCTCGAGGAGGATATACGCAGGGCTTACCAGGAGGCGGAGCTTAAGCTTGATGAAGCAGCCGCATTTCTGCAGGAGGAGGACCCGGCCGAGAAGTTCAACCGGCAGCCGATTCCCGCGCAAGTGGAGCTTGGGGACGTTCGGTCCAATCTAACGAAGGAACAGTTTATAGCGAACGTAGAGAAGGGCCGGGAGTATATCCGGGCCGGAGATATATTTCAAGTGGTATTATCGCAGCGGTTCCATATCGAGACAGAGGTTGATCCGCTGCATGTATATAGAGTACTGAGAACGCTGAATCCCTCGCCATATATGTATTATCTCAAAATGGACGACGAGATTATCGTCGGTACATCGCCTGAGGTGCTAGTGAAGGTGGAGGGAGAGCGGGTCGAGACCCGGCCAATAGCCGGTTCGAGACCACGAGGTGCGACGACTGCGGAGGATCTGGCGCTTGAGGCCGAGCTGCTGCAGGATGAGAAGGAACGGGCGGAACATCTGATGCTGGTTGATTTAGGACGTAATGATCTTGGCAGAGTATCGGAGTTCGGCAGTGTAAAATGCGAGTCCTATATGAATATTGAGCGCTACTCGCACATTATGCATATGGTCTCCAAGGTATCCGGCAAAATGCGAAACGACAAGGATTTCTTCGATGCCTTTCTGTCCTGTATGCCGGCGGGAACCGTATCAGGCGCGCCGAAGCTGAGAGCGATGGAGATCATCGCCGAGCTGGAGCAGCAGGCCAGAGGAACTTATGCCGGAGCGATCGGATATCTGGGGTTTTCAGGGAATATGGACTCTTGTATTACAATCCGGACGATTGTATTCAAGAACGGCAAGGCTTATGTGCAGGCCGGGGGCGGGATCGTATGGGACTCGGTGCCGGAGAATGAATATCAAGAGTCAGTGAATAAGGCGAAGGCGCTGTTAACGGCCATTCGGATGGCTGAGCAGATGTTCCCGGTGCAAGAGAAGGATGAAGCGGTGATTAATCAGGATTATTTATATGAATACACGCCTGCGGGGCTAAGAAGGGAGTAGAGAGGATGAACGGACAACAAATTGTGCAAAGCGGGTTGCAGCGGGTCATTGCCGGCCAGCATTTGGCAAGGCAAGAAGCGAAGGAAGTTATGGAAGTCATTATGAGCGGAGAATCAACTCCGGCACAAATTGGCGGCCTTCTGACGGCTTTGAGAATTAAGGGTGAGACGATCGAAGAAATCACTGGGTTTGCCGAGGCGATGCGCCTGCAGGGCAACCGGATGTATACGGAATCATCCCGGTTGTTGGATACTTGCGGCACTGGCGGCTCTGGCATTCACAAATTCAATATTTCAACGACCTCGGCTATCGTTGCCGCCTCGGTATCTGTTCGTGTAGCCAAGCACGGCAACCGCTCTGCTTCTGGCCGCGCCGGCAGCGCAGATGTATTAGAGGCGCTTGGCGTGAATATCCATCTGGATGCAGAGCAGGCGAAGCGCTGTCTCGACCAGATCGGAATCTGCTTCCTGTTCGCGCAGATTTATCATCCATCAATGAAGTATGCGGCAGGGCCGCGTAAAGAATTGGGAGTGCGGACGGTATTCAACATGCTTGGTCCGTTGACGAATCCGGCCGGTGCTGACCGACAGGTGCTGGGAATCTATGATGCCGACAAGACCGAGACGATTGCTAGCGTACTTCGTGAGTTAGGCTCCAAACGAGCTCTTGTTGTAACAAGCAGGGAAGGGCTCGACGAGATCAGCATCTCCTCACCAACCCTGATCTCGGAGCTGAAGGACGGAGAAGTGAACACCTATGAAATTCAGCCGCAAGATATCGGCTTGAAAGCTTATCCGCTTAGTGAAATGATGGGAGGAGACCCGGCTACGAACGCCGAGATTATCTCGCGGGTGCTTCAAGGCGAGAAAGGGGCTTACCGCGATGTGGTGCTGGCGAATGCCGGCGCATGCATTTATGTGTCTGGCCTGGCTGACAGCATCCGTGAGGGAGTCGTCATTGCCGCCGAGTCGATCGATTCCGGGAAAGCATATAGCAAGCTGCAACAGCTTATTCATACAACGGAGGACTTAAGTTATGTATCTTGATAAAATCGTCGAGACGAAGAGACAGGAAGTTCTGAAGCTGAAAGACCGATTAACACGAACGGAAGCAGAGCGGCAAATCGCTTTGCTTCCGTCAACACGGGGATTTCATCAGGCGCTCTCCGTGAGGAAGAAGCGGCAATTAGGGCTGATCGCCGAGGTGAAGAAGGCATCGCCATCCAAAGGGCTGATCCGTCCTGACTTCAATCCATTGGAGATCGCGCGCAGCTATGAGTCGGCAGCAGCGGATTGTATTTCGGTCTTGACCGATGAGGTCTATTTTCAGGGAAGCGGCTCTTATTTGCAGCAAATCCGCGACCATGTCAAGCTCCCGCTGCTGCGCAAGGATTTCATCATCGATGAAATGCAGATCTATGAGGCCAGGCTCCTCGGGGCAGATGCGATTCTGCTGATTGCTGCCATTCTGGATGACGAACAGCTTCACAGGTTTATGCAGACGGCTGCTGCACTGGATCTGGACGTTCTGCTTGAAGTCCATGATCGGAATGAAATGGAGCGAGCTCTATCGTTAGAAAATGCCCTGCTTATCGGAATCAATAATCGAAACCTTCATACGTTTGAGACGCGCCTTGAGGTAACGGCTGAATTATCCTCTATAGTACCCGCGGGAGTGACGCTGATCAGCGAGAGCGGAATTCGTACTTCTGAAGATGTGAAGTATTTGGCCCAGACTGGTGCGAAGGGGCTGCTCATCGGCGAGACGTTTATGAGACAGCCGCGCGTCGATCAAGCGGTGAATGAATTGATGGGTGTGCTGGAGCAAGATGGGGTTGGGGCTGTCTTGCGGAAGGAGCGTTCCTGAAAATGAATGAAACTACCGTAAAAATATGTGGACTTCAATCCGTTGAAGTGCTAAAATCGATGATACATTTACCCGTAGATTATATTGGATTTGTCTTTGCCAAGAGCAAGCGGCAAGTAAGTACAGCCCAGGCGGCCGAGCTGGCGTCGCAGCTGAAGGGATGGAAGACTTCAATACTCCCAAAGAGCGTTGGCGTCTTTGTAAATCCTGAGCTGGCGGAGTTATCCTATACGGTGAAGACAGCGGGGCTGGATGCGGTGCAATTGCATGGAAGTGAAAGTCCGGAGTTCTGCCGGGAGGTGCGGGAACGACTGGGCGTTCAGGTGATCAAGGCCTTCTCCGTGCAGGAGAACGGAACCCTGAGTGGGGAATTAGTGATTGAAGATTATGCAGGCGTCGTGGACGCTGTTCTGCTGGACACCTATGACCCGGTTTATGGCGGTGGTTCGGGGATATCCTTTGCCTGGGAGAAAGCTCTCCCTTATCAGGCTTGGGCCAAGGCGCAAGGTGTTCCCTGCTGGATGGCCGGCGGGTTGAATCCCGATAACGTAAATGAACTAGTAAGCAAGCTGCACCCGGGTGGTGTAGATGTATCGAGCGGTGTGGAGATCAATGGAAGCAAGGATATAGATAAAATAACAGCATTTGTGGAGAGGGTGAAGGGGAAGATGGCACAAGTTCCTGATGAGCACGGGCGGTTCGGTCCGTTTGGCGGCCGTTATGTCCCGGAGACATTAATGAACGCGTTAATTGAGCTGGAGGAGTCCTATAATCGATATAAGGATGACACCGGTTTTCAGGCGGAAATCGCCTATTTGCTGAAGCAGTATTCAGGTAGGGAGACCCCGCTGTATTATGCGGAGCGACTGACCGAAAGCCTGGGTGGTGCGAAGATCTACTTGAAGCGCGAGGATTTGAACCATACTGGAGCCCATAAAATCAATAACGCGATCGGCCAGGCGATTCTGGCAAAACGGATGGGCAAGAAAAAAGTCATTGCTGAGACAGGCGCAGGCCAGCACGGGGTGGCTACGGCTACGGTTGCAGCACTGCTCGGTCTGGAGTGCAAGGTATTCATGGGAGAAGAAGATACGAAGCGTCAACAGCTTAATGTGTTTCGCATGAAGCTGCTTGGCGCAGAGGTCGTGCCGGTGATGTCCGGAACACGCACTTTGAAGGACGCTTGTAATGAGGCGCTGCGCTACTGGGTCAGCCATGTCGAGGACACCTTCTATATTCTTGGTTCGGCGACCGGACCGCATCCTTATCCGATGATGGTCCGCAATTTCCAGCGAATTATCGGCGATGAGACGCGTCGCCAGATATTGGACGCGGAAGGAAGACTGCCGGATATGCTCGTCGCTGCGGTTGGTGGTGGCAGCAATGCGATCGGCATGTTCTATCCTTTTATTGAAGATACAGCTGTACAATTGGTTGGTGCCGAGGCAGCGGGAAGAGGCGTTGATACGGAATTTCATGCGGCAACGATGACGAAGGGAAGCAAAGGGGTATTCCAAGGCTCGCTTAGTTATTTGCTGCAGGATGAATACGGACAGGTTAAGCCGGCGCATTCCATCTCCGCGGGTCTCGACTATCCGGGTATCGGTCCGGAGCATTCCTATTTGAAGGATATAGAGCGGGCGCGGTACTACCCGATTACCGATCAGGAGGCGTTAGATGCACTTCAGCTGCTGAGCAGAACCGAAGGAATCATTCCGGCGCTGGAATCGGCACATGCTGTAGCTCAAGTCATGAAGATGGCGCCGGAGATGATTAGTGAAGAGATCATCGTAATCTGTCTGTCAGGGCGTGGAGATAAGGATGTGGAGTCGATTATGGCTTACACGGAAGGGGGCGCTGCGCTATGAAATCCACGGACATGAATCTGATGGATCAGACCTTTGCCCAGCTTCGCAAGGAAGGCAAGGCGGCACTGATTCCTTTCATAACGGTTGGTGATCCTGATGTGGAGACAACTTTGGATATATTAAGAGAGGTCCAGCTGGCCGGTGCAAACATCGTTGAACTGGGCGTCCCTTATTCCGATCCATTAGCTGATGGCCCTGTTATTCAGCGGGCATCAGAACGTGCGCTTGCCCATCAAGTGACGATCGAGACCTGTATCGAGGCAGCCCGCCGAGCCAGAGAGAGCGGTATTCAAATGCCGATCGTCTTATTTACTTATTTCAATCCGGTTCTGCAGACTGGGTTCGGGCGCTTCTTCCAGCTCGTGCAGGCAGCAGGTATTAGCGGACTTATTATCCCTGATTTACCGTATGAAGAATCCGAGGAAATTTTGCATCTGGCGGATGAAGCGAATGTTCATCTTGTGCCGCTAGTGGCTCCTACCTCAAATGAAAGAATTCAACGCATCGTATCCCGGGCTCGTGGGTTCATTTATTGCGTGTCCTCGCTTGGCGTTACGGGGGAAAGAGCTTCCTTTGCCCAGGGGGTGGATGATTTCATCAAGACTGTGAAGAAAGGCACTGATCTTCCTGTCGCCGTAGGCTTTGGTATTTCCAACCGAGAGCAGGCCCAGCATTTTGCCGGGTTCTGTGATGGGGTCGTCGTTGGGAGTGCCATTGTACGCAAGATCGAGGAAGCATTGCCATTATTACAGAACGAAGCGACGAAGGAGCAGGGCTTGTTGCAAATTCGTGACTTTGTGGCAAAATTAAGAGTGTAAATTTCATTTGGAACGAAGGAGGAGAAATACATGCTGCCAAAACCGCAAATCGTGAACCTCCCGGTCTATCAACCTGGTAAGCCGATTGAGGCAGTCAAGCGGGAGCTTGGCCTTACAGAAGTAATCAAGCTCGCATCCAATGAGAATCCATATGGCTGCTCTCCACGCGTTCGTGCAGCGATCGAAGCGGAGCTTGCTAATATCAGCATTTATCCTGATGGAAGTGCGGTAGAATTAACCGAAGAATTAGCGAGTCATCTCGGGGTCCATTCCAATCAAATTATTTTCGGCTGTGGATCGGATGAGATTATCGCCTTGATTACCAGAGCGTTCTTCCTTCCGGGAGACGAGACTATTATGGCGGATCAGACCTTCTCCGTCTATAAGAGCAATGCCGATATCGAGGGCGCAGTCAGTATCGAGGTTCCTCTGCAAGCAGGAACGCATGACCTGGAGGCGATGCTTCAGGCGGTTAATGATCGGACCAAGGTGATATGGATCTGCAATCCTAACAACCCGACCGGGACTATTGTGCCTGAGGCGGATTTGGTCGCTTTTCTGGATCGAGTTCCTGGCCAAGTGCTGGTCGTGCTGGACGAAGCCTATGCCGAGTACGTTACTGATCCGTCCTATGCAGATGGCATCCGTTTGCTGGATAAATATCCGAACCTGGTCGTGCTTCGCACGTTCTCCAAAATTTACGGTCTGGCATCCCTGCGTATCGGATATGGTGTAGGCCAGCCTGCGGTGATCAAACTGATTAATCAGGTGCGTGAGCCCTTCAACACCTCGCGAATCGGTCAGGCCGCAGCGAGAGCATCGATTGCAGACCGCCAGTTCGTAGCGGAATGCCGCGAGAAGAATGCCAAGGGCATTAAATACTTAAATGATGAGTTCGACCGTCTAAAGCTGTCTTATTTTCCGGCTCACGGTAATTTTATTATGGTTGATGTGGAGACTCCGTCCCAGGAGATGTTCCAGGAGTTGCTTAAGCTGGGAGTCATTGTCCGCAGCGGCTTCTCTAAATATCCGAATTCCATTCGGGTAACGGTTGGCTCAGAGAGCCAGAATCAGAAGTTTATCGCTGCTCTGGAGCAGGTGCTTCAGCAGCGTAAGGTACGAGTCTAGCGAGTGTATATAACTAGCCATAAATGACCTCAATGAGCTTTGACAAGTATCCTGTTTATGATGAAGTAAATAATCTTAGTAGAAGTTGAGTGAAAATTTATGACTACAAAAATTGCAATATTTGGTGTTGGATTGATCGGCGGGTCTCTGGCCCTATGTTTTCGCGGCAAGCCGGGGATTGAGGTGGTTGGCCACAGCCCCCGCTCCCGCTCGCTTGAGGTGATGCTGGATCGGGGTGTGGTGGATTCCGCGACCCTCTCGATGGAAGAAGCGGTGCGTGACGCCGACTTTATATTTCTATGTGTGCCAGTAGGCAATCTGGAAGAGTATCTGGAGAAGCTGTATGCGCTGCCGCTTAAGCAGGGGTGTATTATAACGGATGTAGGCAGCACGAAGGCTTCGATCGCTGCTGCGGCAGAGAAGCTGTCGCGGCCGGACGTGTATTTTATTGGCGGCCATCCAATGGCCGGCTCTGAGCGGTCCGGGGTGGAGGCGGCTTCGACGCTGCTGTTCGAGAATGCATACTATGTTCTAACGCCGGCAACAGGCGTTCCAGACGAGGCTTCCGCCAAATTGGAGGAACTTCTGCAATATACAAGGGCCCAGGTCGTACGCGTTAACCCTGTACAGCATGACGAGATCGTTGGTGCGATTAGTCATCTGCCGCATATTATTGCGGTAGCGCTCGTCAATCAGGTGTGTGATTACAATGCCTCCAACGGCTTGTACCGAACCCTTGCGGCCGGTGGTTTCCGCGACATTACGCGGATTGCTTCCAGCGATCCGATTATCTGGCGTGATATTCTGCTGAGCAATCGTGACGTGGTGTTATCGCTGCTTAAGGATTGGAATGAAGAGATCGGTGGTTTTATCTCCATGCTGGAGGACAGGAATGGGGAGGGGATCGTCGATTCCTTCGTCAAAGCAAACCGATTCCGCAGCGAGCTTCCTGAACGACGCAAAGGCATGATTTCCTCGCTCTTTGATTTGTATATCGATGTCCCAGACCATCCGGGGATTATCGGACAGATTACGACCGAGCTTGGGGATCAGAACATCAACTTGAGCAATATTCAGATTATCGAGAGCCGCGAGGATGTGCCTGGCCTGCTGCATTTGTCCTTCCGCCAGGAAAGCGCAATGGAACGAGCCAAAGAACATCTGCAATCGATGGGTTATGCTGTATACGTCTAATTACTATACTTATATGAACTTGACGGAAAGCGGGGTCTTTAGGACCCTGCTTTTTTCATTTTGATAATACATATAAGCTCGAACGATCTAAAATGAATAAAAAAAACGCCACTTCGTGTTGAAGTGGCGCATGCTCACTAACGAGCAACAGATATTGGATAGGAGTGGAGAGAAACCATACTGTGCTTTTATTATAATGTATCCGTTTTCATTCTGTCAACACATTTTTTTAGCGCTTTCATTGGAGATTAACTACAAATTTTCCCTTTTACAGAGAGGCGCCATCAGGGCTCATTCTGTAGTTTGGCAAACACGACAAGCCGCATCTCATGTTCTTTTTTCTTGCGGCTGTATTTCCCCGTGCAAGTAATCAGATTAAGCCTGTATTCATCCGTATCGCCAAAAATTCTTTCAAGCGGGGCTTCAGCTGTAATGAAGGTCTCGACGCTTTCAACTGCATAGATAAGTCGTTGCCCTGTCTTATTAGATACGATAATGGTATCGCCTGGACGCAGTTTCTTCAAATTAAAAAAGATCGCCGGACCGGTATAGCTGTCTACATGTCCGTCCATAATGACGTTCCCTTGGCCTCCGGCAAGAACGCCTGGCTGCAAAATGCCGACGACTTCAGTATCCTCTGGCACATCCATTCGCCCATCCTCCGCAACCCCCACCGGCATGATCTGAGCAAAGGCATTAATGCCTGGAATATACAGATGATGGGGCAGGAATGGCTCAACCGGAGCATTATGTACAGCATTTTCGGATGTTTTTGCTGGTGGATTAGGCTCTATAATTTCGTTGTTGGATTGCGATTGGGCTGAGGTCTGTGGAAGATCGGTTTGTTTCTCCGCAGTGTTCCTCGTCTCTGGGGCCGAACAGCTCGAGCAGGCTAAGGCTATAAGGCATGTAACGATTGTGAGCTTCCATTGCAGCATGTTCAGTATTTTCATCTTGATAAATATAGAAAGAGGGGAATCCCCCTCTCTCAGCTCCTCTATTCTGTTTGTTCGCTAGCGCCGCCAAAGCCAGAACGAGGCATTTCAGTGGCCTTAGTCTTGATGCTCTTAGCCTTAATGCTCTTCGTATGCATTTTGTGTTTGCCCGCTCTTTCCTTATGCATCGATTTGGTATGCATCTTATGCTCATGGGCCTTGGTATGATGAGCAGGAGCCGCACTAACAGCCGATGCGAAGGAAAGGAGAAGAGTTGCGGATAGCAGGACAGCAGATAGTTTTTTCATGGGCTTTTTCCTCCGAATAGATATTTTATTCCCCGGGAATTATCGTCCCCCAAAATGATTTATATATATATGGGAAAATACGGTGGCTGTTAACAGCCAGTCCAATGTTAAAGTATATCTTGATGACAAACGGGACACATTGATCTTTAATAATATCCACAAAGGGGAAATCAGCATGATCTACATTTACAACTGTTATGGGGGAACACATACCTCCGTCTTAGCTGCGGCTTATCATTTGAATCGGTTACCACGCGACCGTAAACCTTCCAAGGAGGAAATTCTGAATACGTACATGTTCGATAAGCTGCTTCCGCAGGAACATGGCAAATTGATTCATCATGGCAAGGACGATCAGGGAAATGATATTTTCAGTGTGGGGAGAGGCAATTCCAAAGCGGTAATTCCAGCGATCACCAGCTCATTTCAACTGTTGGCCGATAAAGAAGAACTGTCGGAGAAGGTTATATTGTCCAACACTTCACCGACAGTCCCTTTGATGATGACGATCGGGGGCTTCTGTTCAAGACAACTCAGGCTCACGAGTCTTGGCCGGGTCCTTCTGGTGCTGGGTGCCCAGCAAACCTATAAAAATATAATACAAGTGGTTGAGGATACGACTCGTGCAGGCAATACCTCTTCTCCAAAAGTAAAGGTGTTGAACAATGAAGGAATAAAGCTCTAGGAAATGTAATACAAACAGCTTTATAGCGGAGTGGGTCCGGTAGTGTAATCGGCGATTTCCGTCGATCCGAAGAACAGCAAGCCAATAACGATGATTAAAATAAGAAGCTCAGCAAATCTTTCGCCATCAAACTCTCCCAACTCTGAGGCCCCCTTTACGTCATACTGTCTAACCGTGCACATTTAATCTGTCATTTTCTTCATCGCGGCAAATACGTCATTTAATGTAAGATCACCATTGCTCTGAAAAAATGAGACCAGCGTATCTATGTTCGATCCGTTGCCGGAGCTGAGTGTTTTGTATTGGCCAATCAAGCTGATGACGACAGACGCTTCCCTGAACAATTCGACGGAGTCGACCTTTAATTTACCGGTTAACAGCAGGGCGGCAACAGCGGCTTCAATGCTCCCGGGCTTTTGCTGTTTCGATTTGGAAGATTTGCTGTTCGAATTATTGTTTGAATTTCCATTTTTAGAGCTGCTATTTCTGGCTTTATTGCTTTTGCCGGGAGAAGACATAGGATTACCTTCTTCCGTTTGTGAAATTAGAAAACGCACTATAAGAGTAATTTATGCCGCGATGAGGGTTAGTGTTATCCTATTCGACTACATGGCGTTGTCTTAGCCCGGACATATTTTTATCCGCCCCTCTTCTATGGTATAATATTGAAGGATTGCAATATGAATTGATAATGACGCCATCATATGGATGTTTTTTTAATAATTACATAAGCAAACCGCAACTTTTTTAATCCTGTTCGGTAATAATGTATAAGAATCGAACGGGGAATAAGCGCATGGATGGGCGAGGAGGTTCGCACTTAAATGACGGATTCCCAAATGATTCGTGAGATAAAAGAAGGCAATACCGAGTTATACTCGGAGTTGATGCGAAGGTATCAACGCAAAATTTTGGCATTTGTATATCACATGCTGAAGAGCGCTCAATTGGAATTGATGGCAGAGGATATTTGTTCTGAGACTTTTTATAAAGCATTTCGAAGTTTGCACTCTTTCCGTGAAGTAGATGCTTCCTTCTCTACCTGGCTTTATACGATTGCAAGAAACACCGTTTTGAGTGAATTACGTAAGCAGCGAAGCGGCAATGTGCCGTTAGAGGAGAGTGGATACATACCTGTTGCTCCGCATGAGCTTGTGCCTGAACAGGCGATTTTGCGCAATGAACGTGTTGGCCTGGTTCGCGAAGCAATTAACAATCTTCCGGAAAAGCAGCGATCGGCTCTGATATTACGCGAGTACGACCAACTGGACTATCAGGAAATCGCCTGCATTCTAGGTCAAAGCGTAAGTGCTGTGAAATCCTTGTTGTTCCGAGCACGCAGCAGTGTAAAAAGTCAGCTTGAACCCTATTTCTATGAGCCGAGCTACGAGCATTATGAAGGGATGAAAAGCAGATGAATTGTAGAGAGGCGGAGCAGTTATTTCCACTACTTCCGGATCTTCCGAAGGATGATCCTCTTAGACAAATGTTGGAGTGGCATGTTATAGGCTGTGAAACCTGTGCGGTTGAATATCGTTTCTGGCAGGAAAGTCTGGAAGCGGTCCATGATCTGCCGTTTGAGATTACTGAAGAACAAGCCGAGTCCGTGAACCGCAAGGTAATGGATAGAATCTACTCGGAATCTCCCTGGCTTGCTCCGGATGTTCGAGACCCCGGATTTCATAAACGGATCAGCAGGCGTGTCTCATTATGGGCAGCATGCTTCCTCGTGGTCTTCCTATGCAGCACATTACTGTTCGTGATGGGCGGGAAATTCGAAAAGGACTCGGAATATGAATCTTTGACCGGTGTGCTGCCGACTGCGGTGGCTACAACCGACAGTGAGAAGACAAGCAATGTCTCCTTCAGCTTGCCGAACGAAGTCCGCGGCATTGTCGATCCGTTCGTAGTGCAAATGGGCCCGACTTATCCGCAATATTGGATGTACTTGTCGATGGGGGGCATGGTTCTTGCCATCGTGTCCTGGAAGGGCATCCGCCGCTCCAAGAGATAGCGTGAGATTGGATAGGCGCTTCTTCCCCGGAAGAAGTGTTTATCTTTTTTTATATAGGAGTACTTCGAATTAGAGGATACTAGAGATAATTTTTGGGGAGGTTGATTATGCTAGTTGGCTTGATACGTCATGGATTGACAGATTGGAATAAGATCGGGAGAATTCAGGGACAGAGCGATATTCCCCTTAATGAAGAAGGACGTGGTCAGGCGAAGAAGTTAGCGGAGCGTCTGCTTGCGGACCAGAAGTATAAATGGGATTTTGTCATTACCAGTGGCTTGTCTCGGGCTCAGGAGACGGGGGAGATTATTGCCAAAACGCTGAATATTCCGTTATATGATCCGGATTCGAGATTGGTTGAGAAGGCCTTTGGTCAAGTAGAAGGACTAACAGCCGAAGAGCGTGAGACGCTTTGGGGAGTAGATTGGAAGCAGCGGGATCTTGGTCAGGAGAGCGATGAAGCTATTCAGGAGAGAGCTTTGTCATTTTTGAAGGAAATTGGTGAGAAGTATAGCGATAATAATGTGCTTGTAGTCTCTCACGGTGGATTGCTAGCCCAGTTGTTTACAGTTCTATATCAGAATAAGTGTACGGAGCGCATCGGCAATCTCTCCTTAACTATACTGGAGAAGAATGATCACAATTGGGATATGCGCCTCTATAATTGCACACGCCATCTGGAAGATAAGTAAGTTTTGGAATGACCTGTAACCTATGAGACCGGCCCAAATGGGCTGGTTTTTTTTGGTATGAAGGAATAATTACCGTCAAATTTCCCATAATGGTATTAAAACGGCGAGGCGGTAACCTATGAATCTGGCGGATATGCTAACTTATGCTGATATTACGCAGCTCAGCAGAATAGCGAACCATTATCGGTGTGATTGCAACGGAAACTCCAAGCTTGAACTGATTCAGTCCATCCTGCAGACGGTAGGGCGGCGAGACTTCGTCGAGCATCATGTGGACGGAATGAGCATGGAGGATTTACGCTTCTTGAACGCTCTTCTGTTCGATGGCCGCAAACAATTCAGTCTTGAGGATCTGCTGGCTTGCGTCAAGCAGTCGCGAGCAGTCAAAGCTGAGCGTGATCAGGAGCAGGAGCGGGAGAATCCGCGCGAAGTTATATCTCGGTTTAGACAGCGCGCCTGGCTCTTCCAGGGAGCGACTCCGGCAACACGTTACCTGTTCGAGGTGCCCGACGACTTGCGTTGCAGGTTTCGCGAGGTGCTTGAGAGGCGTATTAAGTCAGAGGTTATTCTGGCAGAGCAAGAGCCAGTCCTCTATCGGGAAGAGCCCGATCTCATGGCAACTGACCTGCTGTTGTTCCTTGAATATGTCATGAATCATAGTGTTGCTCTTAATGCAGAAGGTGTGATGTATCGGCGCAGCCAAATGCAAATCATGGAGATGCTTCATGTAAGCGAACCGCTTGTGGGCAAAGGCTGGAGATTTGGTTATGGCCGTCGATTCAAGGATTATCCGAGCCGTTTTTCGCTGCTCTACGACTATGCCTATCATGTCCGTCTGATCAAGGAAGAAGGGGACAGCCTCAGGCTCACCTCGACCGGCCTAGCCTATCTTAAGGAAGAACATCGTGAAGCGATGTTGCAGTTTGTTGCCTTCTGGCTAAGGCTGTACAAAATACCGATCCCGAACCTGCTCTCGATGATCTATTGGATCGAACGATCTTCTGCAGACTGGGTCAGTGTGAAGTCATTGTACCAGAACCTGGGGTCTCTAATCGCTCCTTTCTTCTATGACACTCCTGAATCGATATTCGAAGAGCGGATTTTGCGCATGATGCTTCATCTGGGCATGATCCGTATTGGAGAGAGCGAAGATGGAGAACGGTATGTTCAAACCACTGGATTTGGCAAGATGGCAACTAAGCAGCTGCATAAGGACTAGCAAGATAATACTTAAGTCGTTGACAATAATGTACCTAATTGCTACAATCACTCCCAACTAAACGGCGGGAGAGTGATTCGTAGTGCTGATTGAATACCTGGGAAGAAGGCCAAATCTGGATTCATCGGTATTTGTGGCCGAGGGAGCGAAGGTCGTCGGTGATGTAACGTTAGGCAAGGATTCAACAATATGGTACAACGCGGTGCTTCGCGGAGATCTGGCGCCAATTATGATCGGTGATCGCTGTAATATTCAGGATGGTGTGATTGGGCATGTGAATACCGATCAGCCGCTTATTGTTCGGAGCGAGGTATCTGTAGGCCATGGTGCGATTATTCATGGCGCAACGATAGGCCAAGGTACATTAATTGGGATGGGGGCAATCGTCTTAAACGGTGCTGACATCGGTGAATATGCTTTAGTAGGAGCAGGATCTTTAGTAACAGAGAATACCAAAATTCCACCCTATACTCTTTCTCTAGGCACTCCTGCAAGAGTCGTACGTGAATTAACAGAAGATGATTTGCTTAGGATGAAACGGACGATGGAAAGTTATGTAGTGAAAGGCAAAGAATATAGGATCTCATGACAATGTATTGGAGGTGCATCCTATGGATCAAATGAAGGTTACTTATGAAGCGATGCTCAGTTTAGCGGCAGAGATGGTCTGGGATGAAGCGCTGCGCAAGCGCCGGTCGGAGCAAATATATAGCGAAATTGATTCTGCCCTGGCCAAAGGCGATGAGGTGGCCTTCCGACTTCTTACGGATGAACTGAAGACATTGAAACATTAAAAGAAATGCCACCGGCATTTCTTTTTTTGAGAAAAAAGTAATTCGATAACAATAGGTGGTTCGTAGGTTTGTTGCTTTGTTTGTAAAACTATTTGACGAGTAAACGATAGTTCACTATAATATTTAGTAAACTATCGTTTACTTGGAGGCGTCCACATATATGGATACAAAAGAAAAGATATTACAAGTTTCGTTAAAGCTATTTGCTCGTGACGGTTACGAGGGTGTATCTGTAAGAAATATTGCTGAAGAACTCGGAATTACAAAAGGTGCATTATATAAGCATTATGAAAATAAGCATGATATTTTTGATAGTATCATTCAACGTATGGAAAAAATGGATGCCCAGAAAGCAAAAGAATTTGATGTTCCAGTTGGTACTTTTGAAGATGCAGAATACGATTATCGTAATGTGGCATTCGGAGATATCAAAGCATTTAGCATTAAAATGTTTAAATACTGGACTGAAGATGAGTTCGCCTCAAACTTTCGCAAAATGCTGACATTAGAGCAATACCGTAATCCTAAAATGGCAAGTTTGCTAAATCAATACCTAACTGGTGGAGTTATCGGTTATGCCAAAGATTTAATAGGTGAATCTGTATTAAATACAAAAAATAGTGATAAGGATCCTGAAATTCTTGCACTGGAGTATTTTGCACCAATTTACATGATGATGGGAATATCGGACAGTATGGAAAATAAAGGGGCTGCCAAAGAAATGGTGGAAAAGCACATAGATTATTTTATGGGAAATTTAAGGTGAGAATAGTATGAAAACCTATAACAAAAAAGTCGACTATCTATCCATCGCAATAGCAATATTGGCAGCAATAATTTCTGCAATCAGCCTGTTTTATAATCACCCTATAAATATTGGTGAGCAAGTAGAAACTGTCGGGGGGCAGATTGTTAAGCTGTATGGACGTGGCATTTATCACAACGATTCGCTATCCATGGCAGTTCAAGCAAAAGGTCAGGATTTGGTTACTCTTTTCCTAGGTGTGCCGTTTCTTGTTTATTCTTTGTATTTAAGCAGAAAGAATAGTTTGCTAGGCAGATTCTATCTAACAGGAACTTTGGCATATTTTCTATATACTTATGTGATTTACAGTTTTGCTGGTTCTTATAACCCATTTTTCATCTTGTACGTTGTTATAACGGGTTTATCATTTTTTGCTTTTATCGCTTGTATGACTTCTTTTGAGCTACCAAAAATGAAAGATAAATTTAGCGAAAAATCACCAATTAAGTATCTAGGTATTTCAAATGTAGTATTTGCTTGTTTAATTGCATTTAATTGGCTCTCTCGTCTTACTCCGAAGAGCCTAAGCATTTACTTAGAACACTATACGACTTTGCCGATCCAAGCGATGGATTTAGGAATTGTCTTGCCAGTAATCGTATTCAGTGCGGTAATGCTTATGAAGAAACAGCCATGGGGCTATCTTCTTATGCCCATCATGACTATGAAGATTTTGACCTTGCTAATAGCACTTGATGCAATGATTTTATTTATGTGTCTGAATGGTGTTGAGGTGTCTATCGTAGAAATGGTTATATTTCCGTTATATACGTTAGTGGTAGGATTTAATTTTTATTTGATTCAAAAGAATCTGAAGAAATGAGGTAACGTATGAGTAAAATAGCTGTGATCTACAAATCTACTTATGGGGCAACTAAGAAATATGCTGAGTGGATTTCTGAAGAATTAGGTGCAGACTTGATTGAGAGGGATTCCGCTAAAGCTAATATGCTAATAGATTATGACATCATCATGTACAGTGGTGGAATATATGCCAGCAGTATCAGTGGGTCTGATTTGGTATCTAAGAATGCATGTAAGCACCTAATTGTATTTACTGTTGGTCTGACGAATCCAGAAACGATGGACTACACGGATATTATGCATAGAGCCTTTCCTAATCAAAATATTCAGCCACAAAAGGTATTTCACTTGCGAGGTGCAATTGACTATGGCAAGCTAGGCTTTCTGCACCGCAACTTAATGAAAATGCTAAATAAGGCAGTAGAAAAGAAAGCTGAGTCAGAAATGAATGAAGTTGAAAAGGTGATTAGGGATACCTATGGTAAACAGGTGGATTATATAAATAGAGAATCGATAAGACCAATAATTGCCTATATTCAGGGAATTGCGTAAAAGAAAATTAATAATGTGAATACTCAACTAATGGGTAGCCTCCTATCCGATTGGATAAGGAGGAGGGAATGCTCGTCCGATCTTGATGATTAGGAAAATCCACCTTTTAAATGTGACATCTCTGTGACTATAATAGGAGTGATACTAGGGGAGGAATAGAGCATGAAATTTAGTGAAATTGAGTTATCAGCCTGGGAGGAATTGCGTCCTTACCTCGATACCTGCTTAATTCCGGTTACCGCTCTTTCAGGAACGGAGCAGCCATACGAAGTGACCGGCAAATTGGAACGGCTGCGGGATATTATGGATTGCATCGAGATTCCGTTCAAAGGCAGGGTCGTTACATATCCAGCTTTTCAATATGGGGATGCACAGATTACGGAGCTTATCAACAATGTATGTCGCAATACCAAATTATCGGGATTTAAATATGCCATTGTGATATCGGCCGATGCGGCGTGGACGTCAGAAGCTTTGGCTGATGCGGATCTGATCGTGACGTCACAGGCTTTTCCAGACTATAAGACGCCCGAGGGAGCAGAGCAAATCAGACTAGCTGTTCAAGCGATTTGGCAAAATTCAGGACTGAATTAATTGTGACAAATTATCGACACTTTAATGACAAACCTACTGTTTATCCTTGGAAAATATGTGTCAAATTCTTGACGCTCTCAAAACGCTAATATATTATTAAACTGACTTACATATTCATGTGATTATTGTCATTGAAAAGGGAAGATCGTTAAAGATCAATTGGCGAAAAAAGGGGGTTGAAGACATTATGAGCAATCAGCATGACGAGCATGAATCGTCACATAAACCGCCCATCCGTAAGGAAATGTCCAGGCGGCAGTTTCTTACATACACATTGGGAGGCGCTACCGCATTTATGGTGGGCGGAGTGACGCTTCCGATGGTTCGTTTTGCCGTAGATCCGATTTTGCATAAAAAGGGCGAGGGCGCTTTCATTAAAGTGGTCGAAGCCAGCAAAATAACGAATGAGCCGCAGGAGTTCAATTTTGAACTTCCACAGCAGGATGGTTGGTATTCCAGCATTGCCTCGCTCACGGCATGGATTCGTAAAGACGAGAGCGGCAAAATTTATGCGCTTTCACCGATTTGTAAGCATCTGGGATGTACGGTCGGATGGAACAGTGACAAAAGCTTTCCTGACGAATATCACTGTCCTTGTCATGGGGCGCATTATACGAAGGATGGCAAACAGCTTGCTGTTGCGCCGAAACCGCTGGATGAGTACAAGGTTATGTTGAAGGATGATTGGGTTTATCTCGGCGACATTGTCGCCAATACAAGAGTGAAGTAAGGAGGCGTAGATTCGGATGTTTAAGAATGTATATAACTGGATTGACGAACGTCTCGATATCACGCCGATTTGGAGAGATGTTGCTGACCACGAGGTACCAGAGCATGTTAACCCGGCGCATCATTTCTCTGCCTTTGTGTATTGCTTCGGCGGACTGACGTTTTTTATTACTGTAATCCAGATTTTATCAGGGATGTTCCTGACAATGTATTATGTACCAGATATTAAAAACGCTTATGCCAGCGTTGAATATTTGCAGACCCAGGTTGCCTTTGGACAAATCGTTCGCGGGATGCACCACTGGGGAGCAAGCCTTGTTATCGTGATGATGTTCCTGCATACGCTGCGGGTATTCTTCACCGGCTCTTACAAAGCGCCACGGGAAATGAACTGGGTTGTCGGGATGCTGATCTTCTTCGTAATGATCGGCCTCGGTTTGACTGGTTATTTGCTGCCATGGGATAACAAGTCTTATTTCGCAACCAAGGTTACGCTGGAAATCGCCAATTCAGTTCCGGTGCTGGGGCCGGTCATTAAGGAATTGCTGCAGGGCGGAACCATTGTCGGCGCCGAGACGCTGACCCGCTTCTTCGCGATCCATGTCTTCTTCCTTCCGGCTGTACTGCTGCTACTATTGGTAGGGCATTTTATCATGATCCGCAGACAAGGGATCTCCGGACCTCTATAAAATTGTGAGTAATAATAAAGTGAAGGAAGGGAGGCATTTACATGGCTCACGGAGATAAATCGAAAGAAAAAGTCGTATATGTCGGTGATTCACGTGTTCGTCAAGGCGACGGCTTCGTTACACCTCCCGATTACACGGCTTATCCCGGGAAATCTGAAGCGTTCATTCCGAACTTTCTGCTTAAGGAATGGATGGTTGGCGTTGTGGTACTCGTAGGGTTCCTCGTGTTGACGATTTCCGAACCGGCGCCGCTCGGTTTTCCGGCTAACCCTAGTGCTCAGGTCATTCCGATGCCAGACTGGTACTTTCTGTTCCTGTATCAGTACTTGAAATATCCATATGCTTCTGGAGATTTTGTCGTTCTTGGAACGCTGGGGATTCCAGGCGTTGCCTTTGGTTCTCTTCTATTGGCACCATTTCTCGACCGTGGCAAGGAGCGCAGATTCTATAAGCGCCCGATTGCTTCATCTTTGATGCTTCTATCGATCGCATCGCTGGTCTATTTGACTAACTTCGCCTGGACTCATTATCAGAACGAGCTGAAGGCTACTGGGCTTCAGCCAGAGCATATTCAGCGTGAAGAGCAGGCGCGCGAGAATCGGGAGAAGGGATTGCCAACAACGAACGTTACCCAAGACAAGGAAATTGCCATCGTTGATAAGGATGATCCAGCAATGGAATCCTTTAAGAAGGCTACTTGTATCAGCTGTCACGGGGCTGACTTGAAGGGTGGCGGCGGCCCGTCGCTCCGCGGTATTGGCGACAAGCATAATAAAGAAGAAATTCTGACGATTATTAAAGAAGGCTATAACGGCAGAATGCAACCTATGTATGATACTGCGAAAGGAAATGGCCTTAGCGATGATGATATCGATCATTTGGCGGAATGGCTTGCGAAGCAGAAGGCCGAGGCAGTAGAATAGTAATAACTTGATGAACCTGATCGTAAATACGATCAGGTTTTTACATATCTATCGGGCCAGTCCCGCTTAAATGAGGAGGAGATTCACGCTTGAGGCTGTCGACTTTATGGAGCAAATCCTTGCTCGGGAATAAATACATATTATGGTGTCTTTTTATGGTGAATCTGCTTGGTACGATTTACGGCTACATTTGGTATGATCATCAGCTGCGGGAGACTTGGGCGACTCAGCCGCATTGGCTGATTGTATTTGTTCCGGACAGCCCTACGGCTAGTTTGTTTTTCACCGCCGCTTTATTATTTCTGTTGTTCCCCGAGAAATTGGGGAAGTTCTATTTTATCCGAACCATTATTGAAGGGTTGGCCGTCGTAACAAGCATCAAATACGGAATCTGGGCGGTCACGATTATATTTGCAGGAGCTGCTCAGGGGAATACGCTGGTATGGCAGGATTGGATGCTGGTGGCATCCCATCTGGCTATGGCGGTTGAAGCTTTGCTGTATGCTCGTCTGTTTAAATTTGGCACCTTAATGCTGATCGGTGCGTGGAGCTGGACGATACTGAACGATATTATTGATTATAGCTTCGGAGTTTACCCTTGGTTGCCGGAAGTTCTGTGGAATGATGTGAACGCGGTGATGATCTTCACCTTCGCGCTAACTTGCGCCAGCGCACTAGCCGGCTGGATCGCCCTTCGGGCAGCCAAAAGGTGGTAGCGGGCTTCGCGAACTATTTGAACTATCTCATCTAAATAAAGGTTCAAAAAGTCGGGTTTTCAGCACCGAGAAGGTTGGATGAAGCTGGGGTCAGAGGAGCGGAGCGTACGAAGTTGTACGTGAGCACCGGAAGGCCCGGCTGAATTCAAGATTCGATGTCGAAATACTTCTCAATCCACTTCGTGTTAGATATAGAATTTATAAGTGGTCAGCGGAGCTGATGAAATTCTATATCGCAAGAAAACCTACCTCTGAATCGCGGTCGCTCACCCTTGAATGACCTCGATCGGTTTTCTTATCAAAAGCAGACTTTTTGAACTACCTCATCTAAATAAAGGTTCAAAAAGTCGGGTTTTCAGCACCGAGAAGGTTGGATGAAGCTGGGGTCAGAGGAGCGGAGCGTACGAAGTCGTACATGAGCACCGGAAGGCCCGGCTGAATTCAAGATTCGATGTCGAAATACTTCTCAATCCACTTCGTGATCAAAAGCAGACTTTTTGAACTACCTCCAGGTTCTAAGCTTGGACAGCCTGCCATAACATGATGGTAGGGAGGGATGTCCGTGAAATGGAAAGGATCTTGTCTATTAGTCGCCTTATCGATGATCCTGCTGCTTCTGCAAGGATCCCAGGCTTATGCTGACGGGCTACCAGTCGCACAGGCCGCGGATATCAAAATAACGGAGCAAGAAAGGGCTGACAAGCTGCGGCAGTTGGAAACGGCTACAGAATCGCTGTACCAGGACATGCAGCAGGGAAATACGCAAAAAGCGAATCAGGATATGGAACAGGTCATCGATGCGTTGGAGCGCCTATCTTTCAAGGGATTGACTTCAGTAGAAGGAATTCATGCGTTGGCTGAGAGCATAATGGATGTTAAAGAGACATTAGCCAAGGCCGTAGATGGGCAAGAGGAGTGGATTAGCTCATCGGCGCGGCTTAGGCTTGCCGTGAACAGCCTTACACATCCGAAGCAGGCCTTATGGCATCAGTATTACAAAGTACTTGGCGAGGATCTGCAGCGTATGAATCAGGCTCGTACTGCCGGGAGCGGAGCTGCACTAAGAGAAGCTTATCTTAGCTTGAAATCGCATTATGAATTAATTCGTCCAGCAGCAGTGATCCGTAAGGACATTACGGAGATCAGCCGTTTTGATTCTTGGTTGTATTATACGGATAGCTTGACGAAAGAGAAGGAAGCGGATATGTCCGCGCTGGCTAGTGCTTTACAGCAAGGAGAAGGGTTTATTAAGGAATTGTTCGGCAAAAAAGGAGATGAACCGGCCTTTCTCCCGATTGGCGGATACGGAAATCCGTGGAACTGGAGCTTGCTGATCGGCGGCTGGATTTTGCTGGCCTTATTCTACACGGCTTACAGGAAATATCGAGCGAACCAAACCGTGATCTCGGTTCCTGGCAAGAATGAGAAGAATGATCGTTTTCGCTTCTGATTAATGAAAGAAGAGGTGCCCCTATTGTGCCGGGGCACCTCTTTTATTATTCTTCGCGGAAGCCCTCTCCGTGAACATCGCGCACATCGTTAATGATAATAAAAGCCCGCGGATCTACCGATTTGGCGATGCTTTGAAGCCGTCTGATCTCCTGCCGCGATACGACGCAGTAAGCCATCGGCTTATCCTGCTTCGAATAGGCTCCTTTGGCGGGGATCAGAGTGACGCCGCGCTCCATCTCATTGGTGATAATATCTGCAATCGCTTCAGCATGATCGCTGATGATCATAAATGCTTTGGCGGAATAGGCGCCCTCCTGAATGAAATCGATCACCCTGGAGGCGATGAATACAGCAACGAGCGTGTATAGAATATTTTCCTTACGTACATAAAAGAGAGATAAGCCAATGATGACAACGTCTATGCTGAGGATGACCTGCCCCATGCTGAGGCCAAATTTGCGACCCAGAATCCGGGCGATAATATCAGAGCCGCCGGTTGTGCCGCCGAAGCGGAAGACGATGCCAAGGCCAGAGCCGAGCGTAACGCCGGCATACATCGTGGCCAGAATATAATCAGTCTGGAGCATTTCGATCCAGCCCTGACTAAGAATATGTTCAAATACCCATAAGAAGAAAGACAGGGAGCAAATTCCGATACCGGTCAGTATCATCTGCCGGCCGCCGAGTACTTTCCAGCCGAGCAGGAATAAGGGGATATTGATGACCAGGTTCGAGATGGATGGAGAGATGGCGAAGGCATACTTCAACAGGATCGTAATACCGGTAACGCCGCCCTCCATGAGTTGATTCGGAATGATAAAATACAGAAGGCCAAAGGCATAGATGGCTGTTCCAATAATAATCGGAACAATGGATCGCGCATAATTTGTGATATTTTTCATAATACTCGTTTCTTCCTTTACTGGTGAGTAGTATAATCAACTTACGCATTCTTTCATAGCGGTAGTCCCAAAAGTCTGCTTTTTGGAAGAAAACCTTCGATGCCACGGATAGCGATTGCGATCCAGAGATTTTCTTATGATATAGAATTCATCAGCTCTGCTGATACCGAATAAATTCTATATCTAAGCAGGAAGTGAATTGAAAATTAGCGGGACTTTTTGAACACGCACTCATAGTATATCTCCAAAAAGAATTTGTTTTCAATTTCCTGTTACGATAACATAATAATTAATTTAGATAACAGGGTGGGATGATAGGATGGATGAGAAATCTCTAGCTGAAATGCAGCGTGAAGTGGACAAGTATATATCACAGTTCAAGGAAGGGTATTTCAGTCCGCTGGCTTTAATTGCACGGATGAGCGAGGAACTCGGCGAACTGGCCCGTGAAGTCAATCATACATATGGAGAGAAGCCTAAGAAGCTGGATGAACCGGAGGGTTCGATTGAGCTGGAGTTGGGAGATATTCTCTTTATTACGATTTGCTTCGCCAATTCGCTTGGAATTGATCTTACGGAGGCCCATGATAAAGTAATGCGTAAATTCTCGACTCGCGATGCGGATCGTTGGACGAAAAAGGACACCGAATAAGTAGCGCCTTCATATGCTGTAATAGTGAATCAGCCCATCTGGCAAGGGGGACAGCAAATGAAGGCAAAACAGTGCTTAAACGAAGCTTACCGCAGCATTTATGAGAATGATTTTGAGCAGGCGCTTTATTGGTTCGAACAGGCATTGAGCGTTGAACCGGATAATGCCGATATTCATTATCGCCATTCCATCACTAGCGCCCGCAGTAACTGCCTCGATAAGGCTCTGGCACATGCCCGCCTCGCAGCGACACTTGCGCCCGATCATGCAGAATATATGCTTCATTTCGACCGCCTGAGAGCCAAAGAGCTGCTGGGGATTGCAAGAAGGCATCTGGAGGGAAAGACAGAGGATAAGATGAATCGCTCTGAAAGGGCCGTTCGCTTGCTTGAACGAGCCGGGGAGCTGGACCCTGTATCCGTTGATGTGCAGGCATGGTTAGCGATCGCTTACGGAGAGATGGGGAGATATGATACAGCCCTGTCCGCTCTGCGCGAGGCTTACGCCTTGCCTCAGGATGAAGTGGTTACGAGGCAGTTGACTGAATTGGAACGACAATTGGAGAACAAATTGAATCAGTCATCATCTTAGTTCAAGTGAAGGGGGATTAAAAATGGGGGAACAAATTAGAGTAGCTGTTGTCGGTGCAACTGGCAAAATGGGTAAAGAAGTCGTTAAGATGGTGCTTGAGGATCCAGAGCTTCAATTAGTAGCTGCCGTAAGTCCGTCAGAAGAAGGATTGGACGCAGGAACATTTGTTGGCAAGCCGCAGTGTGGAGTGGCAATTACCTCTGATCTGGAGCTTGCTCTGTTGGAGAGCAAGCCGCAGGTTATGGTAGATTTTACGACACCGCAATCCGCTTATGCCAATACGGAATTGGCAATCAGACTTGGCGTGTCTCCGGTGACCGGTACGACCGGTTTTACACCGGAGCAGATCGAGCATCTGGACAAGCTATGCCATGATAAAGGGCTAGGCGGGCTCATCGCTCCCAATTTTTCCGTCGGCGCTATTCTGCTGATGAAATTTGCGGCCGAAGCGGCTAAATATTTTCCAAATGTGGAGATTATCGAATATCACGGGGATCAAAAGCTCGATGCGCCTTCCGGCACAGCAATCAAGACGGCCGAATTGATCTCGATGAACCGAAAAGAACATAGACAGGGCAATCCGAATGAAGAGGAGACCATTGAAGGGGCGCGCGGCGGCTATTATAATGGCTTCCGCATTCATAGCATTCGACTTCCGGGCATTTTTGCGCAAGAAGAGGTCGTATTCGGGGATTTTGGCCAAACTTTGAAAATTCGCCATGATTCTTATGATCGCGCAGGATACATGCCTGGTGTTAATATAGCAGTGAAGAAGGTTTTGAACTGTAAAGGGATGATTTACGGTTTTGAACATTTTATGGAAGAGTAGGAGATGACACAGGATGCTTAACATCGCATTTATAGCTCATGACAGAAAGAAAGAAGACATCGTCAATTTTGCAGTAGCTTACGAGCATGTATTTCAAGGTAAAAATCTGTATTCAACAGGGACAACGGGACAACGAATTATGGAAGCTACCAATCTGAATATTCACCGTTTCTTGTCGGGCCCACTCGGCGGCGATCAACAGATCGGGGCGCTGATTGCCCAGAATGAAATGGATCTTGTCATTTTCTTGCGCGATCCATTGATGGCCCAGCCGCATGAACCTGATATTACAGCGCTGCTTCGCCTTTGTGATGTGCATGGTATTCCGGTTGCTACGAATATGGCTTCGGCAGAAATTCTGGTTCGTGCCTTGGATCGCGGTGATTTTGCTTGGCGTGAATTGGTTGAACTCCTCAAACCGGAGTTAAAATAATGAGTGAACCGCTTGATATATTAATTTTTGGCGCTCATGCAGATGATGCAGAGATAGGAATGGCCGGTACCATTGCCAAGCAAGTGGCTGCCGGATACAAAGTTGGCCTCTGCGATTTGACGGAAGCGGAGCTATCCTCGAACGGTAATGTCGTCCTTCGCAAGCAGGAGGCTGCTGCGGCTGCCCAGCTACTCGGGGTCACGGTGCGCCTGAATCTCGGACTGCCCGATCGTGGCTTGAACGGCTCTGCGGAACAGATTGCGGCGATAACGTCGGTAATCCGCGAATCTCGGCCGTCCATCATTTTTGCGCCCTATTGGGAAGATCGCCATCCGGATCATATCGCTTGCAGCAAGCTTGTGGAGGATGCGGCATTTAATAGCAAACTGCGGCGTTATATGCCGGACAAGCCTGCGGTAGCTGTACCGGAGCTCTACTTCTATTTCATTAACGATTGGAGAGCTCCCGATTTGCTCGTAGATGTGACGGATAATTATACATTGAAAGTGCAAGCCCTGGGTTGCTACCGTTCACAGTTCGGTACGGAGCCGCGGGAGGAAGAGATCGCGCTTACGCCGCTGAATCAAGGTTATGTTGAGCGGGTGAAGGCCCGGGATTCATTGCTTGGCCAGCGTAAGCTTATTCCTTATGCTGAGGGGTTTGCGGTCAAGACTCCGTATATTGTTAATCTATTTGGAACTCGGAGTTCATAAATTATACAGGAACACACCGACTAAATTATAAGGAGGCCCCCGCCAATGAACCAGCATCTAAAAATTGGTATTACATGTTATCCTTCACTGGGAGGTTCGGGGGTTGTTGCGACCGAACTCGGTAAACTTTTGGCAGAGAAGGGACATGAAGTTCATTTCATTTGTCACGGAGTACCTTTCAGACTGGGAAGTTTCCATAAGAACATTATTTATCATGAGATCGAAGTCAGCGACTATTATGTGTTCCGCTACCCGCCTTACGATCTGTCCCTGGCTACGAAGATGGCCCAGGTTGCCAAGACGGAGAATCTTGATATATTGCATGTACACTATGCAATGCCGCATGCCGTGTGCGCCTTTCTGGCCAAACAGATGGTTGGGGAGCAATTGAAGGTAGTTACGACGCTGCATGGAACGGATATCACTGTGCTCGCTCAAGATGAATCGCTTAAGGATCTGATCCGACTTGCTATTAATGAGAGCGATGCAGTTACTTCCGTATCGCGGGATTTAATCAAGGAGACCCGCGAGGTTCTTGATATCACAAGAGATATCGATTTGGCGTACAATTTCGTAGATGAACGCGTGTATTATCCTAGACCTTGTCTGGAGTGCCGCGATGACTTTGCCGCTCCTGAAGAGAAAGTGCTCATGCATATTTCCAACTTCCGTCCCGTCAAGCGGGTCAGCGATGTAATCGATATCTTCGAGAAGGTCACCAGAAAGATCCCTGCCAAGCTGCTGCTTGTCGGCGAAGGTCCTGACTTGCCGAAGATTCAATGCAAGATCAAGGAGATGGGCCTTAGTGACAAGGTGCACTTTCTTGGCAAACAGGATGATATCGCTCAGGTTATCTCGATGGCTGATGTTTTGCTGCTGCCATCGGAGAAGGAGAGCTTTGGGCTCGTCGCCTTGGAGGCGATGGCCTGCGGTGTGCCTACAGTCGGATCGGTAGCCGGGGGGATCCCTGAACTTGTTACGCATGGAGAAAGCGGATTCCTCGCCCCTATTGGCGACACGGAGCAAATGGCCGAATATTGTGTCTCGCTGCTCTCCGATGCCAAGCTGGCGGAGCAGATGAAGCAGGCTTGCCTGGATCGCGCGAAAAATGATTTCAGCAGCGACCGCATTACCGCTATTTATGAAGCTATTTATTATCGTGTGCTGAATCGCGAAGTGCCTGGCCTTACATCGGTGAGCTGATCATCTCTGCGGCTTGTCCATTGGATGATGCCGGGTAATGCTTTGAATCGCGGTTTTCATTTTTGAATTGACTCCGATCGGTTTTCTTATCGAAAGCGGACTTTTTGAACAACCTCTCATCGATTAATTAGCATGGAGGCTTATAATAGAATGGAATCATGGAAACAGGTAGACCCCCTGATGTATCGTCAGGGGGAAGCGGTGTTACAAACACTGGTCGCGCATAATTTTGAAGCCTATTTTGTTGGAGGATGCGTACGTGACGAAATAATGGGCCGCGAGGTTCATGATATGGATATCGCTACTTCGGCTAGACCGGAGCAGGTTATCGAACTCTTTGACCGTACGGTGCCAACGGGGATCCAGCATGGAACTGTGATGGTGCTCATGGGCGATTATTCATTTGAAGTAACAACCTTCCGCAAAGAATCGGAATATGAGGATCATCGTCGGCCTTCTCGGGTCGAATTTGTCGATGCGATCATAGAAGATTTGCAAAGACGCGATTTCACGATGAATGCAATGGCGTCTGGCCTGGATGGGCGACTGATTGATCCATTTGGCGGACGGGAGGATGTCGCGGCTGGCTTGATTCGCTGTGTGGGTCAGGCAGGGGAGCGATTCGAAGAGGACGCTTTACGAATGATGAGGGCGATTCGCTTTGCCTCTGTATTTGGTTTCAGGCCAGTAAAGAGCTTATGGAGAGCCCTTATAGCCGGAAGAGGCAGGTTGTCCTTCGTCGCCATGGAACGAATTCGGGCGGAATTCGAGCGGGTTATAGAAGGGCCGCGTCCATTGCGCGGACTGGCTCTGATTCAGCGAAGCGGTGTGATTAATGAAGTGAAATATCCGGTCTCTGCTCGCGGGCCATTTCGGGAGAGCTATATAAGAGCAATGGAGCATCCGTTGGTGTCCGGTCAGGTGAAGCGACTGTATTTGCTGTTAAGAGGACTTAATATCCATGCGGAAAAAGCAGAAGGGTTGATGCGGCAGTGGACGTTTTCTAACCGGATCGTGGAGCGGACGACCAAACTGATCAGCTTCGATGAACAATGGCTGGATCGTCGGTTTGCTCTATCTCCGGCGGATCAGCAAGATATAAAGGAATTAAGACGCGCCTGGATTATGTTGGAGCTTGCATATGGCAGCGAGACGGTGGTTAACTGGCTGGAATGTCATCAGGCGCTGCTGCAAGAGGTTGCCCAAGCCAGCTATCCTGTTCCTGAATGGAAGCGTCCTGCTGAGCTAGACATCTTGAACCGGCTGCTAGATCAAGCCAGAGAGTGGCATGAAGGCATGACCGTATACGAGCTGCGTGATCTGGCGATAGCTGGAAGTGATGTGATACAGTGTACTGGTAACAAGGGAGGACCCTGGCTTGGACAGTTAATGAAGCAAATGCTGGAGTCCGTAGCTATGGGCGAAATGGTCAACGACCGTGAAGTCTTGCTGAAGCATGTGAAAGACGTGGTGAATTGAGATGGAATCTAATCGCTTATTGCAAATGCTGCTGGATCACCCGGGACAATATATATCAGGCGAAGAGCTAAGCCGGCGCCTGTCGATCAGCAGAACAGCGGTCTGGAAGCAGATAAATAAGCTGCGACAGGACGGCTATGAATTTGAGGCGGTCTCGCGCAAGGGATATCGGCTGGTTCATTCACCAGAACGAATCCAAAAAGAAGATGTACTGTCGAGATTGCAGACTGTAACATTTGGACGCCAAATTCATGTTATGGATGTCGTTAAGACGACGCAGGATGAAGTCAGGGCCTTGGCCGAGCAGGGTGTAGCCGAAGGAACGCTGGTGATTGCTGAAGAGCAGACCGTAGGGCGGGGAAGGCAAGGGCGGAAGTGGTACTCTCCGTCCGGCAAGGGGATTTGGATGAGTTTATTGCTGAAGCCTCGTCAGCCGATCTCCTTTGCAGCTCAGCTTACGCTATTGACAGCTGTGGCTGTATGCCGCGCCTTGCGCAAGATCAGCGGGGTTGACGTTGGCATCAAGTGGCCCAATGATCTGCTTATTGAAGGCCGGAAGCTGTGCGGGATTCTGGTTGAATCGATTAGCGAGGACGAGCTGCTCAAATATTGTATCGTCGGAATTGGCATCGATGTTAATCTGCAGTTGGAGGATATACCGGAAGAGCTTCGCTCCGTTGCGACTTCGCTTCGAATCGAGAGCGACAGCAAGCAAGACCGTGCTCTTCTGATCGCGGAAATACTGTATGAACTGGAGCAGTTATACCATTTGTATAATGAGGAAGGCTTTGCTCCGATCGGTCATTTATGGGAAGCCTTATCCGTAACGATCGGTCGTCAGGTGCAGATCCGAACACCGCAGGGAGAGAGCAGCGGGGTTGCTACAGGTTTGGACTCGTCAGGCGCTTTGCTAATCACCGATCAGCATGGGCAGGAGCGAACGATCTATTCCGGGGAAATTCAGTTGGGCAGGATATAGAGGTTGAACTAACCTCTTTATTGATAAAAAATAATTTGTTATACTGTTCGCAGGAGGCGGTATCGAGTTTATCGAACTGCACTCTTTTCGAGCGGTATAGCATGGCGATTTAGCAGATTTAAGTATTCATCAACGAATAGCTTGTTACACAAGCTATGGGCATGTAGCATTAGTGCGTGTTAGCTCTACAAATGAATATAACGTCAGTATGCGTTGGATTCTGCTCTGAGCCGAAGAGGACCGAGACAGAAGGGACGATCGAAAGTGACTCTTCTTTGGATTCGGACCTTTTTAGTGCGTAACTAAAAGGTTTTTTTGTTGTGTTCGAGATACCGCATCGAAAACGACAAACCAGGAGGAGATAGGATTATGGCTGGAAAACAAATGTTGAACATTGTGAAAATGAAACGGATGAAGCAGGAGGGCGACCCGATCTCTATGATCACGGCTTATGACTATCCTTCAGCGGTGCTCGCTGAAGAAGCCGGGGTTGATATTATTTTGGTCGGGGATTCGCTTGGCAATGTTGTGCTGGGTTATGACACGACGATTCCCGTTACACTGGATGATATGGTATACCATTCCCGTTCAGTGGCGAGGGGAGCCAGGAATACGTTCATCGTGACCGACATGCCGTTTATGACATATCACGGAAGCATCGATGAGACGATGCGCGGGGTAAGCCGGCTTATGCAGGAGGGCCATGCCCAAGCCGTCAAGATGGAGGGCGGGGCGGAGATCACCGATACGGTGGAGCGAATCGTTCAGGCTGGTGTTCCGGTGCTGGGCCATATCGGACTTACGCCGCAATCTGTCAATCAAATCGGTGGATACCGGATTCAAGGCAAGGATGAAGCTGATGCGAAGCGTCTGCTTGAAGATGCCAGAGCATTGGAGCAAGCAGGTGCATTTGGCATCGTGCTGGAGCTTGTGACGGAAGAGGTCGCAGCTTATATCTCGTCCGAGTTGTCTATTCCTACTATTGGAATTGGTGCTGGCCGCGGATGTGACGGTCAGGTGCTTGTCTATCACGATGTACTAAAATATACTTCGAACTACCGCAACAAACGGTTTGTTAAAACCTTCGGAGATATCGGAGAGCAAATCCGCACGGGCATCTCCGCTTATGTGCAAGAGGTTAAGATGCGGCAGTTCCCTGCAGAGGAGCATGTATTTGCCGCTGAAGAGGGAGTATTGGATAATCTGTATGGTAAAGGAAAGGCGGAAACTCATTCATGAAAGTCTTCACAGCGATATCTGAGCTAAAGGAATTTCTGAAATTCGGGCGAAATACCGCCGATAGGGATGGCAAGGAACTACAAATTGGACTGGTCCCCACGATGGGGTATTTGCACGAAGGCCACGCCAGCCTGTTGAGGAGAGCAAGAGCGGAGAACGATTTGGTTGTACTGAGCATTTTCGTTAATCCGATTCAATTTGGCCCAAATGAGGATCTGGATCGTTATCCGCGGGATGCAGAGCGCGATCTGGCCTTGGCTGAACACGAGCGCGTCGATGCCGTATTTATGCCAGGTGTGGAAGAAATGTATCCACAGCCAACGAAGACGAAGGTCGCTGTTGCGGAGCTGACCTCGAGCTTATGCGGAGCAACCCGCCCTGGTCATTTTGATGGGGTAACGACGGTGGTTAGCAAGCTGTTTCATATCGTTGTGCCAAACCGTGCTTATTTCGGTCAGAAGGACGCCCAGCAGGTCGCTGTTGTCGCACAAATGGTCAAGGACCTCAATTTCGAGGTTGAGATCGTTCCCTGTCCAATCGTTCGTGAGCACGATGGTTTGGCATTAAGCTCTCGGAATGTATACCTAAGTGTTGAGGAACGCGAGGCAGCACTAATTCTGTCCATCAGTTTGAAGCAGTTGGAGGAAGAGGTATACAGTGATCAAGCGATAACCGTGCTGGAAGCACGCCAGCAGCTTTTGCAGAAGATTGACAGTGAACCTTTGGCAGAGATCGATTATGTAGAGATCGCCGCCTTTCCAGGCTTAACTGCGCTTCAGGAGACGAACTCCCTCCACAGTGAACTGAAGGCGCACGGCGCGATTCTAGTCGCTGTAGCCGTTAAATTCGGCACGACAAGACTGATTGATAATGTATTGCTAACGGGAAAGGGGGAGGCTATCCGTGTATAGAACGATGATGAAGTCCAAAATTCACCGTGCAACGGTTACCGAAGCAAATCTGAATTACATTGGGAGTATTACCATTGATGAAGATTTGATGGAAACCGCCGACCTGCTGGAGAACGAGAAGGTGCAAATCGTCAACAATAACAATGGGGCCAGGCTGGAGACTTATGTCATTCCAGGGCCGAGAGGCAGCGGAGTCATTTGCCTTAATGGAGCGGCAGCCAGATTAGTTCAGCCAGGGGATACCGTAATTATTATTTCTTACGCCCAAATGTCGGATGAAGAAATCAAGAGCTACAAGCCGACGGTCGTATTTGTCGGAGAAGATAATAAACCCGTGGAGACGGCATCCAAAGAGCTGCATTCAACCGTTCGTTAATCCGGCGGCGCTTAGCCTGATTCCTGAGTATGGGTATGCAATTAATGCCTGCGGGAATGAAAAGTCCCCCCGAAACAAAAAATGAACTTAAGGCTCGCACTGATTTCATTTTTTAAGGGGTGGGATGCGGATGATGTTTCAACATATGTTTGCGGAAATGAACGAAATGTTGGATGAGATCTCAAAATTTTATCCGATGGCCGAAGGAACACAGAAGCAGGAACTCACGCATAAATGGAATCTCCTCAAGCACATGAGTGACGAAATTATTGAAGAATGGCTGAATTTTGAAGAGAAGATGGGAGCGGTCAGGCAAAGCTGGAGTGAAACTGAGCCTGCAGGCTTTGTTCTTCCTGAAATGAAGTGCGATGCTTATGAGAAAGGGGAAGGCTATTATAAGCTCCTGATGTTCTCAAATGCACTCGAACAATTCCAGAACGTGGTGCATGATTATCCGGATGGTCTGGTTGGCCGAACTTATTTAGCGATGTGTCATCTGCATTTGCAGCAATTATCCGAAGCTTCTTCACATTTTATTGCCGTGCTGGAGAAGACGACCAGCAATCGGCTTCGTTCCATTATTTATAATGCGCTAGGCTGTATCGAGGCTCAGCGGGGGAAGCGCGCAAAGGCGAAGGAATACTTCGCTCTCGCTCATCGGAGCGATCCGACGCTTCCTGAACCGTTGATGAACCTGCAGGCCTGCGACAGCAGTACAGGGAAGCTGAAATTTGGAGATGAACTGTCTCCCTTAATGTAACGTACAGAATGAATCGAGCCGAGCTTATCAGCGTTTTATTGTCAGCGATGCACTCGACATATGCCGAGGCATCGCTTTGTTTTTGAACCTTAAACGGACCTCGTTCAAAGTTTTCTTGTCTTTTGTTTAAAATGTCAGTTAATTTTCAAAATGGCTATATTCTGTTATGCTGTTTATGAGACTGGATGGAAGGGACTTTGGAACGAGAAAATGAAATACGCGGTACTTGATTTTGAAACTACAGGCAATCAGTCCTCGGATGAGATTATTCAGGCAGGGCTGGCCATTATAGACCATGATTTGACAATTTCACAAGTTTATCGCTCTTATGTAAATCCGGGAATCCCGATACCTCCATTTATTACAGGCTTGACCGGAATTACGGAAGAAGATGTCAAAGATGCGCCCGGGTTGGACGAGGTTATGATGGAGATGGTTCCATTACTCGATGATGCAGTTCTGGTTGGACATAATGTAGCTTTTGACTTCAATTATTTACAGAGCGCTCTCGATAAGACGGGATATTTGCCTTTTTCCGGACGCATTCTCGATACGATGGACTTTCTGAAAATATTCTTTCCTTCGCTATCCACCTATCAGCTAGGTATGGTGTCGCAGGAATTCAATGTGCAGCATGATCGGCCTCATCAGGCAGATAGCGATGCGCTTGCAACGGCTCTGATCTTTCTCAAATGTCTGGATGAGATCGAGCAGCTGCCTCTGCTGACGCTGCAGCGGCTGTCTGATCTGTTCGACAACGAGGACAGCGATCTGGCCTGGTTCTTTGATGCGATGCTTCAGGAGAAGCAGCAGAAGGAGCTTGGCGTTAATCCGGACGGGTTCACGTATTATCGGCAGTTTGCCCTCCAGGTTGATGACTGGATGGATATTGAGCCGGCTCGGGATCATATGCTGGTGAATCCGCTCAAAGATGTGTCCTATGAACAGTTCATGGAGCAGGTTCGGGAACAACTGCAGCTGAAATTGCCTGAATATGAAGAGCGAGAAGCCCAGACCATGATGCTGGATCAGGTGATGCAGGCCTTTGCCGAGGACAAGCATCTCTTGATTGAAGCTGGTACAGGTACCGGGAAGTCGCTCGGATACCTCCTGCCTGCCATTTACCATAGTGTGAAGCAGGATGAGAAGGTCATGATCAGCACTCATACCATTAACTTGCAGGAGCAGCTCCGGGAGCGGGATCTTCCGTTGTTAACGGAGGTCGTGCCATTTCCGTTCAAGGCCGCTATCTTCAAGGGAAGGCAGCATTATTTGTGTTTGCGCAAATTTGAACATAAAATAAATAGAAGAGATTTCACAACCCCAAAAGAAGAGGTGATGACGGCCGCACAAATGATCGTGTGGCTCGCTCAGACGGAAACCGGGGATGATGAGGAGCTGAATCTGGGAAATCGCGGGGGCGATTTCTGGGAAACCGTGGCCAGTGAGTCCGATTCATGTCTTGGACGTTCCTGCCCTTGGTTCCGCAAATGCTTCTATCACCGTGCCAAGCATGAAGCGGGGGTAGCCGATGTCGTCATAACGAATCACTCCAAGTTGTTCACCGATATTCAAGCCGGACATCAACTTCTGCCGGGCTACGATCGTCTGGTCATCGATGAAGCCCATCATCTTGAGGATGTGGCCGGCAAGCATCTCGGCTTGCAGCTTAAATATTTTACAGTTATCCATACTTTGACCCGGTTGTTCAAAGACAGCAAGACGGGGCAGCTTCCATCCTTGCACTTCATGCTTCAGCAAACCGGGGCAGAAGCGGCGATGAAATGGATGACGGTCATAGACGAGATGTATCCGTCATTGATCGAGGTGAAGGAGAATTGGGACAAACTGAGCGAATTGTTGTTCGCTTTAATACCAGAGCGTTCCGATGCCGCCCCTGGAGATCCGGGGCAGTTCGTAACCCGACTTTTACCCGATAAGAAGCCCAAAGCCTGGGATGCTCTGACTACATTAGAGAACTCGATCTACATTACCTTGGGGGATATTCTCCGCAAAGGGGAGCGGATGGTAGCCGAAATTCGCGAGGAACAGGATGATTACGGTGCAGAAAGCCTGATTACGGATATCAGCGGACTGCTCAAGGATTTGACTAATGAACGTGAGACGCTTCGTTTCTTTATGAAGCTGGAGGATGAGAATACGGTATACTGGCTTGAAGCTAATGGGAACTACCGCAATCGTTCATTGCAGATCTTTGCCGTACCGATTGATGTCAGCGCTCAATTAAAGGCCTATTTCTTCGACAAGAAGAAGAGTGTAGTGATGACATCGGCGACTTTGACCGTTGATAAATCGTTTCAATATGTGATTGAACAGCTCGGTCTTCAGGAAGCAGCTAATACAGACCGCTTGATGACCGCGATGCTGCCTTCTCCCTTCAATTATCGGGAGCAAGCCTTGGTGCTTATACCGCGGGACTTCCCGAGCGTTAAGGGCAGTGTAGGCGATAATTATTTTATTCAGACGCTGGTGCGTTCTTTAGCCGATACCGCCATTGCTACCAAGGGGCGGATGCTTGTTCTTTTCACATCTTATCGGATGCTGCGACAAGTCTATGACCCGTTAAAAGAGCTGCTGTCTGATGAAGGCATCATTGTTATTGGACAGGGGATGGATAGTGGCAGCAGAACGAAGCTGACCCGTCGTTTTCAAGGGCAGCAAGCTTCGGTACTGCTCGGGACGAGCAGCTTCTGGGAAGGCGTAGACATTCCTGGGGAAGCGTTAACGAGCCTGGCGATTGTTCGCCTGCCGTTCCAGCCGCCGAATCATCCGCTGGTTGAGGCTAAGAGCGAGCGGCTTCAGAGAGAGAAGAAGAACCCATTCATGAAGCTGTCGGTGCCTCAGGCGGTCATTCGCTTCAAGCAAGGCTTCGGGCGTCTGGTCCGTTCTTCCGCGGATCGAGGAATTGTCGTTGTATATGATACACGCATCTTGGAATCTTATTATGGCAAATACTTTTTGTATTCTTTACCGGGACCGAAGATGGAACATATGACATTATCGCAGATGGTCCCACGGATCTCGGAGTGGTTAAACGATGACGAAGAGTCGTAATTTCTTCGAAATGCGCCTGTAGGGGGAAAATATATGAAATCAGAAAAAATTTCAGATGCGGTTGTACGCAGATTGCCTGTATACTTGCGGTTTCTTAATGAATTAAGCCATCGCGAGGTCTTGACGGTTTCTTCCCAGGAGCTCGGACAGAAGCTGGATCTAAATCCAGCTCAAATCCGCAAAGATCTCGCTTATTTCGGCGATTTTGGTCGGAAGGGGATCGGGTATGACGTCTCATACTTGATCGAGAAAATACGGCAAATTCTGAATTTGGACCAGCAGATTAATGTGGCTCTCGTCGGAGCCGGTAATCTGGGGCAAGCCTTGTCCAATTACAATACCTATGTGAAGGACAATATGCGGATTATCGCAGTTTTTGACGCCAACCCGGACAAGATCGGCAAGAAGATCAAAGATATTACGATTCAGCCGATCGAGGAGTTGGAGCAGACGGTTAGAGACAAGCATATTCAGATCGGGATTATTACGGTGCCTGATGTGGAAGCGCAGCGCGTTGCTGACCAGCTTGTTGCCGCAGGTATAGGGGCGATCCTCAACTTTGCGCCTACAATTATTAAGGTTCCTTCTGACGTGCGTATCCATGCGGCAGATTTCACAACAGACCTTATTAGTCTTGCTTATTATTTGCAGAGCGGAAAGGAATTACCGGAAGATGAGTCGTAAATGGTTGATTAAGAATGGCACATTTGCAGTGCTGGACGAGAAAAATCCGATCGTCCACGGGTATATGCTGATCGAAGGAGATACGATCTCTTATATCGGCGAAGAGCGCCCGGAAGGCGTAGAAGGTGCGGAGACTTTTGATGGCAAAGGCCTGCTTTTCATGCCGGGCCTCGTCAATTCACACGGGCATACGGCGATGTCATTGCTGCGTGGTTATGGAGACGATATGGTTCTTCAAGAATGGCTAGAGCAGAAGATGTGGCCGATGGAGGCAAAATTCACTCCTGAGAATGTCTATTGGGGTGCTTCTTTATCCGTCCTGGAAATGGTCAAAGGTGGAACCACGACCTTCTTGGATATGTATGATCATATGGATCAAGTCGGAAAGGTCGTGGAGGAATCGGGTATCCGCGGTGTTCTAACGCGCGGTGTTATCGGCCTCTGCCCACCTGAACTACAGGATCAGAAGCTGGCCGAAGCGATTCGCATCGCTCGCGATTGGCATGGCAAGGCCGAAGGGCGGATTACAACAATGATGTCGCCGCATGCGCCGTACACATGCCCGCCGGATTATATTGAGAAGTTTGTACAGGCAGCGCATGATCTTGATTTGCCGTTACACACGCATATGTCCGAGACACAAGCGGAGGTCCAGCAAAATGTGGATCAGTACGGTGTACGTCCTGTTCAACATCTGCTTAACCTGGGCTTTTTCTCTCGTCCATCTTTGGTCGCTCATGCGGTACACCTGACCGGCGAGGAGATTGAGATCCTTGCCGCTCATAAGGTGGCTATCTCCCACAACCCGGGCAGCAACCTTAAGCTGGCTAGCGGGGTAGCACGGGTGCCGGAGCTGCTGAAAGCAGGCGTTACGGTGTCGCTGGGGACAGATGGCCCTGCGAGCAACAACAATCTCGACATGTTCGAGGAGATCAGACTGGCTGCTCTGATTCATAAAGGAGTATCCGGCGATCCAACAGCAGTACCTGCCCTTGAAGCTCTACGCATGGGAACAGAGTATGGGGCAAAATCGCTCTACCTGGACAATACCGGCAAGTTGGCAGCCGGAATGAAGGCCGATATGATCGCCGTAAATACCGACCAGGCTCACCTCTTGCCGCGGACTGATTATATCTCTCATATCGTCTATTCAGCAGGTCCCAAGGATGTAGAGCATGTATGGGTCGATGGCAAGCAGATTGTCCGTCATGGCCAATGTCTGACGCTGGATGAGGAGCGCATTCATTATGAGGCGCAAACGGCCTTTGAAGGACTTCTCGGCCGGTAAGGCAGGAACTCGAACTCTAACTGGGAAGGAAGAGAAGGTTGAAGAATAGAACCAAATGGATTCTGCTCTCCATTGTGATCCTGCTGATCATCTTCTTTGGCCTTTACCGCTTTTATTTATATATTCAAGAGGATATATGGCAGGGAGAGAATGCGGCGGTTGCACAGGCCAGACAAGAGACCGGGGTTGTTGAATCGGACAAGGTATGGAAGTCGGTCTGGGATGAGGTGTGCTGGGTCGTTCAAGGTAAAAATGCGGATGGCGTTGAGGTCATGGTCTGGTTGCCCGAAGGGAAAGCGGCCGTAGAGAAGCCCTTGTCCGAAGGGGTATCCGAGCCGCAGATTCGCAAGATTATTCAAGATCAGCTGCCTGGAATCAATATTGTCAGACTGACTCCGGGTATATATAACAATCAATATGTATGGCAATTGTTCTATAAAGATCACTCACATTACTATTACCGTTTCTATAGCTTCAGCAATGGGGAGTCTCTATCAGAAATGTTCACATTGCCAAATCGTTAGAAGTAAGACAGATAGCAAGTCCTGTTCCAAAAGAAAAGCGAAATCGCAGCATGAATATGCGATGATACGCTTTGTTTCTCTTTTGAACAGGGCTTGTTTTTTTTATAAAAGAGGAGAGTAGCCAGGGATATGGAAACATTTAATATCTTAGATTTAAAAGAGTGTTCACACTTCGCTTTCTTCTCTTGTATAAGATGTGATATACTAAATTCAGTTGTTTTGATAGATTAAAATATATACTATTTATATATCATATTGAAGGGGGACATCTCGTGAAACTGCGAATTGGAACGATCGCAGCTAGTGTTGCGGTTTCCGCACTGCTATTGTTTGGCGGCTGGTATTCTTATCAGCATTGGGTGGTAGAGAGCCCGTTCGAGAAGACCGTGAAGCAATTTGACGGCGTGAACAACGTCGAATCCAATATAAACCGGCAGCAAGTAGCCTTGAAGCTGGACCTTAAGCCCGGCACTGACCTGGGCGAGCTGGTCAAGTATATTCAAGAGGATGGCAAGAAATGGGTAGGGCAGCGTAAGTTGTCATTTGAGATTAAAGATCAATCGAATCGTGATCTGAACAGAGCATGGAACAAGGTTTTGTTCCCGATTGCCCAAGCGATGGAGAACAAGCAATATACCGATATTCATGCAGCGCTTGATCAACTTCAGCAGCAAAATAAATCGATTACAGCGAAGGCTGAGATGGATGATAAGAATGTGTATATTACGCTTACTGACGGCAAAGCCAGCAAATTTATAATCCTGCCTCGCGTTCCGGAGCGAATGGGGGCATGGCCAAATGCGTAAGAGAATAACGGAAATTATCATTGGTGTGGTTCCCGTACTGCTTATCTTTCTAGCGTTTATCGGCGTTAATATATTGCCTGTAGTGTTCATCGGCCTGATCGTTGGCGGTTTGTTCGTTCTGGCTAAAATGCGCGGTGGGATTGCTGTAGGCGCGGCACAAGATCGCAGACGCAGAAAGGATGGACCGGCAAAGCTGACGTTCGCAGAGATCGGTGGCCAGGAGAGCGCCAAGCAAGAATTGATCGAGGCGCTTGATTTTATGGTTCGTTATGAGGAAATAACGAAATTTGGCATTCGGCCCATCAAAGGTATCCTGCTTACAGGGCCGCCAGGAACCGGGAAGACGCTGCTGGCCAAAGCCGCTGCTCAATACACGAATTCCGTATTTGTGGCTGCTTCCGGCAGTGAATTTGTTGAAATGTATGTCGGGGTTGGGGCAAGCCGAATCCGCGATTTATTTAAGGATGCGCGCACCCGTGCCGCGAAGGAAAATAAAGAAAGCGCCGTGATCTTTATCGATGAGATTGATGTGATCGGCGGTAAGCGCGAGGGTGGACAGCAGCGTGAATACGATCAGACATTGAACCAACTGCTGACGGAGATGGATGGGATCTATACTTCGGATACACCTCGTATTCTGTTAATGGCGGCTACCAACCGCAAAGAGATGCTCGACAGTGCCCTGGTGCGCCCGGGCCGCTTTGATCGTCATATTCAAGTCGATCTGCCTGACAAAAGAGGACGGGTGCATATTCTTCAGCTCCATGCCCAGAATAAGCCGCTGGCCGACCATGTCGATCTGGAGAAGGTGGCTGAGGAGACATTTGGCTTCTCGGGCGCGCAGTTGGAGAGCGTGATGAACGAAGCGGCGATCTATGCGATGCGTGATTCCGAGGACCTGATCACACAACTGCACCTGTCGTTAGCGATCGATAAGGTCATGCTTGGGGAGAAGACGGATCGCGAGTCAACCGTGGAGGAAAAGCGGCGGGTTGCTGTGCACGAGCTTGGGCATGCCGTTGCTGCCGAGGTTGTCTCGCCAGGCAGCGTCAATCAAGTCGTGTTAAGTCCGCGAGGCCGGGCGCTTGGCTATGTTCGGCATAATCCGCAAGACGAGAAATATTTATATACCAAAGATTATCTTGAAGGACAGATTATCGTCGCTCTGGCGGGAGCGGCGGCGGAGGAAATCTATTACGGAGGACGAAGCACGGGTTCAAGCAATGACTTTGAGCAGGCCTTGAACATTGTTCAGACGATGATGACCTCCGGCCTTACCTCTTTGGGAATTATGAATATGGATATGGTGACGAAGGAAGTGCTCATGAGAGAGAATTCCAGAATACTGGATGAGCTTGCTGCCAAATCCAAGCAAATTCTAACCGACCACTCGGCGATATTCGACAATGCCTTGGAAATCCTTTTAAAGGAAGAACGGCTGTCTGGAGAACAATTCCGATGTCAATTTAGTGAAATCAGTTATTTACCGGCATAAAACTTGATGCCGGTTATTTTTTTTTACTTTTTCTTCGTGCTAAGATATTATTATATGTTGGGTATAAAAAGATGTATTATTCGACATCTGGGGTACAATATTACGTAAGATCATGAAAGGATGGAGCGGAAGAACCATGAATTTCAAAAAGATAGGTGTCATAGGCGGCGGCACAATGGGGCAAGGGATTGCCGAGATGCTTGCAGCCAAAGGACTGGACGTACTGCTCGTTGAAGAAACGAACGACAAGCTGAACCATGCTTACGGCATGATTGAGACGAGCCTTGATAAGCAGCTCGAAAAATGGGCTATCACCAAGGCGGAGAAGAAACTGATCTTATCCAAAATTCATAAAGTAACTCATTTTGCCGAACTCGGTACCTGCGATATGGTCATCGAGACCATTTCGGAGGATTTGGATGCCAAGAAAAAGGTATTCAAGCAATTGGATCAGGTATGCCCGAGCAATATTATTCTGGCCAGCAATACTTCCACACTCAGCTTGACTGAAATTGCCGGCTCCACGAAATATCCGGAACGCGTGATTGGTATGCATTTCATCTATCCGGTAGCTAAGATAAATCTGGTTGAAATTATTCGCGGATTAAAAACTTCGGAATCCACCTTCGAAGAGACAAAACGCTTCGTGGAAGAAGTTGTTGATAAGCACGGAATTATGGTCTATGAATCCCCTGGCTTCGTGACTTCCCGAATCATCTGCTTGATGATTAATGAAGCGCTGCATGTGCTAGGAGAAGGCGTAGCTACGGCTGAGGATATTGATGATGCAATGCGCATCGGTTATCAATTCCAATACGGTCCGCTGGAAATGGCCGACCGCTTTGGTCTCGATTCGGTCCTGGCTGCTCTTGAGCGCATGTTCCGTGAATTCGGCGAACTTAAATATCGCCCTTCCTTCGTGTTGAAGAAAATGGTTCGCGCCGGATCTCTCGGTGTGAAAACTGGTGAAGGATTTTTCAAATACGATAAGGATGGTGACCGGGTGTGAAATTGCTCGTAATTAATGCAGGTAGTTCATCTTTGAAATATCAATTGTATGATATGACCGATGAATCGGTATTAGCTAAAGGCCTGGTTGAACGGATTGGCATGGATTCTTCAATTCTGAATCATAAGCCAACAGGCAAAGAGGAAGTTACTGAAGTTAGTGAAATCCTCGAGCATACAACGGCGATCCGTAAGGTGCTTGATAAATTGACTGATAAAGAGCATGGTGTTCTGAACTCCGTAGAAGAAATTCAAGCCGTAGGCCATCGCGTCGTTCATGGCGGGGAAGCGTTCAAAGGCTCTGCGCTTGTTACAGGCGATGTGAAATCGGAAATCCGCCGTCTGTTCGATTTGGCTCCTCTTCATAATCCCCCAGCTATTCTAGGGATTAACGCAGCGGAGAAAAATATGCCTGGGGTTCCTCAGGTTGTTGCCTTTGATACAGCTTTCCATCAAACGATGGACGAGAAGGTATATCTATACCCGATCCCGAAAGTATTATATAAGAAGCATCGGGTTCGTCGTTATGGAGCCCACGGTACATCTCATGACTATGTAAGCAAGATAGCGGCAGAGTACTTGAACCGTCCGCTCGAAGATCTGAAGATTATCACTTGTCATATCGGCAACGGCGCGAGCCTAACAGCTGTCAAAGACGGCAAGTCTATGGACACTTCTATGGGCTTGACGCCGCTTGAAGGCCTTATGATGGGAACTCGCAGCGGTGACCTCGATCCAGCTGTCGTAACGTTTGTTATGAACAAAGAAGAGCTGTCGCTAAGCGAAGTTAACTCCATGTTGAACAAGCACAGCGGCTTGTTGGCGATTTCCGGCAGCAGCAGTGATATGCGCGATATTACGGATGGCATGGCGGAGGGCGAGCCAAATTCAACATTGGCATTTGAAATGTATGAATACCGTCTGCGCAAGTATATCGGGTCTTATGCCGCAGCGATGAACGGCGTTGATGTAATTGTATTTACAGCAGGTGTAGGGGAAAACTCTGTAGTCGTCAGAGAGAAGGTATGTGAGAACCTGACTTACCTCGGTGTTGAGATTGATCCGGAATTGAACAAGGTACGCTCCGGCGATCCGCGCCGTATTTCTACGCCAAATTCAAAGGTGGAAGTATTGGTTATCCCGACCAACGAGGAATTGATGATCGCGCGTGACACATACCGCATTGTTCAGGAGAATCACTAGTTTACTTAAAAGTAAGTGTTCAACCTATTAAGAGGAGAGATAAGGGCATGGCGAACAAAAGCGTGATTCGTCAAGTTGGCGAACATGTTGGCGAGACTGTCGTCATTGGCAGCTGGCTCAATAACAAGCGTTCCAGCGGCAAAATTCAATTCTTGCAGCTTCGCGACGGTACCGGATATATCCAGGGCGTTGTCGTGAAGAGTGAAGTGGGCGAAGAGGTATGGGAGAAGGCCAAGAGCTTGACCCAGGAATCCTCCATGTATGTGACCGGAGTGATTCGTGAAGAGCCCCGCAGCCAATCCGGCTACGAAATGACAGTAACGGATATTGAGATTATTCATTTGACCGAGAACTATCCCATTACGCCGAAGGAGCACGGGGTAGACTTCCTGATGGATCATCGCCACCTATGGCTGCGCAGTCCTAAGCAGCGTGCGGTTATGGTTGTCCGGGCAGAGATCATCCGCGCGGTCCAGGAGTTCTTCAATACGAACGGATTTACAAAAATGGATCCGCCAATCCTGACTCCGACCTCGGCGGAAGGGACAACGAATCTGTTCCATACAAAATATTTTGATGAGGATGCCTATTTGACTCAAAGCGGCCAGCTCTATATGGAAGCTGCAGCAATGGCTTTGGGTAAGGTATATTCCTTTGGGCCGACATTCCGGGCAGAGAAGTCGAAGACTCGCCGTCATTTGATTGAATTCTGGATGATTGAACCGGAGATGGCATTCACGGATCACGAGGAAAGTCTTGTCGTCCAGGAGAACTTCGTTACTCATATTGTGCAATCGGTATTGAAGAACTGTCGTCCTGAACTGGAGACGCTGGATCGCGACATCTCCAAGCTGGAGAATATCAAGGCGCCGTTCCCTCGCATTTCGTATGATGAAGCGATCGAATACTTGCATACCCAAAACTTCGATATCCCATGGGGCGAGGATTTCGGGGCGCCCCACGAGACCGCCATTGCGGAACGTTACGACAAACCGGTGTTCATTACGAATTATCCGGCCGTCATCAAGGCATTTTACATGAAGCCTGACCCTAACCGTCCTGAAGTTGTATTGTGCGCGGATATGATCGCGCCAGAAGGCTACGGCGAGATTATCGGGGGATCGCAACGGATTGATGATCCTGAATTGATGGAAGAGCGCTTCAAGGAGCATAACTTGTCGGCAGAGACCTATCAATGGTATCTGGATTTGCGTAAATATGGTTCTGTACCACATTCCGGCTTCGGTCTGGGTCTGGAACGTACGGTTTCCTGGATTTGCGGACTCGAGCATGTCCGTGAGACGATTCCGTTCCCGCGGATGCTGTACCGCTTATATCCATAAGCAAGGTGGTTAAGATGGAGATGAACGATAGCTGGAAAGTATGGTCCAAAGGGATCTCCTTCGGACTTGAGGCGGCGATGGTGAATATTCCTCATGTTCTGTTCGTCCATTACCGGCAGCTGCATTTAGATGAAATGGAAGTCATGCTGCTTGTTCAGCTGCTTTCATTCAAGCAGGTGGAGCATAATGATTTTCCTTCTATCGATCAACTGGAGCTGCGGATGGGCACAGCGCCCGGCGGGCTCTCCCCTGTCATCAGACGGCTGATGAAGGAAGGCTGGCTTAGTATCGATGACTTCATGGATGAGGTTACCGGGATTCAATCGGAGCGTTACAATCTATCGGGGATGTATGAAAAGCTGGGGAAATGCCTGGCTGAGCAGCGTGCCGCCGGCCGGCAGGCCGAAGCGCAAGCCTCGGCACCTGCGCCGAAGGAGGAAGAGCAGCGTAACTTATTCGTTATTTTCGAGAAGGAATTTGCTCGTCCGCTATCGCCGATGGAATGTGAGACGATCTCCGGCTGGGTAGACCAGGACAGTTATCCGGAGGACTTGATCCTGCTGGCTCTGAAAGAAGCGGTATTTGCCGGCAAGGTTCATTTCCGCTACATCGACCGGATTCTCCTGGAATGGAGCCGTAATCGCGTCAAGACGGTAGAGGATGCGAAGGCCCATATTCAGAAATTCCGTACCGGGTCCCGCTAAGATGGACAGGAATAGGAAGCAATAATGAAATGCATAAGAAGAGCCAGGTCTCCGCTAAGGAGCCTGGCTCTTTGTTATATAGCTGTCACTGATTAGGCGCGGGACCAATCAATCTCCATGGTCCCCATTGTCCAGTCGTACCTGGCTCCTGGTTCTGCGTCCACCAGAGTGCTTCCCACAACTGTCCGTTGTGCAGGACAATCTCACCTTCTGTGTATACTCTGACATTATTCCAGACGAGATATTCACCGAAGCGGTCAGGATCGCCAGGGAAGCCTGGAGCCGGAGTTGTAGGCGCAGACGGATTCTTGGATAAATTCACGTCCATCACTTGATAGAAGGCATTTGGCGTATCGGCGATATCCCATACAGCGACGATAACATAATATCCTTCACGGTCATTAGGAACGAAGCAATCATTATAGACGTCATCCGGCGGGATTGCGCCATCATCAACATATCTGCAGAACAACTCCAGATCGGAGCGCTTGAGCGGCGAATTCGGGTCCCAGCCTTTCTTGGTAATATAGTAGTCCCAGGTGTTCGTGCTATGGTTAGCGACGATCTTCCAGTGGAAGGTATGTTCACCGCCGGTCATATTCACTTTGCTCCAGCGAGTTGATGTTTGTGCATCAAGCTCCAGGAACTTCCCGGCACTGGCTATATTGCCATCAGGCACGCCAAACTCAGGGAAATCACCACGGCCTTCTACGCTAAAGGGTTCGTAGACGATGGCACCACAGTTGGTATTTTGTCCCGTAGAACACAGATGTGCGCGGCTATCTACAACATAGCCATGTGCAGAAGCGCTATTTGCGAAGATCAGAGAGCATGCAAAGATGAGAAATAAGGTACCTGCTGTAACGTAGAGCATCTTCAGTCTTGAGAAATGAGTACCAGCAAAAGCTTGAACCGTCATATTAATCTCCTCCTTCGTTTAAATAAAATAAATCCCTCTTTATTCTAGTTAATACAAAGTTAGCGCTTACATATGACTGAATTCTAGGATCATGTAGATCTCAGAAGTGCATTCGCAGCAGTGAACCGCTCTCCTCCTTTCCGTACTGGCAATTATGATCAACTCCGAAGCCAACAAGGCTCTATCCCCAATTCAACCGATAATGGGAGTCGAGCTTCTTCAGGAGATGATGTCGGTAGTCTGTAGAAGAATCTACTAAAGCTATGAAAATAAACGCTATATCCATATGTCGTATATTAAAATTTTTAATAGTTAAATTTGTTATATATTATTCTAAAATACTGGAAATGTCAATTACTTTACAAAAAAAGATACATTTTTCTTTATATGTTATTTGGTAGCGCGTTTATGGTGACATAATTCTACAAATAATTCTTTTCTATGAAATTCTATTCAGAATGCTAACTAAGTTGCTATATATCCGTTACATAGTACAGGGAACAAATCGCAGAAAAAATATAGTCGACGACAACGAAAAAATTTGTAAATGATGCAGGGGTTGCCCAGGTAGCCATCGTCTATTATAGGGAAGGAGGGGAGAAAGATTGGTGAAAAGGATGAAGTGCGCTTTATTCAGAAGCTCAGACAAGGGGACCGGGAAGCGTTCCGCGAGCTTGTGCAGACTTACCGGAACCATGTCTATCGAATAGCTTACTCTGTACTGCACGATGAGCAGGAAGCCGAGGACGCTGCGCAGGAAACCTTTCTGCAAATCTATAACTCTCTCTCCGAATACCGTGAGCAAGGCTTCAAGACCTGGTTGACCCGAATAGCTCTACATAAAGCAATTGATCTGAAGCGCAAGCGAGAGCGCCGCAGGGAACAGCAAGGGGACGTAATCGAGTTGGCTTCGCAAATGCCGATCCAATCGGAGCATATCCTGCAAGGACTGCTCGCCGAGGAGCAGAGGGATGAGCTGAGACAGAAAATCAAGCAGCTTCCGGACGGGCATCAGACGATCATTACGGCTTTTTACTTGAATGGCAAAAGCTATGGGCAGATCGCCGCTGAGCTGGATATCACCGAGAAAACGGTGGAATCCAAGCTGTATCGCGCGAGAAGATGGATGAGAGAGCATTGGAAGGAGGAGGAATGGTAGTGAGACCACTGGATCAAGCTTCCATGCAGATCTGGAAGGCGTATATTCAAGGAAAATTAACTTGGGAAGAAGAAAAGCGGCTGGAGAATATGCTGCTTGAAGATGAGGAAGCTGCACTCCTCTATTCTGAGGCTCTATCATCGTTAGAGAGTGAACTGCCGGAGATGAGAGAGGATGGGCCTTGGCTGGAGGGACTGATGGCCTCATTGCCGGATTCTTCGGATAAAGCTGCAAACCCTGACAAGGAGCAAGGCTCAATCGGCAGATGGTTCAACCAGGCTTGGCTGCAATACGTGATCGCTGCGTCGATTACTATGCTGCTGATGACCGGCGGTTTCTTCGATCATTTATTCTCGAGGGCTAATGAGGCAATCCACCGACCTAATCAGGAGATATCAGTTAGCGATAGGCTCATGAAGGCGACTACCGGTTGGTTCGATAAATGGAATAAGTAAATGAGATAACATGACTAATACTTGATACAGAAAGGAAGGAATGACATTGGTACATTATCGCAATCGTTTGCTTGCGCTTATCTTAAACCTGATTCCCGGCCTGGGGCATCTTTATTGGGGGAAGAAGGTAAGAGGCGTGCTCTACCCGGTATTTTTCTTCGGGGGAATTTTGTTCGGAATTCTATTAGCTATAGCTTCGAGAGAGGAAGTGTTTCTTGCTGTAACGGCTATTGCAGCGTTTATTCTCTGGTGCATCTCCATGCTCGATCTTATCATCGTGCTGCTGCGGGAGCCGGCTGCCGTTCAGCAGCCTGTTATTGCAGATCCGCTTGATCCGTTGGGAATTATCCCTCCACCGATGAGTCAAAAAGATAAGGACACGGAGCGTTTCTTCATTATTCTGCTCTCGTTCGTGCCTGGCCTCGGCCATTTCCAGCTGGGACTGATGCAGAGGGGGCTGTCCTTCCTGATCTCGTTCTTCGGGCTGTTTACGATGCTGCTGTTCGTGACAGGCATTACTCATGAGTCGGTGTTTCTTCTGTTTCTTGGGCTGCTGCCTATCATCTGGCTCTATTCAATGTTCGATGCAGTTGGGCTCGTTCACCGCAAGCAGGCGGGGGAGCTTATCCAGGACCGCAATTTGTTTGATGAATGGGAATCCGGCCGGATCGACGGCAGACGCAGCAAAATTCTGGCTACCTTGCTATCGGCATTTCCAGGCGCGGGTCAAATGTATCTCGGCCTTCAGAAGCGCGGTTTGCAATTAATGGTGCTGTTCCTCGGCAGCTTCTATGTGATCGATGTGCTGCGTTTGAAAGTGTTTCTATTCGTGATTCCGATCATCTGGTTCTTCAGTTTGTTTGATGGGCTGCAGCATATTAGTCGTTATGGTGTTCTGCCGCTAGAGGACCGGCCCTTGATCGATAGCAAAGGAAGTTACCAGCACTGGCTTGGCATCATCCTGATTCTGTTAGGCGTCTATTATGTCTCTATGGATCTCTTGGTTCCCATGATCGAGAGATATTTCCCGGGACTGCGCATCACATACTTCGTATACGAATATTTGCGTCCTGTCCTGATTGCCTTCCTGCTAATCGGCGGGGGCTTGAAGCTTTTGTCTGCGGGCACGCGGAATAAATCGGTACTCTGAGGCGATAAGCCGAGGGGACATAACTATGCTAACTTTAACCAGAACATAAACGTCTATAATTAGAGGCTTCGCTCCCAAAGAGCTGTTGCCTCTCTATTTTTATATGTATGTCTATTTTTGTTACAATTCAGAGGTAAGAGTCGGACAAAAGGAGATTGCTTATGTTCAAAATATTCATTGTAGAAGACGATCCAGGCATTGCTGGCAGGCTAAGGGAGTACTTGCATCGCTTCGATTACGATACATATGCGGCGGCCGATTTCGATACGATCAAGCAGCAATTCGAGCGGTATGAGCCGCATTTGGTGCTGCTGGATATCAATCTGCCCAAATTTGACGGCTATTACTGGTGCAGACAGATTCGCAGTCAATCGACATGCCCCATCATCTTCATCTCAGCTCGCGAGGGCAAGATGGATCAGGTGATGGCGCTTGAAAACGGAGGCGATGACTATATTACAAAGCCGTTCGACTATGACATCGTGATTGCGAAGGTAATGAGCCAGCTGCGTCGGGCTTATGGATCATATGCTTCTAGCGCCGGGGACAGGACGGTATCCGTGGCTGGACTGTCACTGGATAAAGAGCGGTTATTTCTGTCCATTGGTGAGTCCAAGGTGGAGCTGAGCCTAACCGAGATGAAGATTCTTGATGAGCTCATGGGGCGGATGGAGCGGATCGTCAGCCGGGATCGGCTGCTGGAGAAAATTTGGGATGACCAGAAGTTTGTGGATGACAATACCCTTAATGTGTATGTCACCCGCGTACGCAAGAAGCTGCAGATGTTAGGTATAGAGGATGCGCTGCAAACGGTGCGTGGGCAAGGATATCGACTGGTGCCCCATTGGGAGGGCGAAGCGTGAGATTGTTTCTGAAGGAGCAGCGTCCGCTTATATTCATCTATTTATTGCAGCTATCTGTCATATCACTTGTTTATTGGCTTGATGGATACCGCAATATAGCTGTGATCCTGTACGCCGCGCTGCTGAGCGGCGCTGTATTGCTGCTCTACTTGACTTACCGCTACATCACCCAGCGCACCTTATACCGAAGTCTGGAGCAGCGGACAGGCCCAGCGTTGGATCTATTTAAGGAGATTCACCCCGGCACGCCGTTATCGGAAGCGGTATATCAGTTGTTGAAGTCGCAATACCGCAGCTACTTGGCCAGCCTGAACGTTCAGGAGGAGAAAATCCACCATCAGGTGCAATTCATGAATCAATGGGTACATCAGATGAAAACACCGCTTTCTGTGATGCATTTAATGCTTCAGGACGAGGATGACCCTCGCTTTCATGCGTTTGGAGATGAGCTGGACCGCCTGCAGAAGGGACTTGATCTGGTGCTTTATACGGCAAGACTTGATGCGTTCGAGCATGATTTTGTCGTGGAGCAGTTGTCGCTGAGCGGCTTGATCAAGACGGTTGTATCTGCGCAGAAAAGGCTTTTTATCCGCGGCAGGGTGTATCCGGACATCGCGGTACCTGACTTATTGTATGTACATTCGGATGAGAAGTGGTTGACCTTTACTATCACGCAGCTAATGACAAATGCTGTGAAATATACAGTCAAGGCTGGAGGAAAAGTTTATTTCCGCGGCTTTCTTCAAGAAGGTCACACCGTCTTGGAAGTGACAGATGAAGGAGTCGGAATTCAAGAGAGCGATCTGCCGCGTGTCTTTGATGCTTATTTTACCGGGGAGAACGGACGCAGCTTCCAGGAGTCTACCGGAATGGGCTTGTATCTGGCGAAGCAAATCTGTGGGAAGCTGGGGCACCGGCTGGAGCTTGAATCGAAGCCGGATCAGGGGACGACGGTACGGATTATTTTTGAAGCGTAATTGTATCTCAGGGGGAGACGCCTCTAACCTTACAAACAAGTAAGGTAGTGTAAGATTAATCAATGGCAGCGATGATCTGCCCCTTAGTATACTCAAATCAGCGAAGGAAAAGGGGCGCAGTTCATGCCGGTTCTAGAAGTTAACGGGTTGTCCAAAATTTACGAAGGCAAAAAAATATCAACGAGAGCGCTGGATCATGTGTCCTTCAAAATCGAAGCGGGACAATTCGTTGGGATTATGGGGCCCTCCGGCAGCGGCAAGACGACGCTGTTGAATGTGATCGCTACGATTGATGAGCCGACAAGTGGAACGCTGACTCTGAACGGACAGGACCCGCAAAAGCTGAACAAGGATGAGACAGCTCTGTTCCGCCGACGTCAGCTCGGGTTCATATTTCAGCGCTTCAATCTTCTTGATACTTTGACGGTGGAAGAGAACATTGTGCTGCCGCTGACCTTGGAGGGACTGCCCATCCATGAGATGAAGAGCAGAGCCCAGTCGCTCGCCGCCAGGCTAGGAATCGAAGCGATTATGAAGCAGTATGCAGGTGAAATATCAGGTGGACAGATGCAGCGGACAGCCATCGCCCGCGCTCTGATTCACAAGCCTTCGTTGTTGCTCGCGGATGAGCCGACGGGCAATCTGGATTCCAGATCCTCGCGTGAAGTGATGGAAGCGTTCGAGCTTATTAACCGTGAGGATAAGACGACGATTCTGATGGTCACACATGACGCTATAGCCGCCAGTTATTGTCATCGCGTCCTGTTCATCAAGGATGGAAGAATTTACAACGAGCTTTATCGGGGGGATAACAGACAGGTTTTCTTTCAAAAGATTATTGACATGATGTCGCTGCTGGGAGGGGAATCTCATCACTTTCCGACAGTTCGCCTATAGCAATGTGCTGCGCAATAAGCGGATTTATGCCGCCTATTTCTTAAGCAGCTCCTTCTCGGTTCTGATCTTCTTTGTCTGCGCATTGTTCTTGTTCCATCCCGATCTTGCGAAGCAGCCGCTGTATACTCCGGCCAAGGTCGTGCTTGCGGAAGCGGTGTCGATTATGTATGTATTCTGCTTCCTGTTTGTGTTATATTCGGTCGGTTCTTTTCTCCGCTCACGAAGACATCAGTTTGGAACATTACTGCTATTGGGCATGACGGATAAGCAGCTCCGTAAGATGCTGTTCTATGAAAATATGCTGATCGGTGCGGGTGCGATTGTCGTTGGGATGATCGGCGGTTTGCTCACCGCCAAGCTATTCCTCATGGCAGGCTCCAATCTGTTAGGGATTGTCTCGCTTCCGTTCCACGTCTCGCTATATAGTCTATTGCTTACAATCGGGGCCTTTGCCTTGCTGTTTCTCGTCATTTCTCTATGTACGATGATGCTGCTTGGCTCTACCCGTCTCATCGATCTCTTCCAGTCGGATCGTCACCGGGGAGCACCGCCGCAAGCTTCCAAGCTTTTGTCGCTATTCGCTGCTCTATTGCTGATGGCAAGCTACTATCTGGCAGCTTCGGCTACGGCATCCACCGTATTAATTCGTATGGTGCCGGTTACGTGTATGACGATCGTGGGGACCTATTTCTTGTACACTCAGCTTAGCTTGTCATTGCTCGAATGGGCCAAGAGAACGATTGAATTTTATTGGAAAAAGACGAACCTGGTCACGATCTCGAATCTGTCTTATCGCTTGAAGGATAATTCGAGAATGTTCTTTCTCGTTACGATTGTCTCCACAGTTACCTTCTGTGCGATCGGCGTGTTTGCTTCGATCAACCGGCTGTCGGATGAATTCGAGGCGGATTATCCGGCGGATATCGCCTATGTAGCCAAGCCAGGAAGCAGGCTTGCCTCCGAGCATCTGGAGCAAATCCGCTCCGAGCTTCAAGCCAGGCAAGTGCCGTATCAGATGGGCGGTATGGACTTGATCTATGTCAAGGTGAAGAAATCCACGCTTGATTCCGGGCCGCGCACCATGGCCTTGGTCGGCTTCGCGGATTATGAAGCAGCGGTCAAGGCGGCCGGTCTTAAGGTAAATGAGCATCCGCCCGGAGCGCAGGAAGCGCTGATCCTGCTTAGCTCGCAGCGGGAGAGGCTGTTGCTGGAGGAGCGTAAGCCAGCGGAATATACGCTGGAGGAACGGGGAATCCGCTTGCGAGAGACGGGGATTACCGAGCATGTTGCCGTGCCGGAATATTTAACTCCCGAGCTTGGGAATAGTCGCGAGGGAACCTTCTCCGGTCTGGTTGTGAATGATTCGCTGCTGCAAAACCTCAAGCAGAGGGAACGAACGGAGCGATTTACAGGCTTTTATGCCGATCAGCAGGAGCAGACCGTAGGAATGGCTATGGAGCTGACCAAGCATGGCAAAATGGATTATGAAGCGGGTAAGCCCTATGCATTGACGGTAAGCGGAACCCTGTTCGAGGTGCAGAGGAGCTCGTATGGTGCGCTGTTGTTCTTCGCACTCCTCGTCGGGACCGTATTTTACATTGCCGCAGGCAGCGTATTGTACTTTCGTCTATACAGCGATTTGGATTACGACCGCAGGCAGTATGCTGCCCTGACGAAGCTTGGTTTAACCCACCAGGAGATGGAGAAGGTCGTGTCACAGCAGCTGGCCTTATTGTTTTTCGTTCCGATCGGGGTGGCGATGATCCACAGCCTGTTTGCATTTATTGCTCTGCAGAGTTATTTATATATGTCCATTGCCTGGGAAGCCGGGCTGATTCTGAGCAGCTTCTGTCTGGTACAGGTAGTCTATTTCCTGTTCATCCGGGCCCGTTATTTGCGCAATTTACAGAAAGCGATCAGAATTTACTAATTGAAATGAAGCCGGGGCAGAGAGAAGGGCCCGCTTCAAATTTAAAACATAGTTTTCTCGGAGGTATACATGGAAAATTGGATAACGAGCATTATGGAACAGTTCGGATACTTCGGCATCTTATTTCTGATCGCTCTTGAAAATGTGTTTCCGCCGATCCCTTCGGAAGTTATTTTAACGTTTGGCGGATTTATGACTACTTCTACAAGCATGACGGTAACAGGCGTAGTTATCGCCTCCACGTTAGGTTCGGTGCTGGGCGCCGTGATTTTGTATGGAATTGGCTATCTGCTTAATGTAGATAAGCTTGAAAGGATAATCGAAAAATACGGACGTTATCTAAGAGTAAAAAAGGAGGATATACGCAAGGCCGATTCCTGGTTCGATAAATACGGTTACTGGACCGTATTGTTCTGCAGGATGGTGCCGTTGATCCGCAGCCTGATCTCTATTCCGGCCGGGATGAACAAGATGAAATTCAGCTTGTTTCTGCTCTTTACGACCATCGGGACATTGGCCTGGAACGTAATTCTTGTCTGTCTAGGTGCAGCTGTCGGCGGCTCCTGGGAGAGTATCGTCGGGTTTATGGATGTCTATTCCCATATCGCCTATACAGTGATCGCTGTCGGTGTACTCGCCTTTGCCGTGCTGTTCTGGCGTAAGCGAAAAAAAGTGCAGTCCTAGAGCAACCTGCCACTCCATCAATCTATATAGCTTAGGAGCAAAAGAAAGCCAATGGATATCATTTCTCTTATCAAAGCATTTATTCTCGGCATTGTAGAGGGGCTGACGGAATTTGCCCCGGTCTCGTCTACAGGGCATATGATTATCGTCGACGATATGTGGCTGAAGACCGATCTGATCTTCACCTCCAAGTATGTCGCTAATACGTTCAAGGTAGTAATTCAACTCGGGTCCATTCTGGCCGTGCTCGTCGTGTTTAAAGATCGCTTCATCGATATGCTTGGGCTGTCACGGTTCAAAGCCGGGGGCCGGGGAGAGCGGAGGAGTGAGAGCATGCCCGGGCGGTACCAGGGCAGACGCTTGAAGCTGAGTCATGTCATCGTCGGTTTGATCCCGGCAGGGCTGCTTGGCGTGCTGCTGGAGAATTATATTGATGAATATCTGTTCTCTACCGGCACAGTATTGATCGGTCTGGTCGTTGGAGCAATTCTGATGATCGCGGCCGATCGCTTCCGCCCGAAACGTCCGGTGATCGAGACGGTGGATCAGATTACATACAAGCAGGCTCTCTCTATAGGTTTGTTCCAATGTCTCTCCATCTGGCCGGGCTTCTCGCGCTCCGGATCGACCATATCCGGCGGCGTGCTGCTTGGACTTAGCTATCGGGCGGCGGCGGACTTTACATTCATTATGGCGGTGCCGATCATGGCCGGTGCCAGTGCGCTCTCCTTAATTAAGAATTGGCAGTACTTTACCCCTGACGCTCTGCCCTTCTTCATCGTTGGATTTATCGCGGCCTTCCTGTTCGCCTTGCTGTCGATCCGTTTCTTCCTGAAGCTGATTAACCGGGTGAAGCTGGTTCCGTTTGCGGTGTATCGAATCGTACTGGCAGTCGTCATCTGGTTAGTATATTTCTAGCATAGTTCCAGGGAAGATTTCTGATGAAAAGATGATCTCTATCCCGTTCTTTGAACCCTCTGTCGGAAAATCCGGCAGGGGGTTCGTGCATTAGAAATAAACCTTTATATTAGGCAAGAGCCCTGAATTTAAAATAAAAATGCAGGTATTTATTTTCCGGGCAAAGAAATAGATAGAGTGGAACATGCGTCTAAGGATTTGAATGACATGTATACGGGAAGGAGGCTAATCATGCGATTTATGATGATTGTCAAGGCTACATCCGATTCCGAGGCGGGTGTGAAGCCCAGTCCAGAGCTTCTGGAAGCGATGCTCAGGTATAACGAGGAATTGGCAAAGGCTGGCGTTCTAGTGGCCGCAGACGGCCTGCAGCCAAGCTCGGGCGGAATCCGCATTTCCTATCCGGAGCCCGGAAGGAAGCCCCAAATAATAGACGGGCCGTTCACCGAATCCAAGGAGATTATTGCTGGCTACACCCTGATCGAGGTGAATTCACGGGAAGAGGCGATTAAATGGGCGCTGCGGATGCCGGACCCGCATGGTCAAGGGCAAGGAGAGATTGAGCTGCGGCAAATATTTGACCCGGAAGAGTTATCGTCGGACGCGGACACCCAAGCCAAGATCAGAGGGCACTTCGGAGGATGAACGTTGTTTAGAATGGAACAAGAAATTTTTTTTGGAAAATAGGATTGACTGTTGTCGATTTTGCGATTTCCCGTTCGTTGTTAAGATAGAAACGGCATCCAAGCGGTTGAAGCATGCCGGTTTCCATCTAATTTACGGGGAAAGGCAGGTCGTTGAAATGAATGCAAAATTAGTTCCTTATCTGATGTCGGAGGATGCAAGATCTCAGGCGGAGTTTTACAAAAAAGTGCTAAGCGGCGAGATTCTGGCCATCAAAACATATGGTGAGGTGCCGGGGACTCCCCAAGGGATCAAAGATAAAGTGATGCATATGGTTTTATCTTTGGCAGGCGGAAATACGTTATTCATGAGCGATATTTTTGAACCTGTGGAGGGCAGCCGCAACATAAGTCTGTCATTGACTTTCGAGCTTGAGGCGGAAGCAAGGCAGGCCTTTGCAGAGCTGGGGGAAGGCGGAGAAATCCGTTATCCGTTCGAGCTTCAGCCATGGGGAGCCTGTTATGGTGAAATCCTGGACCGGTTCGGTGTGACGTGGCAGTTTGCTACAACCATCCGAGCATAAAATTCGAAGAACGCTATTTTGTACCCAAAGGAGAAGAAGATATGAATCAAGAGGTCACGGATTTTATCAATGGAATTAAGGAGACTTGGCAAAGGGAAGCGGCGGTCAGCTTGCGTGAGTTGGTGTATCAGGTTATCCCGGATGCCCAGGAGCGTCTCCAATATAAGAAACCTCATTTCTTGAAGAATGGAAAATATGCCGCTGTAATTTCCACATCCAAGGATGCGGTCAGCTTTACGATTTTTAATCCGGCGGGGATTGAATTTCCCGAAGGAATATTCGATGGCCCGCCGGAACGAAAAACATTGAAGCTGCGCCAGGGGCAGACTTATGACCCGGAGCAGCTGGCGAATCTTGTGGCCGCGGCTACGAGTATATAAACCTCCGCATAAATAACCCTTCGATCATTTTATGACGGAGGGTTATTTTGCGGACAATTCCTTGTACATGCTGCGATACGCGGCAGGGGTGAGGCTCTCGAACTTCTTGAATGTCTTAATGAAATAGCCCGCATCGCAGAAGCCCAGGTCATCGCTCACTTGATTGACCGACAAATCGGTTGATTCAAGCAGCTGTCTGGCCCATTCAATCTTCAATCTGGCGATGAAAACCGAGAAATTCTCTCCAGTCTCCTTGGTGAAGATCCGGCTGAAGTAGCTGGGACTGAGATGACAGAGCTTGGCCATCTCCTTTAAGCCGAAGCTTTCCTGCTTATGCGCATAAATATAATCGAAGGCAGGCTGGAGTACGGCATTGGACGAGATGAATCGGTCGGCTCCGTTTTTTAGCTTCGTGTTGATTAACGCCCCCGACAACTCCTGCTGGATCGATTGAATTTTACGATAGGTACGGTCGGCTGGGTCCAGCACCTGGCTAGAGGCGGGAGCGGAAGCGTCCAAATTTGAGGTCAGCATTCCTTTGTACAAATCGACGGTGGTATGCTTCTGAATCGCTTCTTCCACGATATAAGTGCTTAATTGCAGCAGCAGGTCCACGCATTTCGTTACTTCATCATAGGATAAGACCGGCAAAGCCTTGTAATGCTCCTCCAGCGCTTGAAACTTGCGATGCGTCTCCGCATTGGGAGGTCGCGATACGACCTGTTCCAGCAGAGGCATATCCGGTTCGCGCAGCTTAAGCTGGCCGGCCATAATGGCACCAAGATATTGATTGTTGATAATGATTGGTATGGCGATATCGATAATATTGAAATGGCATAAATAGATGTAAGGTTTATTCTGCCGCACGGCTTCAAGCCCGCCGCGTGCATCGCATTTTTGACAATACTGCGAGAGGTGGGAGTCCTGACGTACCCCTTGGCAGAAGGGTTGACAGTAGCTGTGTCGGGTCACGGGAATCCCCTTATAATCGACCGTTAAAATGGCCATTTTCGTTACAAGCGAAAGAGCATCCTGCAGCTTCTCCCATTTCTCCAGATCTATGATTTCCTCTAAGTCAAATCGGGACTTGGACATGATCGTAGTCTCCTATCGAAGTAATAGAAACACTATAACAATTATAGCGAATAGTTCTACTGCAGAACAAGAAAATACAATTATATTGCCCAATGGCAAGAAAATACGATAAGAAAACGCTTTAAATCAAGCTCTTTGTTTCATGCTTCTCAAAATAGTGCATCCTATAATTAGTGTATAAATGATTTGAGGAGGATGTAAGATGAGAAGAGCGTTTATTAGTCCAACGAAATATGTGCAAGGGGAAAATGAACTGTTAAATCTGGGCTATTTTGTGAAGACCTTTGGTGATTCTGCGCTGTTAATAGCACATCCTGATGATGTGGCCCGCGTGAAGGATAAGCTTGAGGCAACTAAACATAAATTCAATATTACCTTTGTAGAAAGCGGATTCCATGGGGAATGCTCGCGTCAGGAAGTAGCAAGATTGCAGGCGTTGGCCAAGGAGCACAACTGTGCATGTACGGTGGGTCTTGGCGGCGGCAAGGCGATTGATACAGCGAAATGTGTAGCCGAAGGCGAAGCTCTGATCATCGTGCCTACGATTGCGGCTACCGATGCGCCTACAAGCCATTCCGCTGTTCTCTATACTCCAGAGGGAGAATTCGATGATTATGCGTATTTTAAGCAAAGTCCGAGCGTAGTCATGATCGATACGACAGTCATCGCCCAAGCGCCGACAAGATTTCTCGTCGCCGGGATGGGAGATGCGCTCTCAACTTATTTTGAGGCCAGAGCTACGGCCAATTCGTATTCCAATGTGAACGCCGGATTGCCGTGCGGGGTTCGCGAAGGCGTATGCGGTGATGCCAAAGGGACGATTACAGCGCTGGGACTCGCCAAGCTATGTTATGAGACCTTGCTGGAGAACGGACATAAAGCCAAGCTGGCCTGTGATCAGAACATTGTAACTCCGGCTTTGGAGAATATCGTCGAGACGAATATTCTGCTATCCGGATTAGGTTTTGAAAGCGGCGGGCTGGCTGCGATTCACGCCATTCATAACGGCCTAACAGCTCTGGAAGGAACGCATCATTATTATCATGGGGAGAAGGTAGCCTTCAGTACGATTGCCCAATTGGTACTAGAAAATGCCGATCGGGCCGAAATGAAAGAAGTGCTGGATTTCTCCCTCTCTATCGGTCTGCCGGTATGTCTGGCAGATATCGGTGTAGAGCATGTGAGCTATGAGGAATTGCTTGAGGTGGCCAAAAAAGCATGTATCGCTGAAGAGTCCATCCACTCGATGCCGTTCCCGATTTCCGAGGATGCGGTTGCGTCGGCGATTATGGCTGCGGACCATTTGGGACGCCAATATAAATTAACCAAGGAGATTTAAGATGAAAAAAATAATGAATAAGCCTGAAACCTTGGTTCGGGAAATGTGCAATGGGCTTGTCTTAGCGCATCCTGAGCTGGATTTCAACTACAAATTCAAGGTCATTTCCAAAAAGAAAAACAATCCTGATAAAGTGACGCTGATCAGTGGCGGCGGGAGCGGGCATGAGCCCGCTCATGCCGGATTTGTAGGCAGCGGAATGCTGGATGCGGCTGTATGCGGCGACGTATTCGCTTCTCCATCGCAAATCCAGGTATATCAGGCGATTAAGAATACGGCAGGCAGCAAAGGAACGCTGCTAATTATTAAGAACTATAGCGGCGATGTTATGAATTTTAAAAATGCAGCTCATCTTGCCAGCGAAGACGGCCTTGAGGTGGATTATGTCAAGGTGGACGATGATATCGCTGTTAAGGATAGTCTCTATACGGTAGGGAGAAGGGGCGTCGCCGGAACGATACTCGTTCATAAAGTTGCTGGAGCGGCAGCGGAGGCAGGCTTGTCATTGCCTGAAGTAAAGGAAGCGGCGCAGCATGCGATTGATAATGTGCGCAGTCTCGGCTTTGCTTTTACCTCCTGCACGGTTCCAGCCAAAGGTACACCTACCTTCCAAATCGAAGATCATGAGATGGAATACGGGGTGGGGATTCACGGTGAGCCGGGCATTCGCCGGGAAGAGCTGGTGTCTGCGGATGAATTGGCAAAGCGCATGATCGAATCGTTATTGGACAATCTGCAGCTGAGTGATTCGACGGAGCAGGAGGTTGCCGTATTAATTAACGGGTTTGGTGCCACGCCGCTTCAAGAGCTGTATCTGCTGAACAATTCGGTGATTCGGGAATTAACCGCGAAGAACAAGCGGGTGTTCAAGACGTTTGTCGGCAACTACATGACAAGCATCGATATGGCGGGTGCCTCCGTGACCCTAATGAAGCTCGATGATACGCTGAAGAAATGGTTGTCTGCCCCCTGCGACACGTTGGCGTTAGCCGTTAAAGCTCCGTTCGAGCCGGTAAATTATACCGAGGTCATTCGTGAGGAGAAAGCGGCAGACGAGGTATCGTATAAGAACGAGACCGACCCTGCGGCAGCGGTTATTCAGAAAGATCGGCTAACGTTGCAAAATATCGTCTACCTCGTCGATCAAATGAGTGAGGTCATTATCGAAAATGAAGTTCCGTTCTGTGAGCTCGACGCTCACGCAGGGGACGGCGACTTCGGAATGAGCGTGGCCAAAGGTTTCAAGCAGTTGAAAGTGGAATGGAAAGAGATTATCACTCATCATAAGCAGAATATCGGTGATTTTCTCGATGCCTGCTCGCTCGTTATTATGGAGCACTGCGGTGGTGCCTCTGGACCGATCTGGGGATCGGGCTTCCGGGCTGCCAGCAAGTATGCTCAGCAGAAGCAGGAGCTGTCCATCAGCGAGGTTGCTGAAATGATGCATGCCGTAGTCAAAGGAATCCAGGATACGGGGGAAAGATCCTTTGGCCGGGGAGCCGTCGTTGGCGACAAGACGCTTATCGATGCGCTGGCGCCGCTCGCTGACGAGTGGACGAAAAGCGCTGAGCAAGGCGATAACCTGAAGCAAGCGGCGGTTAAGGCGGCCGAGGCTGCGGTTCAAGGCGCGCAGCAGACAGCGGAAATCGTAGCGCGGATGGGCCGGGCCGGTGCGGTAGGCGAACGGAGCATCGGTTACCCGGATGCGGGGGCGTACGCGCTAGGCGTTATTTTCACGGAGCTGGCGAAGGCAATGAAGTAATACGAATTGTCCTTGAGAAGCTTCGCCTAGTTCCAATGAATACCTGTATAACAGCAAGAACAGCCCTCGCTGGGAGTCATCCAGCGAGGGCTGTTCTGTTAGCTATACAGATGGGACAAAGGGCAAGCCTCTTTGCCTATTTTCTTCGAAGTTATGTAAAGATGTATCTACAGTTGTGTACCGCTAAAAAAAAGAGGTGCTTGATAGCGATTATCGAAGCAGGGCGAGGCGTCGATATTCCAGCTCGATCATAAATTCAAAGGCTTCCAGGTGCCGTTTGGCTTCAAGAATGCTGCTGCCCCAGGCATAAATGCCATGATTTCGCAATACGAAACCGGGAATATCGGGATGGATCGCTCCGGGCACCAGCTTGGCGACGGAAGGAATATCTGCATAATTAGGCAGTACGGGAATTTCAATCGCTGCACGCTCTTCCCAGATTCCGAGCTCTTTGATCAGTTCGTTGCCGTGAACCGGAATAAATCCCTGATCTCCGTAAACTTCGCTAATCAAATTATTAAACACTGTATGTACATGAAAAATAGCGCTGCTGCCGGTCATTCGGTAGATTTTAGCGTGGATCAAGCTTTCCCTGCTTGGCTTAAGAGAGGTTGTCTCACAAGCATTGCCCCCAGCGTCAACGAACAGAAAATCCTCCGGTGTGTGCTGCATCGCTTTATCCTTGCCACGGGAAGTGATCGCAAAATAAAATTCGTCTGGCGCATACTTGCCGACACGAGCGGATAAATCGCCGCTTGTACCCGGGAACCAGCCCTTGGCAGCCAATAGTTCTTTCACTTCTTTAAGCTCGGCAAGCCTGGCTTGCTTCTCTTCCAAGGCAATTTGTGCAAAGGCCATCATGGACTAATGTCCCTCCTTAAAGTGCCATTCTCCTCTAACTCGCAGGATCCAATATAGGCCTGCACGCATAGCTGTCTGCGCGCCAAGGCCCTAGCTGATTTGAAGTGAATGCATAGTAGCCAGCGTTTATGTATTCCTGCTGGCCATAATACCCTGAAGCTGGCCCGATCCGCCAGGACAGCATCATCTAGCCGACTTCAGGGTTCGGCCATTCCTTAGCACAAGCCTGGAACTGGCTTGGCCTTGCAGATCCGGCAAGCTGCCAGTCATCCGGAGCAGCTTATTGCAATGTGTCCTTCACAGCTTGCCCCATCTCACGCGAGCGTTCCTCTGCTCTGCGGACGGCGGCTTTAACCGCTTCTGTAAAACCGCCCTCACGCAGAACATCCAATGCGGCCTGGGTCGAGCCATTTGGAGATGTAATATCTGCGCGCAATTTGGCCGGTTCCTCGCCGGTCTCGCGCATCATGACAGCCGCGCCGAGCACGGTCTGTATCGTTAATTCCCGCGCTTGCTCTGGCGACAGTCCGCCCTCAATCCCGGCAGCGATCATCGCTTCCATCATGAAGTAGACATAAGCCGGGCCGCTGCCTGAAACACCGGTCAGAATTTCCATCTTCTCTTCCGGAATGACCGAGACGGTTCCGACCGCTTCGAACATCGTCAGCACCTGCTGCTTCTGTTCTTCGCTGACTTCGTCAGAGAAGGCGATCCCAGTTGCCCCGTAACCAATGGAGCTTGAAGTGTTCGGCATCGTTCTGGCGATCGGGGCGGCGAAGCCAAGCAGCTGCTGAATCGTCTCGATGGATAAGCCGGCGATAACGGAGACGAGCAGCTGCTTCTCCGAGAGGTGAGGAGCGATCGCAGTAATCGCGTCTTTGGCGTCCTTCGGTTTCATCGCTAGCACGATGATTGAAGCTTCTTCCAACAGTTGGTTCTTTTGTTCCTCCTGATTGCTCGTGACCACTCCATATTGATTCGTCAGATAGGCCAGACGCTCCTGATTGCTGCGATTCAGCATCGATATCGAGGTAGGCTTGGCTACCTGCTTATGAATGAGTCCGCGGACGATCGCTTCAGCCATGGAACCTGCGCCATAAAAGCTGATCGTACCTGGCTTCAAAGAGTTTTTGTTTTCGTTAGTGACCATGGTATGACCTCCACTGTGGATTACTGGATTGATATTGTCTAAGTATGCCCGAAGTGGGGCTAAGTAAAGCGGAGGAGCAGCATCAGCGTAGCTTGGACTTGATTTCCGACCTCTAACGGAACAGACAGCCGCTATATTGCAAATTTCAGGCCTTTCGGAAAAGTAACGGAAATAGGTTCCGCTATTCGCTGTTCCAACAGATGATTTTAGTATTATTGTTTTGTAATAAGGTCCCCAATTTCCGTTAGATTTGTCTTAACTCGCTTTTCAGCAACCATAACGTACCGTATTTCCGTTACCTAGCAGATAGATCCATTTAGCCGCGCTGAGCCTGACAACTCCATATCATTGTTAAACGTTCTGTCCAGAAGAAGAGAGATTTCCTATTAATCATAGCTATGATTATCCGATGTCAATCTATGATTGAAATTGGACAACACGGCTGCAGCCCATGTCATTATCCACGGATTTGACCATTGCCGTGAATGATATATTTGGTTGATGTCAAGGCTGGAAACCCCATCGGACCTCTGGCATGCAGCTTCTGTGTGCTGATGCCGATCTCGGCGCCGAAGCCGAATTCGAAGCCATCCGTGAAACGAGTGGAGGCGTTATGATAGACAGCAGCCGCGTCTACTTCCTGCAGGAAGCGTTCGGCATGCTGCAGATCCTCGGTTACGATGCACTCGGAGTGCTTCGTGCTGAAGCGGGCGATATGGGCCAGCGCTTCATCCAGATCCTTGACGATCTTGACGTTAAGAATATAGTCGTTGTATTCAGTGGCATAATCCTCATCGGTTGCCGGTTTAGCCCAATCGACGAGAGCTCTTGTCTGTTCACAGCCTCTGAGCTCCACGTTTGCTTCGCTGAAGCGCTGCGCCAAAGCAGGCAGATGCGCAGCGGCGAAATTCTGATGAACGAGCATCGTCTCCATCGAGTTGCACACGGAAGGGCGCTGTACCTTGGCGTTGAGCGCAATTTCTGTCGCCATCGCTGCATCTGCGGTGGCATCCAGATAAGTGTGGCAGATGCCTGCGCCTGTCTCAATGACCGGAACGGTGGCGTTGTTGACAACGTTCTGGATAAGCGAGCTGCCGCCGCGAGGAATAACGACGTCAAGCAGGCCATTCAGCTTCAGCATCTCGTCCACCGAGGAACGGTTGGAATCCTCGATCAATTGCACCGCATCGCGCGGAATAGACGTCGAATCCAATGCTTCATGAATGATCTCGACGATCTTGCGGTTAGAGGCAATGGCCGCTGATCCGCCTCTGAGGACAACGGCGTTGCCCGTCTTCAGGCAGAGGCCGATGGCATCAACCGTCACGTTTGGCCGCGCTTCATAGATCATTCCGATGACGCCGAGGGGAACGCGGCGCTTCGCAATATGCAATTCATTTGGGCGTTCAAATGTCTCCAGCAATTCACCGATGGGGTCCGGAAGCGAGACAATTTGTCTCAATCCTTCTGCGATAGCTTCGATGCGCTGTTCATTCAGAGCAAGCCGATCGAGCAGAGATTCATTGGTTCCATTGTCGCGTCCGCGGTCAAGATCCTCCTGGTCGGCGGCAATGATCGCCTCGTTGTTCTCCACCAGCGCATTGGCGGCGGCAAGCAGCGCTTCGCTCTTCAGCGCGGTAGTCAGTCCGCTCAGGGCGGAGCAGGCCTTGCCTGCAAGTTGTGCTTTCTGTCTCACTTCACTCATTTGAAATACCTCCTCAGTATTTATATATGATGATCAAGCTTTCAATGAAATCCACTCGTCGCGATGTATAACCTCCAGACGATGGACGCTGTTCATCGTCTTCACCACCTCCGAGCTGGGCAAACCCATGATGTCCTGCATTTGATCAGCATCATAGTTCACAATGCCGCGCCCTAGAACCTCGCCGTCGGGGTTCACTACTTCCACGACATCCCCGGCCTGGAAATGTCCGGTCGATTCACGTACCCCGACTGGCAGAAGGCTGCGCCCTCCATGTATCAGCGCTTCCTCTGCGCCGGCATCGACCGTCAGTGTGCCGATCGGAATCGAGAGGAAGCCAAGCCATTGCTTCTTGCGCGGCAGCGCCGAGTCATTGGCTTCGAAGTAGGTTCCCTGTCCCTGCCCGTTTACAGTTTGCGCCAGTTGCCCCGGCTGATTGATCTTGCCGATGAAGACAGGAACCCCGCCGCGCGAGGCGATCTTGGCCGCATCGATCTTGGAGCGCATGCCGCCGGTTCCGACAGCTGTTCCGGCACCGCCAGCGATTTTATAAATGTCATCATCGATTTCCTGCACACGGTCAATACGCCGAGCTGACGGATCAATACGCGGATCCTTCGTATATAATCCGTTCATATCCGTCAGGATGATCAACTGATCGGCCTTAATCAAATTGGCGACCAGGGCGGATAACGTATCGTTATCACCGAATTTCAATTCATCGATAGAGACCGTATCGTTCTCATTGATAATGGGGAGGACGCCTCGGCCAAGCAGTTCCTCCAGCGTCATGCTGGCGTTGCCCATCCGCTTGCGGTTCTGAAAATCGGAGCGTGTCAGCAGAACTTGTGCGGCTGATACGCCGTGTACAGTCAGGGCCTCGCGATAGTTCTGCATCAGCAGCGCTTGGCCGACAGCTGCCGCGGCCTGCTTCTCATGCAGCAGCTTCGGCCGCTCGGCATATCCGATCTCGCGGAATCCCGCTGCGACCGCTCCGGAGGTGACGAGCAGAATCTGATAATTTTCAGCTTTCAGGGCAGCCAGCTCGGAGGAGAAGAAGTCGATTGCTTTCCGGTTTAATTCCCCTTCCGAAGAGGTTAATGAGCTGCTGCCTATTTTGACAACGATGCGTCTTAGCATGGAGTTCACTCCCAAAGATAAGTTAATATACAAAAAAACTTCCGCCTTTGCTTGCAAAGGACGAAAGTTTCACTTCCGCGGTACCACCTTAATTGATGATTGCTCATCCAACTTGATTACCCGGTAACAGGGGCGCTGTCCGCTCTTGACGAGCGGCCGCTCGGGGGTAGGTTTCGAAGAGTGCGAAGTGCAAATTCTTGCAGCCGAGGAATCTGCTCTCTATGGTTCGCATCGCTCTTGTACTTGGTCCCGTCAACACGTTTATATATTCTACGTATGTAGTCGGTCATTCTCCGGAGAATATCCGGGAGAGGTTTTCTTGTTAATGCTAGAATACCATGTGTCGCCGGGCTTGAAAAGAAGCGCTGGCCAAACTGTTCCTGAACACACTTAGATTTTACGGATGTGATATTCTTTGAAGGGTCTATTGACGATTGGAAAAATCAGGGTCATTAGTGCTGCAAGAAGGCGTGCGGAGAAAAGTCTGGGTACTGTTTGCGAAGCGTCCTCAGCTATAAGCGGTAAGGTGATGCCGCTCGACCGTCCGGGTGACGGCAGTCTGAGGGGAATCGCGGTGGATTCAACAGTGATTGCTGGCTGTGGGACTTGTAATCATGGTAGATATGTGTTGGCTGCTTGATCCGGTCACCCGAAGTCTTTAGAGGTAGAGCACAGACCGGGCTCCTCCTGGGATGCACCTGCAAGCCCTTTAGCCTCCGCCTCTACGTTGTAGTTAGCCTACTAGCTCTATACTTCACTAGAGAGCATTACTTTACTTGAACATAGAAAAAAGCTGCTCACTTGCAGCTATTTTCTATTTATGTCTGGAGTAGAGTATATGATCTTACTACCGTTTAGCGTGGGAATGACTGCATCGGGAGACCCGGATAAGTCGGGAATGGGGGCGGGGCTGCTTGCTGCGATTGTTGTCCTGCTTGCGGATTTCCATAGGCCGGATAACTGCTTGCCATTACTGTCCATTCAGGCCTAACTGATATCGGATAGGTCTGCATTTGCTGCGGCATAGTCTGGTATGGGGAGGGGAACCTGGGAGTGACGGGTTGAGAAAGTTCCGGAACGCCGTTAGCTTGGTTTGGCTGGCTCCACTGAGACCTGGCTCGTTCTGCGTGTTGTTGAGTTGAGCCTGGCACCTGCTGGAATTGTACCGTTTGTGTGGGCGGGGTGCTTCGTTTCTGATTGTTTGAAGAGCTTGAAGGGCCAGTAGGTTTACAATCTTTGGGCGGGCCAACAATGACGGTTGAAGTGATAGGAGCCAACGTCTCTTTGACCTCGGCTTCATTCAGACAGTACGTGTCGGCAAGCACATTGGCAGGAGTTAATCTGAGAATATCCGAACCAAAAATAACCTCAGGAATCGGTGCATCAAACACGGCTAACAGATGGGTGTTATCCCTCGTTGCAATTTCATAATGCCACCAGCCTTGCGGCACATTGGCAACCTGACCCGGTCTGATTGGAAAATGCAACAATTGGCTCGTGAAAGGATTGATTAGTGAGACGACAGCCGAGCCGGCAATACAATAGACTAATTCGGAAGCATTTTGATGATAATGGGGCTCTACCGTCCCGCCATTGCTAAGGAATATATCGAGCAGTGAGTTGTCCCCAAGCGTATTCAACTGATTGATTGACAGGACATTAATATAATTCTGATTGTCTTTTTTAAAGAACGGGTTGTTCTTCAAGTCATAAGTAAATTGGACATTAGGTGAGGTATAATCCATGTAGGAGATCGACATACGATGTTCTCTCCATCCTTCCGGTTGAGATTGATGGAGTATTCTATGCATTCGCCCAGAGAAGAGTGATTGGGCTTTATTTTGATAGAATCATGGATTGCTTTGTTGGCAGATTCCTTATATAAGGGGGATAAAAAAGTGGAGGCTAAGACCAAGTGGCAAATGGCTCTAATTCAAACGGACATCATGGCAGGGAAGCCGGATCGAAATCGGGAAATGTTGCAAAGTAAAATACAGCAGGCTGCGGAAGCCGCCTTAAAGCCCGATATGATCGTTCTGCCTGAAATGTGGAATACGGGGTATGCGCTTGAGCAAATGGAGGAGCTTGCCGACCCAGAGGGGCGGGAAAGCCGGCGCTGGATTTCAGAATTTGCACGCAAATTCAAGGTTCATATCGTTGCCGGGTCCATAGCTGAGAAGAGAGGAAATAAGGTATATAATACGATGCTGGTCTTCGATCGGACGGGCGAGGAAGTCGCGGCCTATTCCAAAATTCATTTGTTCGGGCTGATGCATGAAGACAAGTACCTGGCGGCAGGAGATCAGGCGGTTACCTTTGAATTGGACGGGATAAGAGCCGGGGCGGCGATCTGTTATGATATCCGCTTCCCCGAACTGGCTCGTACATTGTCGCTGAATGGGGCGCAGATTATGTTCGTGCCGGCCCAGTGGCCGCACCCACGACTGCAGCACTGGCGCACTTTGTTGACCGCGCGGGCGATCGAGAATCAAATGTATGTGATCGCCTGCAATACGACAGGGAGAAATGGCGATGACCATTTCTTCGGACATTCGGCGATCATTGATCCGTGGGGGGAGTGGATCGCCGAGGGCGGGGAGGCAGAGGGGATCATTACCGGCCATCTCGATTTAACCCTCGTCCAGCAGGTGCGAGAACGGATTCCCGTGTTCAAGGATCGTCGACCGTCGGCTTATGAATTGTAGCGTTCTGCCAGCGTTTGCTTAAATGTCTCGATGAAGGCCTCCGCGGCTTTTGATAAATAGCGTCCTTTACGATAGGCGATCACGAGTGTCCGGCTAGGTTGCGGGGCGGCCAACGGTAGATATACAGGAATCAGCTCACTGCGCCGGGCTCTCGCTATGAAGTGGGGGACGAGTGTAATTCCCATCCCGGCAGCCACTAAAGACTGGATGGTTTCTATATTATTGCTCTCAAATACGACGTTGGGTTCAAAGCCGGCTTGACGGCACAGATCTATCGTCATTTTTCGGAAGCCTTGTCCTTTCTTCAGGACGATGAAAGGCTCATCCTTCAACTCCGTCAATGGGATTCCATCGCGTTCTCCGGCCCTGCTTGCCAGCGGATGCTGGGGGGGGACCGCCAGTTCGACTGGCTCCTCGCCAATCGGCTCATAGGTTAGCGTCGGCTCCTGCAGCGGCAGAGAGAGCAGGCTCAGATCCGTACCGCCGCCAGCCGTCAGCTTCTCTAAATGGAGCGAAGTGTCTTCTCGCAGTACGATGTCAATATCCGGATAAGCGGCCTTGAACGCGGGCAGTACATACGGAAGCAGATGCGAGCCGGTAATCGGCATACTGCCGATGACAACGCGGCCGGCGCGAAGCTGGGAGATATCGTCCATTTCCTGGCGCAGCTCCTTCACGGCATCCATTATCTTTCGGGCATGCTCAATGAAGCTTTCTCCAGCATAGGTCAACTCCACCGTACTAGTATTGCGCTGAAACAATTTGACACCGAGCTCCTGCTCCAGTTTCGATAACTGCTGGCTTAGCGAAGGCTGGGCGATATGCAGCTTGTCGGCCGCCCGCGAGAAATTTTTCTCCTCAGCAATTTGTAGGGTATATTGCAATTGTCTTAGTTCCATCCGATATCTCTCCTGATTTATAGATTTAGCGTTGTGCGGATTTGCTGTCTTATTTGTTTTACCTATAACTATTATATGATATATAGGCTTGATTAGTCAGATAGAATATCCTGTTCCGGTAATAAATGTCGATCATGTTTGTTATAGGCGATTCATTCTATGTATAATAGGGATAGTAGAACTCATGGGAGGTATTTTGTGTGCAAAAAGTATGGAAAGAGGTTCGAGGCTGGGGCATTTCAATCATCATTGGATTTGTGCTTAGCATATTAATTGGAATTTTCGTGATTCAACCCTATAAAGTGGATGGACATTCCATGGAGCCTACGCTGAAGGACAGTCAACGGATCTATGCCTGGAAGATCAAGCATACGCTAGATAAGCTGCCTAAGTATGGAGATATCGTTATTGTAGACAGTCGCGTGGACCGGAGCCGTACTTTTATGGACGATTTATTAGAGCATCCGATCATTAATCTATTTTCCGGCCAAGCGGATAATGAAATTTTTTATGTCAAGAGAGTTATCGGACTGCCGGGGGATACGATCGAGGTTAAGGACGGCTATGTGTATCGCAACGGGGTTCAGCTCAGCGAGCCTTACATTAAAGAACAAATGAACCTGGGTCCGGCTCAATCCTGGGACGTCCCGCAAGGTGATGTTTTTGTGATGGGCGATAACCGCAATCATAGCAATGACAGCCGCAGCATCGGCCCCGTACCGCTGGATCATGTGATGGGAATTGATTTTAAGTAGACTTTGAAACTTTTATCAGGCATCCGTTGGGGTGCCTGTTTTGATTTTCCAGGTGCCTATGCGCTTATGATTGTAACGAAACACCATATCGCTATTTCGCCATAAACCACGATAATTTATTTTTAACGAAACACCATAACGTTAATTGGGCTAAATTCAGTCTGAAAGCCATTAATTTGGTGAAATAACGATCCCCAGTTTCGTTAGAAATCAGGAGGGCCCTTATTAGCACTAATAGCGATCCCTAGTTTCGTTAGAAGTCAGGATGTCTCTTAAAAGCACCAATATCGATCCCTAGTTTTGTTGCTCTTAAAAGCACCAATGGCGATAACCAGTTTGATTAGCAATCAGGATGGCTCTTAACAGCACTAATAGGAATTCTGAGTTTGGTTCTAAGTCAGGATAGCCCATATAGAACTAGTGGCGATTCCTAGTTTCGTTAGCAATAGGCCAGACTCTATCGGCACTAATAACGATCCCCAGTTTCGTTAGCAATAGGATAGTACTTATTAGCACTAATATAGCGTTCCTCAATTTCATTAGCAACCAGGATGGGCACTTATCATTAATAGCGATAACCAGTTTGATTAGCAATCAGGATGGATCTTATCCGCACTAATAGGAATCCTGAGTTTGGTTCGAAGTCAGGACAGCCCATATCTGCACAAGTGACGATTCCTAATTCCTTAGCAACCTGCTCCTATCCGTTCCAAGACGATCCTCAGTTTCATTTAGAAGTCATTAGCAATTGGTAACTCCCTTACGCCTAAGAACCTTCCTCTCAACCACTGCTCAAATGCAGATTAACCTGTTTTATCCAGTCCTTGCTTATAGGTTAAACCTATCATCATTATAGTTATAATATCTTGGAACAATGAAGAATTAAGTGATATATTGATTTCAATATACAAGTCGCTGGCTAGTGGCAGAAGTGCCGTAGCTGACTTGTTCAATGTTCGAATCCTTGTGTGGGGTGAATTTTAATGAGCAACCAAAAGAAAACGTTGTATGAGAAAATTTGGGACAATCACGTAATTTATCAGGAAGAAGGCAAACCTAGCATTTTGTACATCGATTTGCATCTCGTTCACGAGGTAACGTCACCGCAAGCCTTCGAAGGCTTGCGGTTGAATGGACGCAAGGTGCGTCGGCCGGATTTGACATTCGCAACCATGGATCATAACGTTCCTACGAAGGACCGTTACAATATTACTGATCCTATCTCCAAGCAGCAAATCGACACGCTGTCGCAGAACTGTAAGGAATTCGGTGTTACGCTATATGATCTGGATACGATCGACCAAGGTGTCGTTCATGTTATGGGACCTGAGCTTGGCTTGACACATCCGGGCAAGACGATCGTGTGCGGAGACAGCCATACTTCAACACATGGCGCCTTCGGTGCGCTGGCTTTCGGGATTGGCACGAGCGAGGTTGAGCATGTTTTGGCAACCCAATGTCTGCAGCAAGCGAAGGCGAAGACGCTGGAAGTACGTTTCGTCGGCAAGCGTAAGCCGGGCGTTACAGCCAAAGACCTGATTCTCGGCGTCATCGCCCAGTACGGAACCGATTTTGCAACGGGTTATGTTATTGAGTATACCGGTGAAGCGATCCGCTCGCTTACAATGGAAGAGCGGATGACGGTCTGCAACATGTCGATCGAGGCCGGAGCAAGAGCGGGATTAATCGCACCTGACGAGACGACCTTCAACTATTTGCGTGGACGCGAGCATGTACCGCAAGGAGCGGATTTTGATCGCGCGGTAGCTGATTGGTCTGCTTTGAACACGGACGAAGGTGCTGCGTATGATCGTGTTGTTGAATTTGACGTGGATTCATTGGTTCCGCAAATAACTTGGGGAACGAGCCCGGGAATGGGTACTAATGTGAATGCAACTGTACCTAATCCGGCTGAATTTACTACAGATAATGAGCGCAAAGCAGCCGAAAAGGCGATTGAGTATATGGGGCTTACTCCAGGCACCCCAATGACAGAAATTGAGATCGATTATGTGTTTATCGGTTCTTGTACGAACGGTCGGATTGAGGACCTGCGTGCAGCAGCGGAAATCGCCCGCGGTTACAAGGTGTCCAATAAAGTTACGGCAATCGTTGTGCCGGGTTCCGGTCGCGTGAAGCTGCAGGCTGAGAAGGAAGGACTGGATAAGATCTTCACTGAAGCCGGATTTGAATGGCGTGAAGCTGGATGCAGCATGTGCCTGGCGATGAACCCGGACGTATTGCAGCCAGGTCAGCGCTGTGCCTCTACTTCGAACCGCAACTTCGAAGGTCGTCAGGGCCGCGGTGGCAGAACTCACCTCGTCTCTCCGGCAATGGCTGCAGCTGCGGCGATTAAAGGCCGCTTCGTGGATGTACGTGAGTGGAATGTCAACAGCGAAATCGTGAGCTAAAATAGTTTGTTCAAACTCGGTGCGGAAATCGAATTTTTTGAACATGTACTATAAGTAAGAGGGGAGCATTATCATGGATGCATTTAATAAAGTAACGGGTATCGTTGGTCCGGTAGACCGGGTGAATGTGGATACGGATGCGATAATTCCAAAGCAATTTTTGAAGCGTATTGAGCGTACTGGATTCGGACAATTTCTGTTCTATGAATGGCGCTTCGACACAGAAGGCAATGTGAACCCGGAGTTCGAACTCAATAAGCCGCGTTATAGCGGCGCATCGGTTCTGATCTCCCGTGCCAATTTTGGCTGCGGTTCCTCCCGGGAGCATGCGCCATGGTCGATCCTTGACTATGGGTTCCGTTGTGTAATTGCACCTTCTTTTGCGGATATTTTCTATAATAACTGCTTCAAGAACGGTATTCTGCCGATTAAATTGTCGGAGGAGCAAGTGGAGGAACTGTTCCAGCGCACAGCACAGCATGAAGGCTACAAGCTGAGCGTCGATCTGGAGAGCAAGACGATTACTGATGAGTTCGGGCTAAGCCTCTCCTTTGATCTTGACGAGCACCGTAGACAATTTCTGTTGCAAGGGCTGGACGATATCGGTCTGACACTGCAGCATGAAGAACTGATCACGGCCTACGAGCAGCGCAAATTCGCTTAAGCTGATCATTCCAGCGATAGCCGATTCCCCTTCCCTCCATCCCGGAGAAGAAGGGAGTCGGCTTTTTTATGTTAATAGAATGCCCCGAATTTAACGACAAGTGGATTGGGTAAGAATACCCTCCAACATGAAACTTTCTTCATGAGAAGTTCGTTATGAATTTTGTATGCATTTGTCATTCTATGAAATAGGAGTCTATCAGAAAACGCTATTATCTGATATCATGGAAGTTATTAGCAAACTGTGCGGTTATTGATTATTGGTTTGTCGGACGGTTGTCAGGAATTTGTCGTAGGTCGGATGGATGTCGTGTGATGGAATGTCGGATGCCGGAAATTTGCTTTGTCAGATCTTGCTGCAGAAGTTGTTGGTGCTGCTCGCACTTGCTGCGACCTCGCGGTAAATTACGAGAATGGTAGGGATAAGATGATGAAGAAATTGAGGTTCATAGTACTGTTCATGCTCTGTTTGTTCGCTATTCCGGGAATCAGCCAGGCGGCATCCCCGGTCAGCACCCATATTTACCTTGACGGTCACGAGTTGGCGCAGCCTGAGAAGGCGCAGGCCGGCATCGTTGATGGGAATGTGATGGTACCATTGCGCGTTGTGTTGGAGGGACTTGGATACGATGTTACGTGGGAGAAGGAGACAGGAAGCGTTATGGTCTCTCAGGCTGACATTACTCTTAAATTCGTAATTGGCGAGAAGCTGGCACAATCCGGGGATCGGGAGATCCCTCTAAAGGCGGCACCGTTTCTGCAGAATAATACTACCCTCATCCCGCTTCGCTTCGTAGGCGAAGAGATGGGGCTTCAGGTAAGCTGGGATAATAAGACGAAATCGGCTCATTTACATAGTCCTGACGGCGGATCGGGTTCGGGCGTCGGAGGAGGCAAATCCGCTTCGAATCCTAATGAAGCGGGCGGGACTCCGGAGAATGTTCCGCAGCAAGGTAATTCAAACAATGGAGGAAGCGCTGTCCCTTCAGCTCCCCATGCGATGCTGAATGGGATCAGCTTCAGCGATAATCGTCTGCAACTTTCGGCTTCTAGCGATATTGAGCCAAGTGTGTTCAAAATGGACGGGCCTGATCGGATCGTCATCGATCTGCCGCAGACCTCTTTCTCCGAACAGTTCGCAAGTGCCTTGCCGCTGGATGATACCATGCGCGGGGAATTTGCTGTTACGGATCATCCTAGCGTATCTCAGATTCGCTATGCTCTATTTACCCGTAATCCCGATACGGTTCGCATCGTGCTTGATCTCAAGGCACCAAGCCCATTTTCGGTTACTAGAGATGGACTTGGGCTGATCACTATAGATTTGACGGAATCTACGGGAGTTACACCGCCCCCTGTTGGTGGCAGCGGAAAGAGAATCGTTGTCATTGATCCTGGCCATGGCGGGACTCAACCAGGGGCTATAAGCAAGAGCAAGAAGCAGGAGAAGGATTTCACCTTGGCGGTCGGGTTAAAAGTACAAGCTCTGCTGGAACAAGAGCCGGATATCGATTTCGTTCTAACGAGAACAACTGATATCACAGTAAGCCTGCAGGACAGAGCCAAGCTAGCGAATGACCTGAATGCGGATATATTTATATCAATTCATGGGAACAGCATTGATCCGCCCGCTAACCCTAGCGGCTCCGAGACGTACTATACTAGAGAAGAGAGTATCCCTTTAGCAAATGTTATGCATAAGCATTTGGTAGCGGCGACAGGGCTTGCTGATCGTAAGGTGCGCTACAGCAGTCTTCATGTTACGAGAGAGACAAAGATGCCTGCGGTGTTGCTTGAGGTGGGGTATTTGAGTCATGATAAGGATGAAGCTCTGATGTATACTGAGGATTTCCAGCAAAATGTTGCCGAGGGAATCGTTGCAGGTATTAAGGAATATTTAGGACTGTAATTATTCACTTAGATATTTGAAAATGCGTAAGTCCCAAAGGGGGAATGTAGGATGAAGAAATTATGGCTTTCAGGATTGCTGGCAATATTAATTATCGCGGCTGTTGGTTGTGGACAGAAACCGGGGACTTCGCCGCAAGGAAATGAAACCTCATCAATCCAGGACCCGGTAGCTGCGACTCCGGATTCAAATGGCGGTGGGGACGATGCCGGGCAGAACGGCCAGAGCGGGATTACCGATCCGGGCACCCCGGAGCAATTGCAGGCTGATATAACGGTGTATTTTACCGATGAGGATATTATGGATTTGAAGCCGATTAAGCGTGAAATCACATATACTGATGCAAATGATAAGTATGAGACAGCCTTTAAAGCTCTGCAGATGGCCGATGAGGGATTGATATCGCTGTGGGATAAGGTTGAACTGAATGCGTTAGATTTCTCAAAAGGGCAGCTCGTGATTGATATTACACTTCCGCCTGAGGCGAGGCTTGGTGCTGGTGGAGAATTGCTTGCGATCGAAGCTTTGAAGAAGACGATGTTCCAATTCGATGAGGTGGAGAGCATCGAAGTGACGGTGGATGGAGAGCAGCTTGAGTCGCTGATGGGGCATGTTGACTTAGACCATCCAATTATTAGATGATCGTCCCAAATTCTGATAGCAATAGTTTCCGAGAATCTCGGAAACTATTTTTTTGTATTTTGCAAAATAAGAAAATTGGCATATTATCGCAACTTTTGTGAGTTTTGGACGTCTAATATTTCGTCTGATGGTGGCCGGGGCTGTTGTCAGTTGCCCGACATCATAAGTCAAAATACTTGAATGGTAGGGGTGAAGGATGAAAAAAATTGGCTTCGGTGTGTTGATGTTTTTTGTAATGTTTATGTTAGTCCTTCCACAGACTGGACATGCCGCCTCGGGTGGTACAAGCATCGTCTTGGATGGAAAAACGCTGAATTTGCCGGCGAACGGTCAGGTTCAGAATCTAAAGGGCAATGTAATGATTCCAATTCGTGTCGTCTCGGAGGAACTGGGTTTTGACGTCAATTGGGAGAAAAAGACGCGCACGGTAACCATACAGCAATTAGATACTGTATTGAAACTGGTCGTGGATCAGAGCACGGCTATCGTCAATGGTGATAGCGTAAGCCTGCCGATGGCTCCGAAGCTAGTGAGTGACACGGTGATCGTTCCGCTTCGCTTTGTAGGGGAGCAGATGGGTCTAGAGGTAAGTTGGGATAATAAAACGAAAACCGCATATCTTGTATCTCCAAATTCCGGATCAGGCTCAGGAAGCGGTGGAAACGCCGGCAGTGGCAATCAACCGTCCAATCCTGGGCAGGTAGAGAATTTGGCCAACATCAATGGAATTAGCTTTAGTAACAATCAGCTTATGATTGCAGTGGACAAGAATGTGAAGCCAAGTGTGTTCACGATGAATGGCCCGGATCGGATCGTGATCGATATTCCGAATGCTCGCTTCAGCGACAGCTTTGCGAATGGGCAGAACCTGGACAGCAACAAGAACGGATCACAGGAAGTGAGCGATTATCCGGGGATATCACGAATACGCTATTCGTTGTTTAGCGACAATCCTTCGACCGTAAGGGTTGTAATGGATATGGACAGTGCCAAGAAATATAAGCTTGTGAACAACAATGATGGACTTGTCATTATTGATCTTAATGCTGATGATTCTACATCTCCGGGAACTACCCCGGGGGGCGGTGACAATGGTAAGAAGCTAGTTATCATTGATGCTGGCCACGGAGGAAGCGATCCGGGAGCAATCAGTATAACCAAGAAAAATGAGAAAGACTTTACCCTGGCTGTTGCCCTGAAGGTACAGGCGTTGCTTGAGAAGGAATCGCAAATTGAAGTGGTTATGACGCGGGATAGCGATACATATCCGACCTTGAGTGATCGCTCCAATCTTGCTAATAAGCTGAATGCGGATATCTTTATATCTATTCATGGCAACTCAGGACCTTCAACAGCGTCAGGCGTAGAGACGTATTATACACGCTCAGATAGCGCACAGCTTGCTAATATTATGCATAAGTATCTCTTGGAGTCCAGCGGGCTCGCAGATCGTAAAGTCAAAACGCAAAGTCTGCATGTAACCCGGGAAACGAAGATGCCAGCCGTACTGCTGGAATGTGGATTCCTTAGCAATAGCAGTGATGAATCCAAGATGTATACGGAGCAATTTCAGGATAGTGTAGCTAACGGGATTGTAAAAGGAATTAAAGAGTATTTCGGCATGTAATCATACGAATTACTTATAGTCTGAGTTCAAAAAGTTCGATCGTGATCGGACTTTTTGAACTACCTAGATAAATAAATGTTCAAAACGACTGAATTTCAGCACCGAGAAGGTTGGATGAAGCTAGGTTATGAGGAGCGGAGCGTACAAAGTGGGTACGTGAGCACCGGAAGAACCGGGTGAATTCAAAATTCGATGTCGAATCACTTCTTGATTCGCTTTGAGACAAAATCGGACTTTTTGAACTACCAGATTAAATAAATGTTCAAAACGACTGAATTTCAGCACCGAGAAGGTTGGATGAAGCTAGGTTATGAGGAGCGGAGCGTACGAAGTGGGTACGTGAGCACCGGAAGAACCGGGTGAATTCAAAATTCGATGTCGAGTCACTTCTTGATTCGCTTCGTGATCAAATTCAGACTTTTTGAACTACCTTGCATAGGAGGTTACGACGATGAACAGAAAACTAATTGTATCAGGAACGCTGGTTCTTCTGCTCGTCCTGAGTACCGGTTGCGGACAAAAGCCGCAGGTTTCCCCATCTAATGGTGTTACTCAGGAGCAGGTGGGAGCCGATGGAAATAGCGATTCGCAGAGCCCAGATAATGAGCAGGGAAGCAATAACGGGCAAGGTCATGCCGGTGATTCAGATTCAGGGCAATCAGGCAATGGAGCTAACCAGGAAACTGGGGGAAACTCGGTGAATGAGAAGAAAACAGCAAAGATCGAGACTTATTTCAGCGATGACCAGATGCTTGAATTGCAAAAAGTAGAGCAACAAATCACCTATACAAGTGATGAGGATAAGTATTTGGCGGCGCTAAAAGCTCTGCAAAGCACGCAGGATCAAAAGCTATTCCCGTTGTGGGGAAAAGCCGTGTTCAACTCTGCCAAACTGCAAAATGGTGAAGTTGCTGTAGATTTGTCTTTGCCGAATGAAGCAAGGCTCGGCGCTGGGGGCGAAGCGATGGCTCTTGACGCGCTTAAACAAACTCTTTTCCAATTCTCTGAAGTGAAATCAATCCAGCTGCTCGTTGACGGTCAGCAAGTGGATACACTGATGGGTCATGTGGAGCTTGAACAGCCGCTGACAAGAAATTAGCCAAAATTGGAGGAACTAGGGTACCTTCTGTCGAATAGAAATCTATAGAAGTTGAGTTCAAAGGGCCGGTTTTCCTAATTAAAAGAAGCTTTATTGATCAACCTCTAGAGATTATTTTGTAGAAAGGGAGAATTTAATGTCATCATATAAACGCAAGTTTCAACGGAATATGAACAGAGCGGTATCTACGGTGCTGGCTACAGCATTATGTCTGGGAGGAGGCGCAGCAGCCTTTGCGGATGGAGTACAGGAAGATGCTTCCCAAGTGCAAACGCAAAATACTTCCTCCATTCAATTATTTACTGATGTAAAGAGCGGCTTCTGGGCGGAGAAGCATATTTATAAATTAGCTTCCGAAGGAATTATTCTCGGCGATGCCGGGAAATTCCGTCCGGGAGACAGCGTTACCCAGCAAGAAGCAATTACTATGGCGATTCGCTTCATGAATTTGAATTCGAAACTGGGCAGCGGTGAAAATGCGCCTAAGGAATTGGCGGTTGGCAATTACTTCAAACCGTACGTCGAGCTGGCTCTTCAGGAGAAGCTGATCGACAAGGCTGAGGAAATCACCAGCATCCGGGAGAAGGAAGAATGGGGCAAGAAGCCAGCTTCCCGTGAGTGGATCGCGAAAATTCTAGTGCGTGCCCTGGATAAAGAAGCAGAAGCCAAAGCTGCTGCGGGAACTTCGACCGGCTTCGCCGATGAGAGCAGCATCTCGGCAACGGCTCGCGGCTATGTTAATGTAGCCGTTCAACTCGACCTTACAAAAGGGGTTGAAGGTAATAAATTCGATCCGCGCGGCAATGTGACTCGTGCGCAACTCGCTACCTTTTTCAGCCGCGGCGGAGAACATGTGAATCCGGGTTATGACAACGTATATGAAGGTATCGTTACTTCGTTGAAGGATGACAGCCTGACCTTGTTTGTGAACGGTACGACAAGAACCTTCAAGCTGGATAACCGTTCAGCATACTTTACGAAGGATACAGAAACGGCAGCATCCAAGTCAGCTATACAGCTGTATACGAAGGTGCTCGTTGTAGATAAAGTCGGATCGGCCGCTTATGTTGAGGTGCGGGATGCCAGTCAACAGCTTGAGAAGACGGAAGGAACGCTGCTTAGAGTGCTTAGCGGTAACCGGATGTTATTATTGGTGAACAATGATTCCGTGACTTATACTTATGACGCAAATACCATGTTCCTTGATCAAAACGGAAATACAATCGCACCGGATAACCTGACTCCGGACAGTACGGTAGAAATTCAACGCGAGACGTTCACGGCGGAGAAGAAGCCGATTATCGTACAGGTTAAATCGGCGATCGTGAACAAGAGCGGAAATGGCATCGTGGAAGATTTTGATCTGACCAAGAAGACGATCAAGATCAGAGAAGCTTCCGGCACGGAAGAGACTTTCAAATACGATGACAGCACCATTATTCTCTATCAGGATCAAGTGCTGAACAACCTTGGCGAACTGCAAAAGGGTGCTGCGGTTGAATTCACAGTGAAGAATAATGTGCTGACCAAGCTCGAAGTCACACAAGGTATCGAGCGTACAGTCACAGGCACGCTTCTTAGCATTGAAGGGAAGTCGTTGATCAGCTTCACAAATGCGAACGGCAAGGACGAGATCAAACGTCTTGTGGAGAAGCCGCTTATCGTAATCAACGGGATTGCTGAGCCAACGCTTGATGATCTGATCGCTGACGTCAAAGGCGGAGACAAGGTCAAGCTAACGATCAATCCTGAAGAGCAGGTTACGAAGATCGAAGTAACCGGCCGTCAGTCCGAATCCGTTGGCGCCGTATCGGTCGTTAAATATGAGCCTAAATACAAAGCTCTGATGGTCGTCGATTCCGCAAAGAAGGTACATGCGTTCACATTGGATGAGAAGACTAAGGTCGAATACAATACCGCTACACCAACGCTTGCCGGGGCAGAAGCTCTGTTGACCGAAGGAAGAAAGATCAATTTGACTTACATCGGGGACCGTGTGCTTGCCCTGCAGGTCATTTACAAATATGACGGAACCTATGTATCAACAGATACGACCAAGAAGAGTATAACGATTCTGCAGGCTGATGGTAATAAGATTGAAGTGCCATACCAAGGCGCATCTCCATCGGTATCCATCTATGGAGTTAGCAATGCCAGCCTGTCGAATCTGAAAGCAGGAGATCCTGTGACGGCCATTCTGAGCACCAATCAGGATGCGCTGCAGACACTGGCTGTCAAGAAAAATGTTCAGTTCGAGATTTCGAATGTGAATGTAACCAACAGCCGGATCAGAGCTGTGGCGAATGGCATTTCTGATGAGTTCTACGTTGACCAGGCGACCCTGTTCGGGGAGAACGGTGTCGCGATTAAAGTTAACGAGCTGAAGGTAGGCCAGACCATTAATGTTAGCTTCAGCGGGCGTACAGCCACTTCTCTGCAAGTTGTGAAATTGTCGCTTGGCAAGGTGGACCAAGTGGATGGCTCTGTACTGAAATTGAAAAAATTCGATGGTACGAGTGAGACATTTTCACTGGGCAGCGGCGTGAAGGTAGTCCGTAATGGGTCTGCAAGCTCCGGCAGTTCCAGCCTGAATACCTCGGATCATGTGGAGGTTCGCAAGGACACGGATGGCACGCTGCTGGTCAAAGTATTGACTTCGATGGAGCGCCAAGTGTCACGTTACAACACGTTGACCAAGGAGCTTTCCGTACTCAGATCGAGCGTGGCGGATAACAATTATCGCTTCCCGATTACAGATGATATATATATTCACCAAGGTGACACGACTTTGTCCGTGCAATCACTGAAGGAAAATGATAAAATTGTTCTGTATTTCAATGGCGACAAGTTGATTGAGATCGAAAAACAATAATCGTTTTCGTGAGAAGAACCGTCTTGATGCGGGATGTTTCCCGGATCAGGACGGTTTTTTAACCGTTAATGCGGCTGAATGACCTTAGGAAAGCAGGTGAAGAGATGAAAGCTGAGGCGGTTCGTCATATTTTGGACAGTATCGCCGTTATGTTCCCGGATGCTCACTGCGAGCTGAAGCACAGCAATCCGTTCGAACTGACCATCGCCGTTCTGTTGTCTGCGCAATGTACGGACGCTACCGTCAATAAAGTAACGGCTGATTTGTTTCAGAAATATAAAACGCCAGAGGATTATGTCTCTGTCCCGCCTGAGGAGCTGGAGCAGGACATCCGGCGAATCGGTCTGTTCCGCAGCAAGGCCAAGCATATTCAGAGCTTGTGCAAAATATTGATTGAGCAGTACAATAGCAAAGTACCGAGTGACTATAATAAGCTTGTTCAATTGCCTGGTGTTGGCAGAAAGACGGCGAACGTTGTCATTTCGAATGCTTTTGGCGTACCTGCCATAGCGGTGGACACGCATGTGGAACGCGTCAGCAAGAGGCTTGGACTGGCTGGTTGGAATGATTCCGTGCTAGAGGTCGAGAAGAAATTGATGAAGCAGGTTCCGAAGGAAGAATGGACCGTGACTCATCATCGTCTGATCTTTTTCGGCCGATATCATTGCAAGGCTCAAAATCCGGCTTGTGCCGATTGCCCGCTGCTGGATGTATGCCGCGAAGGAAAAAAGCGTATGAAAAAGTCACAACTTAGCAAGGATAGAGATAAGTGACGAAACCAGATTAAGATAGTGAGGATGAGAACCAAGATGAAGTGTATTTCTGTCTATACTGACAACTTTGAGCAATTTTCCGATGTATTTGAACAAGTGATGGAAATGAACCTGAAGGAAAATGATGAATTGGAGCTGGAGGGACTTACTGTTAGCGATTCCGGTGAAGTTCCAGCGCATTATCTTGAGCGCATGGCTGTGAAGCCGGAAGTCGTTGTGATGAAGGACCGCCATAAAGGTGTGATGATTCTCCAACATGGCAAAGTGTTCGAAATTCTGATCCCAACGGAGACGGATCTGCTTGAGAACGCAGAAGAGAGCGCTACTGTATAGCTGCTGTAAAGTTACCTATATAATAGAATGCGTGATGGCTGAGCGGGTGAGATATTCCCTGTTCGGCCTTTTTTGTCCCGATGTTAAATGGCGATATAACGTGTAAAAAAGGCGAGAAAAGTTGGGTTGAGGATGTGATCGTTTCAATTTATATAGATAAAAGAAGGAAATCATACATAAATTCGATTGATTGCAAATGAAGGCTTCCATGTGATGAACATGTAGGGTAAAATGTATGTATTTCGAAAGGGATAGAGTCAAATTGAACTGTCCCGTTTAATAAATTTGCTCAAAAAGTCCGGTACTCCTTGATTGACTTCGTGAATAAAAGGGATTTTTTGAACTACCCACTATAAGGAGAATTATTTCAATGGAAACGATTACAGATAGACAAGGCAGCAACCTGAGCAATCGCCTTGTCCGACTTGGTGAATGGTACAAGAGCCAAGCTGATGGAGTAGCATCCGGAGAAATCGAAGATCTCCTGCATAAGCTGGCAGCCGATGAGTTGACCCTGGCTTTTTGCGGCCATTTCTCTGCTGGTAAATCGAGCTTGATCAATATGCTCTGCGGGAAGCAGGTGCTGTCATCCGGACCAATTCCGACGACGGCGAATATCGCTGCGCTGCGAAACGGAGCTCCGCAGGTCAGGCTAACCAAGGTCGAGAGTGAAGCCGGTAGTAATAAGGAGTTTATTACCCTTGCTCCGACTGAGTTGGACAAATATTGTCGTGACGGAAATACATATGCAATGATTGAAATTTGGGATGAGATCCAGCTGCTTGAGAATAGAGGCGTGCTGCTTGATACTCCCGGCGTCGATTCAGGGGAAGCTGCACATATGGTAGCTACGAATTCCGCGCTGCATTTGGCGGATGTAGTATTTTATGTCATGGACTATAACCATGTGCTCTCTGAGAGCAATCTTTCTTTTGCCAGACGCCTGGCGGATTGGGGCAAACCGCTGTATTTGGTAGTGAATCAGATCGATAAGCATCGGGAGAATGAACTGACCTTTGCCGATTATCGCAAGTCTGTCGAGCAGGCCTTTGAGCTATGGGGGATTGTGCCAGCCGGTGTATTCCATATCTCGCTTAAGGAGCTTGGGCATCCGTTAAACATGCTTGAGCGGCTTACGGAGACGATCGTTCATTTGCAGCATAGCCGTACAGAACTGCTTGAGTATAGCATTAACTGTTCGATCCGTTATGGCGCGGAGCAGTTCATTGCGCGTGCCAAAGCCGAGGGAGAAGAACGGGAGCAGGAGCTGCTGGAGCTTGTCGGCGGAGAGGCGGCCATGCAGTTTATCGCAGATGAACTATCAGCGTTTGAACAGGATGCAGAACGCTATGATGAACAGATTGCCTACACGAAATGGGTAGCAGAGCTTGATTCTCTGTTGAATAATTCTTATATTATGAATCCGTCCTTACGAGCCGCGGCAGAAGCTTATCTGGAGAGCCGCCGTCCGGAATTCAAGACCGGATTCCTGTTCCACCGCGGCAAGACGCAGCGTGAGCAGGAACGGCGCAAGCAATTCTTCCTGGCGAAGCTTGGGGAACAGGCGGCTGCGCAGGTGGACTGGCATGTGCGCGATTTGCTTCGCAAACTGGGCCGGGGGTTCGATGCCTGGGATGCAAGGTGGGAGCAGCAGCTCGGCGAGCGTCTGCCGCAGCTGGAAGAGTCATGGATCACGGAGCCGATCAAGGAGGGGGCAATGCTCTCTGGCGAGTACACGCTGCGATACGCTACCGAGGTGGCGGCCGGAATCGCCGGCCGCTACAAACGAGCCGCCCTGAGCATAGCCGAAGGGCTGCTGGCGGAGCTGGCGCCGCGCCTGGCTGAGGCGCGGCAGAGCCTGGCCGCGCAGCGCGAGACGCTGCTGGCGCGATCCGCCGCCGCGGCGCAGCTTGCCGCGTTGCGCAGCGCCGCAGGCGAGCGAACCGCACAGCTCATGGCGCTGTGCGGTGCGGCCCCGTCCCTCCCTCCGGGCATTCTGCCGGAGGTGAGGGACCAGGAGCTGCCCGCGCTAGCGGGGCAGCTTGCGGCGGTGCCGCCAGCACCGCCTGGCGCGCCCTCGGCCGCGCCGGCGGCAGCTCCCGCTGCGGCCCTTGGCCTGCAGCGGTTGACACAGGCAGCGGCGGTGCTGGAAGGCGCCGCCGCCAAGCTCTCCCCGTACCCGGCCTTCGGCTCAAGGGTACGGGAGCTGCGCAGCCGCGCCGCAGGGCTCGCGCACGGCCGCTTCACGGTGGCGCTGTTCGGAGCGTTCAGCGCCGGCAAATCGTCGTTCGCCAACGCCTTGCTTGGCGCCTCCGTCCTGCCCGTATCGCCGCATCCGACGACTGCGGCGATCAATCGCATCCTCGCGCCAGAGGACGGGATGGAGCATGGAACAGGCAAGGTCATGTTTAAGACGCAAGAGGCGATGCGGCAGGATATTGCTTATTCCTTTGAGGCGTTGCAGCTGGGCACGTGGAAAGAGCGTACCTGGATGGCAGAGGTCGATAAGCTGCGGGCGATTGATGTTCCGGCAACAGGGCGTGCCCATTACAGCTTCCTGAAGGCGGCTGCGGCAGGCTGGGGAGACAGCTTCTCCAAGCTGGGCACCTCTGAGATTGCCGATCTTGCTCAATTTGCTTCCTATGTTTCGGTAGAGAGCAAAGCCTGCTTCGTAGAGCGGATGGATCTCTATTATTACTGCCCGCTGACCGAGCAGGGAATCGTTATTGTGGATACGCCTGGTGCAGATTCCATTCATGCCCGTCATACTGGCGTAACCTTTCAATATATGAAGAACTGTGATGCCTTGATCTATGTAACGTATTACAATCATGCATTCTCGCGGGCTGACCGGCAGTTTCTGGCTTATTTAGGCCGGGTCAAGGGCAGCTTCGCGCTCGATAAAATGTACTTTATCATCAACGCTGCCGATCTCGCAGCGACGTCCTCTGAGCTCGCTTCGGTGGTGGAGCATGTCGAGGACGGCTTGCGCAGTGCCGGTGTAGAAGCGCCGCAGATTTATCCGGTTTCCGGCCTGCAGGCGCTTACCGCCAAGGGCATGGGAGATGACCAGCAATTGGCCAGCTCGGGATTTGTGGAATTTGAGAGCGTATTCTTTCATTTTTTGGGAAATGATCTGGCGGGGCTGGCTGTTCAGAGCGCAAAGCGTGAGCTGAAGCAGATAATCCGCCAGGCCGATCAATGGGCCGCCACCCTGGCACAAGGCCAGGAGGCAAGGCAACTGCAGCAGAACAACTTACAGCAGGATAAGCAGGCTTTCCAGCAGCAAACGGGTGAACTTGCGGCGGAAGATAAATCCTCCGAGGTTCGCCAGGAAGTGTCTGAGCTGCTCTATCATGTGCGGCAAAGATTGCGCCTTCTTGCCGGAGATTTGTTCACGGAGTACTTTCATCCGGTGCTGCTGCAGGACGATGGCGGCGATATGAAGCGCAAATTTGCGGCGTCGATGCATGAATGGCTGTCTTCGCTGGCGATCGAGCTGCAGCGTGAGCTTCAAGTGACCTGCTTGCGGATGGAGAACCGCTGCATCACCTGGTTAAATGAGGCCGGTGAACATTGGATTCAGCAATTGCAGCAGCGATTGACGCTAAGCCCGGCATTAAGCAGCGGAGAGTTGTCTGCCTGGAGCATGCCCGAGGTACTTGAGGCAGAGCTCGAACTTCAATTAAATACGGCCGAATACTGGCCTTATTTTAAAAATCCAAAATCCTTCTTTGAGGGTGGAGGAAGAAAACGGCTGCGTGAAGCGGTCGAGGAACCTTTGTCAGGCGTATTAAAGGAGGCTGTAGACAGAATCGAGGCAAGATTAAGCGATTATTACTGTCTGGAAATGGTTCAAAAGTTTGCTGAATTAACGGCAAGATTTAACTTGCAATGGGAGGAATGGGAGCAAGGACTGGCTAGTCTGTCTGAGGGAGAAGGCGAAGGGGCTGAGACCTGGCTGCAAATTACAGCCGATTTGCGCGTCTTGGCTGAAGAACTCAAACAGTAATAGCCGATGTAAGAGAAGACAACTGTCGGAAGCCATGAGCGAAATGTAGAGAAAGAATTGACAGAAACCAAAGAGAGAACAGAGGGTTCACTAAAGAGAACTCTTTGAACAACAGCTAGATCAAAAAAATTTCAAATGGGCTAAAGACTTAGGCGGATTTTCACTATCTTTTACAAGAAGTCCTAAGTTGCTGGAGGTAATGACATGGAGGTTCTGAAGCAACTCTCGGTTTATTATCGTGAGCGGCGTTACTATTTAATATTATCTATACTGTGTCTGGCAGCTACAACCGGGCTGGGCCTGGTATATCCGCTTCTGCTAAGGAAGCTGATTGACGATGTCATCAGACAACAACAATATAATCTGGTTGTGGGCATCGCTCTGACCGCTTTATCTATAGTGGTGGTCAAAGCATTTATGCAGTTTCTGCACGGCTTCTTCGGCGGTCGATTGGGCAACTATCTCGCCTATCGGCTGCGCAATGCCTGTTATGAGAAGCTGCAATTTCTGTCCTTCCGATATTATGACCGCGCGAAGACAGGCGATCTGATGTCGCGGCTTACCGGCGACCTCGAAGCGATTCGAAACTTTGTCGGCTTCGGCTTTGCTCAATTGCTGAACTTGGTGCTGATGGTCACCTTTGGGATGGCTGTAATGATGTCGATCCATTGGCAGCTTACACTCATCACGCTGATAACGATTCCGTTCCTGGCAGGAGTAGCCTTGAAATTTGAATCGAAAATTCACCCGGCGTTCCAGGAGATGCGTCAGGCGCTAAGCTCGCTGACCACAGCGGTGCAAGAGAACATTACCGGTGTCCGTACTGTTAAAGCGTTCGCGCGCGAACCGCATGAAGTTGAGAAATTCTCGCATCGGAATGAGCGTTATAAGAATAATCAGATCTTTGCAGCGACACTGTGGAGTAAATTCTTCCCGGTGATGGAGCTGCTTGCTTCGATCAGCGTGGCAGTTCTGTTGGCCGTTGGCGGAACGCTGGTGATTAAAGGCCAGTTGACCCTCGGCGATCTGGTCGCATTCTTCAGTCTGATCTGGTTCATTATCGGCCCGATGTGGGGACTGGGGTTCCATATTAACAACTATACACAGTCCAAAGCCTCAGGTGAACGGGTGCTTGAAATTCTGAACCATAAAATTGATGTGAAAGATAGCGAGAACGCGACCGATCTGTCAGCAGCTGATGTAAAAGGCGAGGTCGCTTTTGAGCATGTTACTTTCGCTTACGGCAACAAACTGCCGGCTGTCAAAGATATTAGCTTCGAGGCCTCGCCAGGCAAAGTAATCGGTTTCCTTGGCGGAACGGGTTCCGGCAAATCGACGATTATACAGCTGTTGATGCGTGCCTATGATGTGAATGAAGGAAGCATTAAGCTGGATGGGCAGGATATCCGGACCGTTAGTGTACAGAGTCTGCGCCGTCAGATCTCCACGGTATTCCAGGAGACTTTCCTGTTCTCATCCAGTATTCGCAATAATATCTGCTACGGGATGAATGATGTTTCCATGGAAGAAGTAATTCGTGTATCTCAGTTGGCCAAGGCTCATGAATTTATTATGGAATTGCCGGATGGCTATGATACGGTTGTTGGGGAGAGAGGAATGGGGCTATCGGGCGGTCAGAAGCAGCGGATTGCGATTGCACGGGCGCTGCTGAAGAACCCGAAGATTCTTATCCTGGACGATGCGACCAGTGCGGTCGATATGGAGACCGAGCAGGAGATTCAGGCCGGATTCCAGGAGGTTATGCGCGGGCGTACGACCTTTATTATCGCTCACCGTATTTCCTCGCTTCGACATGCCGATGAGATTCTTGTATTGGATGAAGGCCGTGTCGCTCAGCGAGGAACGCATGATGAGTTGATACAGATACCAGGACCTTATCAGGATGTCTATCGTATTCAATATGCCGATCATTTGGCCAAACAAGATGCGCGTGCGAAGAGAGGGGAGGCATAACCCATGAATACAGAGGCACAGACTTGGCAACAAAAGCCACCGCAAAAGGGCAAGGTCAAGACGAAGATTGAGGATCGCTTTGTATATCAAGACGATGAGATTATTGATAAAGCATTTGATTGGCAGCAGTTCCGTCGCTTATTTGGCTATATGAAGCCTTACGCCCGGAAAATGCTTCCGCCGGTCATTCTGATGACGGTGCTTGGAACAATCACGAAGCTGACGGTACCGTTCTTAACGAGTCTGGCAATCGATAAAGCGATTGCCCCCGAAAATGGCTCAACCAGCTTAACGCTATTATACATTTTGTCCGCTTTGGTGGTCGTTTTGTACATCATTCAATGGGTAACCGGGGTCTACCGGATTAAGTATACGAATGTGATCGGACAGAGGGTTATTTATGACCTGCGTTCCGACCTGTTCCGTCACATCCAAAAGCTGTCGTTCAATTTCTATGACAAACGACCTGCAGGCTCTGTGCTGGTCCGCGTTACCAATGACGTTAACTCCTTGCAGGATCTGTTTACCAACGGGGTCGTCAACCTGATGATCGACTGTGTTCAACTAGCGGGGATCGTTGTCATCCTGCTGTTGATCAACTGGAAGCTTGGTCTGGCCGTGATGATTACCGTGCCGATCATGTTCCTTATCTCGACCCGGCTGCGCCGCAGAATTCGGATTGCCTGGCAGGAAGTACGGATGAAGAACTCGCGTATCAATTCGCACTTGAATGAGTCGATTCAAGGGATTCGAGTAACGCAGGCTTATACGCAAGAGCATGAGAATATTCACTACTTTGATGTAATGAATGCCGATAGCAAGAAATCATGGGATAAGGCTTCGGCCATGAACCAGATGTTCGGCCCGCTCATCGATATTACCGGTGGGGTGGGTACATTCATTTTGTTCATCCTTGGCGTCTATTTGATCCAGCAGGGTCAATTGACAATCGGTCTGCTCGTTGCGTTCAGCAACTATGTGGGCAACTTCTGGGAGCCGATTAACCGTATGGGGCAGATGTATAATCAGCTGCTCGTGGCAATGGCCTCCTCGGAACGGATCTTTGAATTTATGGATGAGGAGCCTAACATTGCCGACAAGCCTGGAGCAATGGAGCTTCCAACGATTCAAGGCGATGTTCGATTCAAACATGTCGTGTTCGAATATGAGAAGGGGCGTCAGGCCCTCAAAGGAATCGATCTGGACGCGGAGCCGGGCCAATCGATCGCCTTGGTTGGTCACACCGGTTCAGGTAAGAGTACGATCATTAATCTGCTCAGCCGGTTTTATGATATCAATCAAGGCCAGATTCTGATCGATGGCCATGATATCCGCGATGTGAAGGTAGAGAGCCTGCGCAAGCAGATCGGGATCGTGCTTCAGGATACGTTCATCTTCTCCGGTACGATTCGCGATAATATTCGCTTCGGCCGACTGGATGCAACGGACGAGGAGATTGAAGCGGCAGCCAAGGCGGTTGACGCTCATGACTTCATTACGAAGCTGCCTAAGGGCTATGACACAGAGGTTGAGGAGCGAGGCAATGCCTTGTCAATGGGACAACGCCAGTTGCTATCCTTCGCCCGGGCTCTGCTAGCTGACCCGCGTATCCTCATTCTTGATGAAGCTACGGCGAGCATCGATACGGAGACAGAAGTGAAAATTCAGAATGCATTGAAGGTGCTGCTGAAAGGTAGAACTTCCTTTATGGTGGCACACCGTCTGTCGACGATCCGCAGCGCGGATAAGATTATCGTACTTGATCATGGCGAGATTAAAGAGATGGGCAACCACGAACAATTAATGGAACACAAGGGGATTTATTGTGGATTGGTTGAAGCCCAATTCCGCTATATGTAGAAATTTGTCGAACTTATTCGAAAAAGAGATCTAGAATGTCGATCTGACTATTGCATTATAGGCTGGAAAACCTGAAAATAGAATCAGTAATATATTTTCATATTTTCAGGGGGGATTCTCGACTCATGTGGGGTGCTCCAGTGTCTAAATATGCCAAGAGCATCATGCTCCTTGGCGGAGGAGAATTGGGCAAAGAAGTAGTCATTGAGGCGCAGCGTCTAGGTATCCGTACGATTGTCGTTGACAGATATGAGGATGCACCGGCCATGGGTGTTGCTCAGGAATCCTATGTGCTTGATATGTTGGATGGAGAAGCGCTTAGGTCATTAATCGTTCAAGTTGCTCCGGATCTGATTGTCCCGGAGATTGAAGCGATTGCAACACCCGTGCTGGTGGAACTCGAGCAGCAAGGATATAAGGTCATTCCTACTGCCAAAGCAGCTCTGTTGACGATGGATCGTGAAGGAATACGCAGATTGGCATCCGAGGAGCTTGGATTACCTACGGCGAAATATTTGTTCGCTGACAGTCTGGAGCAGTTGCAAACAGCTGTTGGCGAGATTGGTGTGCCCTGCGTAATCAAACCGTTAATGAGCTCATCCGGCAAAGGACAGAGCGTCTGCCGTAAGGCAGAGGATGTCGAGATATGCTGGAATATGGCCCTTGAAGGCGCTCGGGCTAAGAAGATGAGAGTCATCGTAGAAGCATTTGTGCCTTTTACGAGCGAGATTACGATGTTAACCGTCCGCTCGGTATCTGGGACGATATTTTGTCCGCCCATTGGCCATATCCAGAAGGATGGGGATTATGTCGAATCGTGGCAGCCTCATTTCCTGAACGAAGAACAGCTCAAGGAAGCGCAGCAAATTGCACAAAAAATTACAGATGCGCTTGGCGGATATGGGCTATTTGGTGTAGAATTATTTGTGACGGATCATGGCATTATTTTCAGCGAAGTGTCGCCAAGACCCCATGATACGGGAATGGTGACGATGGTTACGCAGGATTTGTCAGAATTCGCGCTTCACGTAAGAGCAATTCTAGGTCTTCCGATTCCTTCGGTTCAACTACTGACGCCGGGCGCTTCAGCTACTTTAAAGGCAGATCGCGAAGGCGAAGAATTCCAGATCGCAGGAATGGAAGAAGCATTGGCATTACCGAGAACCCAGGTTCGAATGTTCGGTAAACCGCTCAGCAAGCCGGGAAGACGGATGGCTGTAGCCCTGAGTGCAGCAGAGGATGTTGAAACGGCCCGCAGCCGCGCCAAACAAGCGGCAAGTACATTAAAGGTGGTATGGTCAAATTGAGTAGTCAGGTGAGTGCTCCTGCGTTAGTTATTCGGAAGGGTTGCTGTGATGATGTCCATCATTTGCTTCCTCTGATGCGACAGCTTCGTTATCCAACAACGTTCAGCGTGCTTAAAGAGCGCCTTCGCATGTTGGAGGATAATCAACAGCATCATAGCTTGGTAGCCGAGGTGGATGGAGTGGTACGCGGTACCATCTTCCTGAAGCAGTATCAGACGCATGATATGAACCGACCTATTACCCAGATCATCGCTATGATTGTAGATGAGGATCATCGAAGCAATGGCATCGGTAAACGGCTTATGTCTGAAGCGGAATCCTGGAGCAAAGAGCGCGGGAGTTCGCAATTGTTCTTATCTGTAGCAGGCGAGAATAGCTTGTCTGCCAAATCATTCTACGAGCGCATGGGCTTCACTTGTACCGGACATCGTAGACTTAGCAAAACATTAGCATAGAAATCCATGAAGATAATGAAATGTAAACCCGGCTCCCTATTCGGAGAGCCGGGTTATTTGTCATTCTTGATGATGAAGCAGGCTGTCAGTTCGCCATATATAGATGCGTCGCCTCCATGGCTGACTCATCCAGGTACTCATAGTAGCTTTTCCTGTAAGAGACCAGGGAGCCGCGAAAAACCAGTTTCAGCATGGAGCAGGTAGACAGATCATCCGGCGTTGTTAGCGCGGCCGATTTATTGCATAGCTGCAGTCCCGCTCTCTCAAAGACAGCACTGACGAATTGGGAGCAGAAATAGGAATTCTCCCCGCCAAACTCTATATTCAGGATGACGCCCAGAATACCAAGAAAATTGTAGCTGTACAGTTCACTGTTCTCCTCGAACTGGCGCACGAAGTTTCTCATTTTGATATAAGTAGCTTCACTAACCGTGCAGCTATACACCGCACATGTTGCCCGCTCAAAGATCCCTGAATATATATCTTCCTTCACGAATCCGCCAATAAGCGGAATCAGGGGATGCTTCCTCCCGAAACTGTACATTTCTCTTAATTCCGGATCAAAAGCTATGGAAGCGTGATTATAAGGGGCTTTCGTATATATACCGATCATTTTCGTCACAATGGTTTTCGGATTGCTTAGTAAGATGTAGATTTGCTTCGTGTTATTCATCATTTTTCAACCGCCATTTTCTATTTAATTAGTTAGCTATTTACAAATGATGTATCCATTTGATATTACCATGGTAATCGTTTCCGGGGAATAGCGAAATAGTCCGGAGACGGAAATTAAAACTAGACTAAGGTCGTAATTGAATAAGGAATCCACTAATTTACTTTTATGGGTGAGTACGATAAAATCGATGGCAATCAAGTATTACCTCTATATAAAGAGAAAGCGGGAGATTACATGTATAAGTTAATCTTGGCTGATGATGAAGTCGATGTAAGGGAGGGATTATTGGAGCTCATTGATTGGGAGAGTATCGGGTATAAGGTTGTTGACACAGCTGAAAATGGTAGAGAAGCTGCTGAAATGATAGATAAGCATATGCCTGACGTTGTCGTTACGGATATCCAGATGCCTTTTATGGATGGATTGCAGTTAACGGAATGGATTCGGCAGGTGCATCCTACCATTAAAGTAATTATTCTGACAGGCTATGAGCAATTTGACTATGCTAAACAGGCTATCCGGCTGGATGTCACCGAGTATGTGCTGAAGCCGTTCTCTTCGGAGGAGCTTGCGGATATACTTTGGAAGGTCAAAATGGAAATTGATGAAGAGCTGAAGATGCGGAAGAACATCCAGACATTAACCGAATACTATCATCGCAATTTGCCTGTATTGCAGCGGTTGTTCTTATCTTCTCTAGTATCCAGACCGCTATCCGAGCAAGAGATTGCAGACAAATGTCGGAGTTATGCTCTGCAGTTGGAAGGGCAAATGTACGTCGTCTCGATTATCCGGCTTGACCCAACGGTTCGCTTGGATCGGGCAGGTGGTGTGGATGAACAGGCTGCGGTGGAATCGATCCTGCCGCGTGATACCGATGACCAGCAGTTAGAGTTGTTTGCGGTACTGAACATTGTTGACGAGATCATCCGTGAGCATCCTCGCGATCAGGCGTTTATTTATCATGATGATGTTGTGCTGTTAAGTGTATATGACGATCCAAATCCTGATCGAGTTATCGACATAACATTGAATCTATTGGAAGAAATGAGATTCAGTATTGAGAGATACCTTAAGCTCTGCACGACGATTGGGGTCGGGACGGCCTGCACGTCCTTGTCTAATTGTTACTACTCTTATAAAGAAGCCATACATGCGCTCGATTATCGTCTTGTGCTCGGCGGGAATAAGATAATTTATATCGGTGATGTGGAAGCTCCTGAAGAGAAAGTGTTTGAATTCGATGAATTGAAGGAACAGGAATTAATACGCTGCTTGAAGTTTGGCAGTGATGAGGAGCTGGGACTGCTGCTGGAGCAGCTGTTCAGAAATCTTTTGGACTGTCGGAAATCCCTTCAGGATTTTCAACTGCGTCTATTGGTCATATTGACCGCGGTGATCAAGGCGGCAAATGATATACATATTGATTTTGAAAGATTATTTGGAGAAGGCGGGGGATTTATCAGTCAGATCTTCAGATTCACGCAAGCTGATGAGGCCCGGGGGTGGTTCATCGATATATGTATGAAGCTGAAGCGGATGATATCGAGTCAAAGGCAGACCAGCTATAACCTGCTCGTGGATCAAGCCAAAGCATATATTATGGACCATTACTGTGATCCGGACATTTCGATTAATAAAGTTTGCGCCTGTTTACATATTAGCTCAGGGTATTTCAGTAATATTTTCAAACGAGAGACGAAGCTTACTTTTGTGAATTACTTGCAGAATGTACGCATGGAGGCGGCCAAAAATCTGCTGGCCTCCACGGACAAAAAATCATTTGAGATCGCCGAGCTGGTGGGATTTTCGGACCCGAATTATTTCAGCTTCTGTTTTCGCAAGAAATACGGTCTGTCTCCTAAAGAATACCGGAATGGGGCCAAGATCGTATGAAGTCCTGGCGGCGTGCAATGACACGCTTTTTGCGAGGCTTCCACCTGCATAACATCCAAGTCCTGCTCTCGGCTTCTTCCATTATCGTGACAGTGCTCGTTGTTGTGCTGGCAAGTCTAATGCTGTTCAATCGCTTCTCTAACGTTGCTGAGGAGAATGCCTACCTGAACCTGAAGCAGATCGTGGAGCAGGTGAATTCAAATTTGGAACTATATGTCAGCGGAATGCAGGACATTTTTGAAGTAACTCAGAACAAAATCGATCAAGTTTCTGAGGTATCTTCGAATCAGCAACTGGGAGAACAGATGGAGACGATATTGAGTACACGGGAGGATCTCGTCTCTATTGCGCTGTTTACGACAGACGGGGTGTTGGTGAACAGCGTCCCGGCGCAGCCGATGCGCAAAAATACACGACTGACAAAGCAAGCGTGGTTCGAATCAGCGCTTCTCGCTCCGGGCACGCTGCAATTTACGCCTCCGCATATTCAGAACCTGTTCAAGAACGATTACCGCTGGGTCGTCTCGATGAGTAAAATGATAGATTACAAGGATGAATCGGGAGTCAAGCACGGAATTCTAGTTATCGATTTCAATTTCCGGACGATCGATCAACTAAGCCAGCGCGTGAGCCTGGGGAAGAACGGTTACGTCTATATCATCGATGGCATCGGCAATATCGTCTATCATCCTCAGCAGCAGCTCATCTATGCCGGTTTGAAATATGAGAATTTGGAACCAGTGCTGAATTACAAGTACGGCAGTTATCTGGATGAACAAAATGGGGAGCAGCGAATCATTACCATTCAGACGGTCAAAACCGCAGGCTGGAAAATCATAGGCGTCGCTTATGCAGATGAGTTCTTGGGCACGAAGAAGGAACTAGCGGACTTTTTATACCAATTCTTACTTGTCTCAATTTTGATTATCCTGATCATTAACATCTATGTCTCGGCGACGATATCCAAACCGATCCGGCGTCTGGAGCAGTCCGTCAAGCGGGTGGAGAAAGGTGATTTCACACCGCAAATTTCCGTAAGCGGAGTCTATGAGGTCGAGCAGCTGTCAAAGCGCTTCAATCTGATGTTGCGCCGGATTCGTGAGTTGATGGATCAGATTATCCGGGAGCAGGAAGCAAAGCGCAAGAGCGAATTCGATGTGCTGCAATCGCAGATTAACCCTCATTTTCTGTACAATACGTTGAATTCGATTACAAGAATGGCTGAAATGGGTCGCAATCAAGAGGTAGTAACAACCATTACCTCACTGTCCCGCTTCTTTCGCCTTAGCTTAAGCAAGGGCAAGCCGATCATTACAGTCAAGGATGAGCTGGAGCATATCAGGCATTATTTGATTATTCAATCGATACGATTTAAGAATAAGTTTCATTATGTTATCGAAGCCGAAGAAGAGGTGATGGATTGCCTAACCTTGAAGCTGATTCTGCAGCCGCTCGTCGAGAATGCGATTCATCATGGAATTGAGAACTCGGTGGAGGACGGAATGATCGAGATCAAAGCGCAATTGCAAGGCGAGTGGCTTCAATTCATTATTCGTGATAATGGCATCGGAATGACACAAGCGCGGCTCGCCAAGCTGTTAACAGGTGATATCCGCAGCGAGAGCGGTTCCGGAGTGGGCGTGTACAATGTGCAGGAGCGAATTCAGCTCTACTATGGACATCCTTATGGACTGCATTACGAGAGTGAGCCTGAGGAAGGGACTACGGTCACGGTGACACTTCCGGTACATCGCGCTCCAGGTCAGGTTGAGGGGGAAGAAAATGAGATCGGGAAATAGCTTGCTGAAGGGGCTGGCGCTGGCCCTTAGTCTGCTGGCGCTTGCGTCCTGTGCGCCTACAGGGAGTACCCCTGGAAGCGATAAACCGTTAACGATTGATATGATCGTCAAGATGGATCGCGGGGATTACTGGAACACGATACGTATGGGTGCCGAGGTGGCAGCCAAGGAGTATAATGTAGAGCTGAATTTTTTGGCCCCAACTCAGGAAAACGATTACAGGCAGCAAATCGAGCTGATGCAGGAGTCCATTGTTCGAAGGCCGGATGCGATTGTGTTGGCCGCTAGCGATTATGAGGCGCTGGGACAGGTGACGGATCAGACGTCCTATTATAATATTCCTGTCATTTCTATGGATTCGGAGGTCGCTTCGACGAAAGTAAAAACTTATGTCGGGACGAACAATTATGAAGCCGGACAAGCAGCGGCCAAACGCCTTAGCGAATTAACGGGGGGGCGAGGGGAGATCGGCATCATTAATTTTGTGAAGGGAGCGCGCAGTACCGATGAACGGGAAGAAGGCTTCCTCGACTATATGGCCCGCTTCCCTGAAATTCAGGTCATGGATATCGTCTACAGCGGTTCGGATGAGACCTTGGCGTATGATCTTACCCGTAAAATGCTTCAGCTCCATCCAAGATTGAACGGGATCGTCTCGCTTAGCGCGGAATCCTCGATCGGTGCGGGATTAGCCGTGGAGGATATGGGGTATAGCGGCATTGTAAATATGATCGCCTTCGATAATCCGTCCGAAATGCTGGAGCTGCTGCAGGATGGGACGATCCAGGCGATGGTGGTGCAAAATCCGTTTAATAATGGCTATATGGCGGTATATGCTGCAGTACAGGCGGCACACGGCGCCAAGCTTAGCGACAAAATTCCCACGGATGTGAAATTGATTGATCTCGATAATATGCTCTGGCCGGAAAATCAGAAGCTGATGTTTCCTTTTGTAAAATAGAGGTCGTCCTGAAGTCATTAGAATTTTGATATAAAAGCGCAGTTTTCTTAATTCGAAAGTGCCGCTTAATCCAGCATAATGTAAACGTATTCATATAAGGAAGCTCAACAAGGAGGTCAATAGGCATGAAAAAAATGATGTCCGTCATGCTCGGATTCGCACTGCTCGGAGCAGTAATGGCTGGCTGCAACAGCGGCTCCGGCGGGGGAAGCGGCAGCGGAGATACGCCGAAGGTCGGCGTAGCCATCTACAAGTTCGATGATACCTTTATGACAGGAGTGCGCAATGCGATCGAGAAGAATGCCAAAGGCATCGCTCAGGTTGATATTGTCGACAGTCAGAACTCACAGCCGACGCAGAATGATAAGATTGATTTGTTCCTGACGAAGAAGACCAAAGCGCTGATCGTGAATCCGGTGGATCGTACTGCGGCAGGTGTCATTATCGATAAGGCCAAAGGCAAGGATGTTCCGGTTGTGTTCTTGAATCGCGAGCCTCTTCCGGAGGATATGAAGAAATGGGATAAGGTTTATTATGTAGGCGCAAGAGCCGAGGAATCGGGAACATTGTCCGGGCAAATCATCGCGGATTATTGGAAGTCTCATCCTGAAGCCGATAAGAATGGCGATGGGGTCCTGCAATACGTCATGTTAAAAGGTGAACCGGGGCATCAGGATGCTGAGCTTCGTACGCAGTATTCCATTCAGGCTTTGGAGGATGCGGGAATCAAGGTTGAGAAATTGCAAGAGGATACGGCGATGTGGGATCGGGTCAAAGGCCAGGAGAAGATGGCGGCCTTCCTGGCGGCCAAAGGCGACAGTATCGAAGCGGTATTCGCCAACAATGATGATATGGCATTAGGGGCAATTGAAGCCTTGAAGGCAGCGGGTTATTTCAATGGGGATAAATATATGCCGGTTGTCGGCGTAGATGCGACGGCTCCTGCAATTCAGGCCTTGGAGCAAGGTACATTGCTTGGCACGGTGCTAAACGATGCGGAGAACCAAGGTAAAGCTTCGATTAAGATCGCTTCGCTCTTGGCCCAGGGCCAAGAAGTTAATCTGGATAGCGTAGGTTATGAAATTACGGACAATCAGTATGTCTGGATTCCTTATCAAAAGGTGACAAAAGAAAACGCAGCAAATTTCAAATAAGCGGCTTGATTGGCAATCGTCTGTCTCGCGATTCTTGGAAGGTTCGTAGCCGAAAGGTGCGAACCTTTCATATTTAGCAAGCAGAATGCTCGAAAAACCTAGCTGCGCCTCTATGCGGAACAGTAAAATAGGAGGCTGACATAATGACAAATCAGCAGTATCTACTTGAATTGAAACGGATATCCAAGGAATTTCCCGGTGTCAAAGCGCTCGATAACGTTAGCTTGCAGGTCAGGCCGGGAACGGTTCATGCGCTGATGGGAGAGAACGGGGCAGGAAAGTCAACCTTAATGAAATGCCTGTTCGGCATCTACAAGGCGGATGAAGGCGAAATTTATTTGGACGGGCAGAAGGTAGACATTAATCATTCGCGTGACGCACTTGAAATGGGCATCTCGATGATCCATCAGGAACTTCATCCGGTGCCGTTCCGCAGTGTGATGGAGAATATTTGGCTTGGGCGCTTCCCATCCAAGGGATTCTGGCCCTTGCGGTTTATAGACCATACAAAAATGTACCGGAATACCGAAGAATTGTTCGAGCAACTGGATATCCCTATTAAACCGGATACGATCGTGGGGAAGCTGTCTGTCTCGCAAATTCAGTCCATTGAAATAGCTAAGGCCGTCTCCTTTCATTCCAGAATTATCGTCATGGACGAACCAACATCATCTTTAACCAGCGTTGAGGTGGAGCATTTATTTAAGATTATTCAGGAGTTAAAGAGCAGAGGCGTATCGATTATATATATCTCCCACAAGATGGAGGAAATTTTGAGGATTTCCGATGAAGTCACCATTATGCGCGATGGCAAAAAAATAGGCACCTGGCCTGCGGCAGAGCTGACGACCGACCTGATTATTTCCAAAATGGTAGGTCGTGACCTGACGCAGCGTTTTCCGCAGCGGCATAATGTTCCGAACGGGGTTGTGCTTAAGGTGGAAGGGCTAACCTCTATTCACCCTAAATCCTTCAACAATGTTTCCTTTGAGCTGCGAAAAGGAGAGATCCTCGGAATTGGCGGATTAGTGGGAGCGCAGCGGACGGAACTCATCGAGGCATTATTTGGCCTGCGTGAGATTCAGTCCGGATCGATCTGGATCAATGACAAGCATGTACGCATCAAGAGCCCGGCTGCCGCCAAGCGGTATGGGCTGGCGCTGTTGACCGAGGAGAGGCGCACGACAGGCATCTTTCCGGTACTGTCAGTGCATGAGAACGCGGCGATTGCCAATATGCGCAAATATATTCGGCCCTATGGGCTGCTGAATGAACGGAAGAAACGCGATGAGGTCAATCAGGTAGTGGAGAAATTGCGCACCAAGACGCCTTCTCCGAAGACGCTGATTATGAATTTATCCGGGGGCAATCAACAGAAGGTGCTGCTTGCCAGATGGCTGTTAACCAGCCCGGAAATTTTGCTGCTTGATGAACCGACGCGAGGAATCGATGTTGGTGCCAAGTATGAGATTTATACGATCATTGCCGATCTGGCAAAGCAGGGCAAGAGCATCATTATGATCTCATCGGAAATGCCGGAGCTTCTTGGCATGTCCGACCGCATCATGGTGATGTCGGAGGGGAAGATCACGGGCATTTTGGATGGTCAGGAAGCCTCGGAAGAGGAAATTATGCGACTAGCCGCTCAGCATTAGAGTCCGAGAAGGAGAGAATAGGAATGAATATCAAGAAAACTCAGAGCTTTATAACAGAGAACGCGATCTATATTGTACTGGTTGTACTGGTGATCGCAATTGCCGTTTATGACCCCCATTTTATCGGTTTTAACACGCTCCGCGATATTCTGATTCAATCTTCGACCCGGGTCATTATCGCGTTAGGTGTCGCCTTCATTCTGATTACGGGCGGGACCGATCTGTCGGCGGGACGGATGGTCGGTTTGACTGCGGTCATATCGGCTTCGATGCTGCAGGAGCCGGATTATGCACGTCGCTTCTTCCCTGATCTTCCGCAGCTCTGGCTGTTCATCCCGATCCTGATCGCGATATTTGTAGGCGTTATCTTTGGCTTGATTAATGGAGTCATCGTCTCCAAGTTCAAGGTTCCTCCTTTTATTGCTACTTTGGGAACGATGGTGGCAATATACGGGATCAACTCTTTGTATTTCGATACGGAGCCGAATAATTCACAGCCGATCGGCGGACTTCGCGACGATTTTACGACGCTTGGATCAGGCAGCTTCGGTAAAGGAGACTTATCCTTGCCCTACATCGTTATTTTTGCGGTTGCTATCTGTTTTATTGTGTGGGTTCTGTTCAACAAGACCCGGTTGGGTAAAAATATGTATGCGATTGGCGGAAATATGCAAGCTGCAAAAGTATCCGGGATAAATGTAGTGCTGACGCTAATCCTTATTTATTCGATCGCAGGCGCTTTGTATGGCACTGCTGGCGTGCTGGAAGCCGCTAGAACCGGCGGGGCAACGAATAACTACGGGAATATGTACGAGCTTGATGCGATCGCTGCCTGTGTCGTTGGCGGCGTATCAACAACAGGCGGAATCGGTACTGTTCCTGGCGTCATGGCCGGGGTATTGATCTTTACGGTCATCAATTACGGTCTGACCTTCATCGGGGTAGGCCCTTACTGGCAGCAAATTATTAAAGGCGCTATCATCGTGACCGCGGTTGCATTTGATATGCGGAAATATGCGGCCAAGCGCTGATGCTATTATATTCTTGTTATCGATAAGTCTTAACAGAGAGGAATGGGGAAATCCCCTGAGCTGTTGGCAACAACAAGCAGGGGATTTTCATGTTTGGGGGATATGGAAGCTCGGCATATATTTCCATCAAATTCCCATGCAAGGAAAGGACAAGCATGGTAAAATTAGAGAGACTATTTTCCAGATTGCTTATCGTGCTGAGGAGGGGATGTATCATTGAAGAAAATGAAGATGAAGACCGCAAAATTGGGATTGATATTCTCCGTATTAGCAGTGTCACTGGCAGCTATTCCTGCTGGGCATGGAACGGCAAGTGCGGCTGCTGCAAGCAAAAGCAAAAGTATGGCGGCAGTATATGCGCAGGTTCAGGCGGAACGGGCTGCACAGGTTGTAGCGCTAGTTAATAAAGAACGGACTTCGGCAGGGCTGAAGCCTTTGATTGTACACACGAATTTATCGAAGATGGCCAAGGACAAAGCAATGGATATGTTCAGGAGCGGTTATTTTGACCATACTTCGCCGAAATATGGTTCTCCATTTGATATGATGGATGCGTATCACATTACTTATCTCTACGCAGGCGAGAATATTGCCAAAGGACAGCGCTCGGCTGAAGAGGTCGTGAAGGATTGGATGAACAGTCCCGGCCATCGCGCCAACATCTTGAATCCCAAATATACGCTGATCGGCGTAGGTTATTATAACGGGTTTTGGGTTCAGGAGTTTATAGGCAAATAGGCTGTAAACTTGCTCTCATAAAGACAGAATATAAAAAAAGGGGCCGTGGCGGATGTTACGGTTCTTTATTATGCCATTTACCGCTTGGAATCTGCATACATATCAGAGGAGGATAACTTAAGGCAGGGAGGAACTGACGAATGTCATTTTTCAAGCGGGAACAGAATATGACAAATTCAGATTACGGCATCACAAGCCGTGAGGCGGTTGATCTGAAGCAGCTTGCCAATAAGTGTATGGATGGGGATTATTCAAGCGGAGAGGCAGAGGCGGGGGATGAAGTTCTTCTGCAGCTGCAGGTGCAATTGGATGATACGGAGAGAGAGCTGGCTGAACGGATCGCTCTGGAGAGGAAGTTCAAGCAGCTCTATGTCGAGCAGCAGGCCTACGTCAATAGACGTATTCGCCAAGCCCATATGGCAGCCATTGCTTATCAGGAGGATTATGCTCGTCGTGCGCTGTCTGAGAAGAGGTCGGCTGAAGCAAAAATGAAGGAATATTTGGCGAGCTACGAGCTGTATAAAGCGGAGGCGGAGCAGCTTCGCAATCAATTCGCCCACTTGCTGGGCCAGCTTGAAACCGTGGAGCAGGAGCGGCGACAACCGGGGGGCCGGACAGAATATGGTGACGGATCGGTGTCTATGCCGGGCAGTCAAAGCTCTTTAAGCGGCACCGGTTATAAGGACGGAGGGTAGGACCATTCATAAATATGAGCAAAGCAGGCCTGGGAAGCGATTCTCAGGCTTTTATGTGGAGTTGCGGAACAGGGTGTGGTATGTGCGTTCTGACCGATAGATGACACAGGAGCTGACTATGAATCTGGCTATTTTGCCAGGCCCGCCTGCAGCTCCTGGTATTATTTCAAATCCATCCAAATCCAATAGACGTGGGTATAACTTGTAGTACAAGTATCCGATAAATAGACTTTATCATTGAGCAAGCAGTCCAATCTGTTAATGGGAAAAATGAATAGGATGGTGTGTACTCTAAATGTAAGGAGGTATGTACACATGGGTGAAGTCCTGGGTGGTGGATTATTTACATCAACTGCAGCGATTTTGGTTCTGTTCATTTTGCTGGTTATCATTACTAGAGCTTTTGTATTTTAATTGATTCCTCTAACTATCAGCTTCCACATTCAATAGTTGAAGATGATATGTAAATACTCTGCCCATACCGCCGCGCAATTTGATAGAATCCGTATAAAAGAAGCGACTGACCTGACTGGTTGGTGGCTTCTTTTTTTCTGCATTTATAAATGAATCTCATCTCCGTTAACCGGGCCATTATTCCAGTAAATTGGCAGTGGATTAGAATAGATGATATTATGGGTGCTATCAGAGTGTTCCGGCGATCATAAAAAATCACATTCTCGTCAACAATGAATGATCCTAGAGGGTCAATTTTTATTTCAATTGTTTAATAAATAGGATAAACTCAATAAAAATGAACATACACGAGCTCCTGCGGCTATACCTGTGATAGAAGTTGGTTAGATTAATTAAAGGATAGGGTCAGGGATTCGGACACAACACAGGAGGAAGACGACCATGAACAAAACGTCGCGAATATGGCTAGTTACGGGCCTGCTCTCGGCGGTATCAACATTGCTGCTTATTGTTGGATTCATATATGCCGTCTATGATATGACGGCTCCGGCAAGCGAGGCAAGTAAGGTCAAGCCCGACAGCAGCTTACAAATGTCTGTCACGGCAGCGCCGTTTGATATCACTTCCATTGGCGATTCGCTCGCCAAAGGTACCGGGGACGATACAGGCAACGGATTTGCACGCAGAACGGTGCAGTTATTATCGAAGCAGGGCAAGTCATCCAAATTAGTGAACAATCTCGGCATCAACGGGCTGACAACGAAGGCGCTGCTGCCGATGCTTGATGAACCAGGGGTCCAATACGGCCTCAAGCAGGCCGGAATCATTATTCTGTCGATCGGCGGGAATGATTTGTTCGCAGGAGCTCAGAGCTATCAGAGCAGCGGGGAACTTCCGACCGAAGCGGAGATGGAGGCCGCGGTAAAGACATCGGGTGAAAATTTTAGGAAGATCGTTAGCAAGCTGAAGCAGATTAATCCCGATGCACAGCTGGTGTATGTTGGCTTATACAATCCCTTTGCCGATTTGAAGGACATGAAGAAGGCTGGGGATCAAGCGGTGGCGAATTGGAATCTGAATGTATTGGATACAATGAATCAGTATCCGGACACGATTGTTATTCCAACCTATGATCTATTTACGAGCAACCTGGATCGCTATTTATCGGGTGATCATTTCCATCCGAATGGCGACGGCTACCAGAGGATCGCAGAGCGGATTGTACAGAGCATCGCGCTGAACTAGGTTAAGGAGGCGAAAATGCGATGCATCATCAAACGAAGACAAATGATGAGATTATTTTGTCGGTGGAGCATTTGAAGAAGCGGATCGGCAAGCGCTGGATCGTGCAGGATGTATCCTTCGAGGTGAAAGCCGGAGAGATTTTTGGATTTCTCGGGCCAAACGGAGCGGGCAAGACAACGACGATTCGCATGCTGGTTGATCTGATTCGTCCGACTGAAGGGCATGTAGCGATCTGCGGATTCGATGTGCAGAAGGATCCGGAGCGTGCGCTTAGCCTGGTGGGGTCCATCGTGGAGAATCCGGAGGTATATACATACCTGACGGGCTGGGAGAACCTGGAGCAATTCGCCCGGATGATGCCGGGAATCGATGCGGCGAGGATTCAGGAGGTTGCTGATCTGGTTGGACTCGACCAGCGGATTCATGATAAGGTGCGGACGTATTCGCTCGGAATGCGGCAGCGACTTGGAATCGCCCAGGCGCTGCTCGGCAGACCTAAGCTGCTTATTCTGGATGAGCCGACGAATGGTCTTGATCCGAAAGGGATTAAGGAAATGCGCAACTTTATCCGCCTCCTGGCGAAGGAAGGGCTGGCCGTGTTCGTCTCAAGCCATCTGCTTAGTGAAATTCAAGTACTCTGTGATCGTGTGGCGATTATAAGCCGCGGTCGGGCTCTTGAAGTCGGCGCTGTTCATGAACTGCTTGACTCGAGAACAGGGTATGTGGTCTGGGAGCTGGAGCCGTCTTCTGCAGGAGAGGCGATGCTGTCTGACCTTGGAATCAGCATCGTTAGAAATGTGGACGAGGTGCTGGATGATGCGATCCTTGCCGGATTTGGCGGCGAGGCGCTCGTAACCCAGATGCAGGTGGACCAAATTGCGGATATCGTGCCTCGGCTCGTAAGTTCCGGGCTTCAGGTCCGTTCCGTTCAGAAGGTAATTCCAACGCTGGAACAATTGTTCCTTGAGATGACGGATGGTGAGGGTGTTGAATAATCTGATGCTGTTAGTTAAGAATGAGACGATCAAAATGATCAAGAAGAAGCGATTTTACGTCGTTCTGTTGGTGCTGCTCGTTCTTGTCCCGATGTTCACCTATGCCCAGATGCGTGAAGCATCTGCCAAGCGGGAGAAATTCGGTGCAGACTGGCGCCGGGAAGTCCAGCAGGCGATTACGGATAATCAAAATTCACTCGGCAGCGACCGCGTGCCTGAGGAGTGGAAAAAATACCGCAAAATATATATCGAGCAGATGAAATATTATCTTGAGCATGATGTGAATCCCATCCAGGCTGGCGGTGTATCGTTCACCCGTGAATTTCTGGATAACGCATCTACGTTGTTCATTCCTCTCCTGATCATGGGTGTCGGGTCAGACATTGTATCCTCTGAGCGAACAGCGGGGACAATCAAGATGCTGCTTACCAGGCCGGTGCGAAGGTGGAAAATCCTGCTCAGCAAGTTAATTACGTTGATCATGTTCGTCTCGTTGATCATCCTGTCTACGCTGCTCGTATGTTACTTAATATCCGGAATATTTTTTGGCTATGGCGGATTTCAGCTTCCGGTATTCAGCGGTTTCCAGCTGCATGGCAGCGAAGTGGATATGTCCAATGTTCATGCTGTACCGCAGTGGAAATATATCTGTATGCAGGCCGGGCTGATCTGGTTCGTTGGAATTGTAGTAGCGATGCTGGCCTTCATGGTATCTGTGCTCGTACGCAGCACTGCCGCGAGTATTGTCATTATGATGGCCGCGCTGATTGCCGGCAATATTCTCAGCAGTATGGCATCAGCCTGGACAAGCGCCAAATATTTGTTCATGGTCAATCTCGGTCTTACGAACTATTTATCGGGAACACCGGCTCCGATCGAGGGCATGACACTGGGCTTTTCACTCGCTGTTCTGGCGGTTTGGGCGGCTTGTTCGGCAGTCGTTTCATTCCTTGTCTTTACGAAACAGGATATCTTGAATTAAAATGGACAAGGATAACAAAACATTTGTTTGCATTTGTAGTATATTAGAGGTTGTTCAAAAAGTCCGCTTTTGATTACGTAGTCAATCAGGAAGCAGATTCTGCATCAAATTTTGAATTAAGCCGGGTCCAAGCGAATGCTTGCGAAGCGATGATTCCTGCGAAACATCTCAGGCGTTCACGTACGAACAACGTGCGCTGCGCTTTTTAATCGCTGGCTTCATTCAACTTTCTCGGCGCTGAACACCGGCCTTTTTGAACACGTATATTAAAGACTACATAACGAAAGTAAAAGGGGGAGCATGAATGGCGGAACAAATCGATTTGTTCGAAGAAGCTTCCGGTATCCGTTCCGGAAGTGAATCTTCGGGATACGACGCGGACGACATTCAAGTGCTCGAAGGGCTTGTCGCAGTACGGAAACGGCCAGGGATGTATATTGGCAGTACGAGCTCGTCGGGACTTCATCATCTGGTCTGGGAAATTGTGGATAATGCTGTCGACGAGCATTTGGCCAAATTTTGTTCCAAGATCGATATTACATTGAATAAGGATGGTTCTGTAACCATAGTAGATAATGGCCGCGGTATTCCGACTGGGATGCATAAGATCGGTGTTCCTACACCGCAGGTCGTCTATACGATCCTGCACGCTGGGGGCAAGTTCGGCGGCTCCGGTTATAAGAAATCCGGGGGGCTGCACGGGGTTGGCGCATCGGTAACCAACGCTTTATCCGAGTGGCTTGAGGTGGAGATCTACCGTGAGGGCAAAATTCACCGCATGCGGTTCGAGTACTGGGTGGATAAAAAAGGAGTCGAGCATGTCGGCGAACCGGTAACGGGTCTTGATATTATCGGCAATACGAATAAGTCCGGCACGAAGGTAACGTTCAAGCCGGATATTCGGGTGTTCCCGAATGGAATCGGCCTTAATTATGATACGCTCGCCGATCGTTTGCAGGAGATCGCTTTTCTGAACTCAGGTCTGAAAGTGACTTTGAAGGATGAGCGTTCCGACCGTTCTGACGAGTTTTTCTACGAGGGCGGTGCGAGCCAATTTGTCGAGTTCCTGAATGATGGCAAGGATGTCCTCCATGAAGTGGTTCATTTCTATGCGGAACGGGATGAGATCGAGGTTGAAGTAGCGCTGCAATATAATGTGGGCTATACGGAGACCTTGGTGTCCTTTGTGAACTCGATTCCTACGCGGGGCGGCGGTACACATGAGACTGGCTTCAAGACAGCATATACGCGTGTCATGAATGAATATGCCCGGAAGAATGCAATCCTGAAAGAGAAGGATAAAAATCTGGAGGGCAATGATCTTCGCGAAGGAATGATGGCTGTCATCAGCGTGAAGATGTCCGAGGTGGAGTTCGTCGGCCAGACGAAGGATCAGCTCGGCAGCGCTTCCGCGCGAAGTGCCGTGGAGTCTGTCGTATCCGACAAGATGGCTCTGTTCCTGGAGGAGAACCCCCAGGTCGCTCAAGTTCTGATCAAGAAGGCGGTGCAGGCCTCCAAGGCGCGGGAAGCAGCGCGCAAGGCGCGCGATGAGATGCGGAGCGGCAAGAAACGCAGCGAGAGCACGAATCTCGGCGGCAAGCTGTCTCCTGCACAGTCGAAGGACTATGCCCGCAATGAATTGTTCATTGTCGAAGGCGACTCCGCCGGTGGCTCGGCGAAGCAGGGCCGGGATTCCAAGTTTCAGGCGATTTTGCCATTGAAGGGTAAACCGATGAATCCGGAGAAAGCCAAGCTTGCCGATATTCTGAAGAACGATGAGTATCGGGCCATTATCGCGGCGATCGGTGCGGGCATCGGCACGGAATTCGCTGTCGAGGACAGCAATTATGCGAAGATTATCATTATGACGGATGCTGATACAGACGGAGCACATATTCAAGTGCTGCTGCTTACCTTCTTCTATCGTTATATGAAGCCGCTGATCGATGCCGGACGGGTCTACATTGCCCAGCCTCCGCTGTACAAGATCACGAGGCGTTCAGGCAAGCTGGAGACCGTACGTTATGCCTGGAGCGATGAGCAGCTGCAGAATTACTTGAAGGAATTTGGTAAAAACTTCGAACTGCAGCGTTATAAAGGACTCGGGGAGATGAATCCGGATCAGTTGTGGGAGACGACGATGAATCCGGAGAGCCGTACAATGCTGCAAGTGAAGATTGAGGATGCCGCGAAGGCGGAACGGCGCGTATCCACCTTGATGGGGGATAAGGTGGACCCGCGCAAGCGTTGGATCGTAGAGAACGTCGATTTTACGGAGTATGAGGAATAGAGGGTGACTTGATTTGAGTATGTTGGAGAATTTCTTACCGGCTTATTTGGAAGAGGTCGTAGGGGATCGCTTCGGTCGGTATTCCAAATATATAATTCAGGACCGTGCCATTCCTGACGTGCGCGATGGGCTCAAGCCGGTTCAGCGGCGGATACTGTATGCGATGTATGATTCGGGGAATACGCCTGACAAGCCTTACCGCAAGTCAGCCAAGACGGTCGGCGATGTGATGGGAAATTATCATCCGCACGGTGACTCCTCGATCTACGAGGGTATGGTGCGGATGGCTCAGCCTTGGAAGATGGGGCATGTGCTGGTTGACGGGCACGGCAACTGGGGTTCCCAGGATGATGACCCGGCAGCAGCGATGCGTTATACGGAGGCGCGGCTGTCGCCGATCGCTATGGAGCTGCTGCGCGATATTGAGAAGCGGACGGTTCCCTTCAAGGATAACTTTGATAACTCGACATTGGAGCCGGTGGTGCTGCCGTCCCGTTATCCTAATTTGCTTGTCAACGGGGTTAGCGGGATTTCGGCCGGGTTTGCTACGGAAATTCCGCCGCATAACCTGCGTGAGGTTATTGACGCATGTATTGCGGTTATGGAGCGGCCGGAGCTTGAACTGGAGGAGATCGCCTCCTATGTAAAAGGACCGGATTTCCCGACTGGCGGAATCATCATGGGCGAGGACGGCATCCGCGAAGCCTATCGCACCGGGAAGGGACGCATCTATTTGCGTTCCAGGACGGAAATCGAGAATATGCGCGGCGGGAAGCAGCAGATTGTCGTGACGGAGATACCGTATCAGGTTGTGAAGTCCCGTCTTGTAACGGCTATGGAAAATATTCGGCTGGAGAAAAAGGTAGACGGAATTGCCGAAGTTCGCGACGAGAGCGGACGCAACGGATTGCGAATCGTTATTGAGCTGAAGAAAGATGCGGATGCCCAGGGGATTCTGGCTTATCTGCTGAAGAAGACAGACCTGCAGGTCACTTATAATTTCAATATGGTGGCGATTGTCAACAAAGCCCCTCGCCAGCTCGGTCTGAAAGCAATCCTTGAGGCTTATATTGCTCACCAGCGTGAGGTCGTTACCTTCCGCACCCAGTATGAGCTGGATAAGCTGGAAGACCGCGCCCATGTGCTCGAAGGTCTGGTCAAGGCGTTGAATATTCTGGACGAAGTCATCGCCGCCATCAAGGCCTCGAAGAACCGTCAGGATGCGCAGAATAATCTGCAATGGATGTTCGGCTTTACAGAACGCCAGGCCGATTCCATCCTTACTTTGCAATTATACCGTTTGACAAATTTGGAAATTACGTCGCTGCAAAAAGAGCTTGACGACATCACTAAGAAAATCGCCGTATTGCGCGGGATTCTGGAGAGCGACAAGAAGCTCGTGGCCCTGATCAAAAAAGAACTGCTGGAAATTCGCGAGAAATACGGAATTGACCGCCGTTCGGAAATTCAGAGCGAGGTAGAAGAGCTTAAGGTCAATCTTGAGGTTATGGTCGCGCAGGAAGACGTGCTGGTGACCCTGTCCAATGAGGGCTATATTAAGCGGACCAGCATGCTCTCATTCACTCGTTCCGGCGGAGAGCGCAATGGCTCTGGGGTGAAGGAAGGCGACTATATCAAGCATGTGCTTGATGTGGACACACTGCAAAATATACTTATTTTCACACAGCGCGGACAATACTTCCTGCTGCCGGTGCATCAGATTCCTGAGTTCAAGTGGAAGGATAACGGGACTGCGATTGTCAACGTCATTCCGCTGGCCAAAGAGGATTCGATCATCGGTGTCATTCCGCTTAAATCGTTCGATGAAGCGGGCGTCAGCCTTGTCTTCGTAACAAAACGCGGACAAGTGAAGCGTACAGAATTGAAGGAATACGAGACGAAGCGGTCGACGGCAGTCGCTGCTTGCAAGGTAACAGATAGGGACGAAATTATTACTGTTCAGGTTAGCCGTGGCAATCAGGACATCGTTCTGTTAACGAAACAAGGAATGGCTATCCGCTTTGCCGAGAATGAAGTGAATGCGATGGGCCGTGTATCCGCTGGGGTGAAGGGCATCGGGCTGAAGGAGGACGACGAGGTCGTCAGCGCGTTATGGGTTCAAGGCGATGAAGGCGAGCTGCTTGTCATCTCCGATCTGGGTTACGCGAAGCGCAGCCTGCTGCTCGATTATCCGCTCCAGAACCGCGGTGGCAAAGGCGTTCAGACGTTTGAATTCAAGGAAGGCAAGCGCGTGAAGCCGAATGGCACCCGGATTGCAGGCGGCTTCCACTGCAAGGAACCGATCACAATCATCGCCATGACCCGGGAAGGTCAGGCATACAGCTTCAGTTCTGAAGCAACGCCGCTGGCGGATCGCAAGTCGATTGGCAAAATCATGGCCCATGTGGAGAAGCAGGATGAAATTGTGGATCTGCTGGAATCTTGATTGCCTCTAGGCAAATTATTGCTTGGATCTGCTGAATAAATAAACCTAAAGAACCTTCAAATCCGCCAAGCGCGGGAATGAAGGTTCTTTAGGTTTGTTCGCCTATACGTTTGTACCGGGATTATTTAATTTCCGTGGATGTGAAATAATCCAGGACCATGCACCCGGCTCCTTGGGCCACTATATTGTAGGCTGTAGAGGATTGCACGATCTTAACCTGACAGTTAGGATAAATAGCCACCCGTTCATGTGCAGTTCTTGAGGCTTCTTCGTAGAACAGCGGCTTAGGGACAAGCGTTCCACCGCAAATGACGATATCGGGACGCAGCATAAAGATTAGATTAGCCAGACCTATGCCAAAATAATAAGCCGCTTCCTTTACAACCTCCAGGCAAAGCGAATCCTGCCCGTCCATGGCCTCCAGAATGTGGTGAAAGTCTACCTTGTCCGCATCCATATTTTGTTGAAGCATCGATGTTTGGCCCCGCTTGAGCCGGTGAATGACTTCGTGGTGAATCGCCGGCAGGCTGCTGTAGGCTTGCAGACACCCATAGGCACCGCAGGTGCAACGCCGTCCATGTATATCGAGGATCATATGGCCCAAAGCATCATCCATCTCATTGATTTGATGGACAAGCTTGCCTTTGAGGATCATGCTGCTGCGAATCCCCATGTCGCTGGAGACAAAAACCAAACTGTCTGTTTCCTTCCAATAGTTCAAGCGGTATTCCGCCAGTGCCGCCAGGTTGGTTCCATTATCGAGAAATACAAGCGTATCATTTTTCTGCTCTAAGTATTTGACGAGGTTGAAGTCGTGCCAACCGTCTGCAGGAAATAAATGAGAATCAACGATGATGCCTCGCTCAAGATCTACCGGATCAAGGACGCCAACACCAATTCCCAGCATTTTCTCTGCGGGAATATCGTGTTTGGCCAGCAGTTCATTAATACACCGGGATACATAGTCCAATGTATATTGAGCCGTGCATTGTGAATCCATTTTCAATTTCTCTGTTCCAAGAATGGTCAAATTTAGATCGAGAAGCAGTACGGTTGTATATAAATTGGTGAGCTCTACGCCAATTAAATAGAAGGCGTCAGGCCGGATGACGTACATTAAAGGCTTACGTCCGCCGCTGGATTCTCCTAAGCCGCTATCATGAATCAGTCCCGCCTGGACAAGTTCATCCAGTAGACGGGCACAGGTGGTAGGTTTATATCCCGTCATCTCGGAAAGCGTCTTTACGCCTATCGGACCCCATTGACGAATAAAGCGATATAGAACTTTTAAGTTTTTCGTCTTTTGAGACGTGATACCGATAAATTGCCTGAGCATAATTCTTCCGAACTCCATTCTAATCATTAAATTATGAGTAGTTTACTCTATTTTGCAAAAAAGAAAAAGCAGGTGCAAGGCAATTTTTAGCTCCTTCTGACAGAAGTTGTGGCTTATATCGTAATGAGCTGAAGTATAATCATGCTTTATGATTAACTTTTTATCAAAATGAGATTTAGTCTATTTACTTTATCCGCCGAGTCATTTAAACTTTCAGTGATGAATGATTCTGGGCTAGTTTAACGAGTCATTTATCCTAGGTTTACCAAGAATATAATTCGTTCAACATTACTAAGGAGGAAAGATTCATGCATAACACGCAACAAATTCTGGAAGCGAAAGATTTCATTATGAGTAAAATTAATGATCGTCCTGCCATCGGATTGATTCTGGGCTCTGGCTTGGGAACACTGGCCGACGATATCGAAAATCCGGTAACCATTCCTTACGCTGAAATTCCTCATTTTGCTAAATCTTCCGCCGTCGGCCATGCTAACGAGTTGGTGATTGGACAGTTGAAGGGGAAGACAGTAGCTGCCATGAAGGGGCGTTTTCACTATTACGAAGGCTTTACTTTAGATGAAGTCACTTTTCCAGTGCGTGTCATGAAGGCGTTGGGCGTCGAGAATCTGATTATTACAAATGCCTGCGGGGCGGTGAATACCAGCTTTAATCCCGGGGATTTAATGTTGATTACGGATCATATCAATCTGGTTGGCACGAATCCGTTAATCGGACCCAATAACGATAAATTAGGTACTCGCTTCCCGGATTTGTCTCAAACCTACAATCCTGGTTTGCGTCATCTGGCAGGGACAGTAGCTAATGATCTTAATATGAAAATACAACAGGGTGTTTATGCTTGGTGGAGCGGACCTACGTACGAGACTCCGGCTGAGATCCGTATGATCCGTACGATGGGAGCCGATGCAGTTGGGATGTCGACAGTTCCCGAGGCGATTGTAGCCGTTCACGGAAATATGAAAGTACTTGGCATCTCCTGCTTGACGAATATGGCTTGCGGTATTTTGGATCAGCCTCTGAACCATGAAGAAGTGATTGAAGTGGCCGGTAAGGTTAGAGTGAATTTTATTGCACTAATTAAAGGCATTTTAGAAAAAATGGAATAGTGGGTTTAGGACAAGACAGGGATCTCCCATGCTTTAGGAGCCTATCCAGAATACATTGTACGGAGGTCAACAAGACGATGAAAAGGGTATATCTCGCCAGTCCATTTTTTAATGATACAGAGATCGCAGTTCTGGAACAGGTAGAGAAGATTTTGGCCGACAAAGGCCTGAACGTGTTCTCGCCATTCCGAAAAAACAATGAAAATGCCGAGTTCGGTTCCAGACAGTGGTCGATTGAAACCTTTATGACTGATATTAAATATATTAAATGGTCTGAAATTGTGGTGGGCATCTATCATGGCAACTATTCGGACACGGGAACAGCCTGGGAATTTGGCTACGCTTATGCGACGGACAAACCGGTGATTCTGATTCACGTTGGCGAAAACAGCAACCTGATGGTTCATGAGGGAGCCCATGCTAATATCACATTGGAAGAGCTTGCCGACTATGACTTTGATAAGCTGCCCAGTTCTTTCTACTCAGGCGAGATGCTGTAATCATAGCCGGAGCACATGACGAGGGAGTGTCAACATTGACACTCCCTTAAAATTTGTCCTACGGTTCAATTCCCCATATTAACACACCGTTATCATACAATGTGATATGATTGTTCTCTGTATATGAGCGGGCCGAAGAGAGGAAGGAATAATCATTGGCCTGATTGTAATTGGACCAGTCTCCTTGATGGAGACGCGCCATAATCTCGCCGCTATTGCCGCCTGCTGCCAGCGTTCCTGCTGCGGAGGCAAAGGAAATCTCCAGATAATGATCCGCACCGGTTAACGGTTGGGCAAGCTGGTGAACGGCTCCGCTCAGATTCGTACAGCCAAGCTGAGCGTAATCACAATCGAAAAATTGCGCCTGATTGCTCTCGGCGGTATACCAGTAACGCAGCGTCAGATTCTCATACGGAATGGCTTCGGTTCCCTGATTTATTATTTTGAAATGCGAGCGGATCTGATTGTTGTTTACTCCGGTCTCCGCAGCTTTATATTGAATGGATAAATTGCCGACTGTTATTTCCTTGGGGATGACGGATACGCTGGCGGAATCGGCGCTTGCTCCCACGCTGTTCGCAGCGTTCACCCGGTAGTAGTAAGTGCTCCCGTTCGTAAGTCCCGTGTCTAGATATGTGGTTGCAGTAAGATTAGCTGCGACTGCTGTATAGGGCCCGTTAGCGTTGTCGCTGCGTTGGACGGTGTAGCTGGTGGCTCCGGGCGAAGCATGCCAGCTGATTGTCGCCGATCCGTTGCCCGGCTTGGCCAGCAGTCCGGTTGGCGCCGGGGGAACCGAAGGCTGGCTGGTTCCACTCTTCGCATTCATATTCAAGGCGTGGCTCTGAATCACGGTTGCCGTGCTGCTTGGATAGATGACCCGGAAGCCATCATAATCGGGATAGAGGCTGTTATCATCCTGAATGCCGGTCAGAATCCAGAACTGACTTCCTGCTCCATTATACTGCTCGATGGTGGACAGCCAGGTTTGATAGACCTGGTCGCGGGTCGCCTGATTCTGGTAGCCGAATTCCTCCAGCACGACAGGCTTGCCGATGGCATCGCCCGTTTCGATATGATCAATCATCCATTGCGTGCCCCATTCCGGCGTCTTGTTCCAATGGTCCGGATAGAGATGACACCTTGGATAGAATGAAATGCCAAATAAGACAACCTTGTGCATTTTCCTATGCTTGTCCTGAAGTAGTGATAGAACTGCAAGCCGATAACAATTAGAGAATCAACACCTCCGATTAGAAAAATATAGAAACGTTTACAATAATTATATTACAATAATTATGTAAATCCCAAAATTCGAGCTTAGATTCACTATAAGGAAACCAGATGGTCGACAAAGGCGCGGATGATCGAGTTCTCCAACGTATCCTTGCGGTAGACAAGACCTACCTTTTTTCGCGGGGCGGGATCGGCAAGGGATATAATGGCTACCTTGTCGCTAACAACGGTCCTGCCATAGGATTTGGGCAGAATCGTACCGCCTACATGCTGCTCGGCCATATGTAATTGGGATTCCAGAGTGGACAGCTCCATTACAGGATTTAGTTGAATCTCCAGCTCGGCGCAGGCGGAATCTATCATCTGCCGGACCAGAAATTTCTGCGGGAACAGGACGAGCGGGAGATTGGCCAGCTGCTGAATCGTGATATTGGAGCAGGCAGCATACTCATGGCTGCTGGAAATGGCCAGCACCAATTCTTCATCATAAAGCGGCCGATAAGCCAGCTGTTCATCGAAAAGGGGCAGAAATACGACGCCTACATCCAGATGATTGTGCAACAAGCCATCCCGGGTCTCTTCGGTAGCAAGCTCTGTCACGGTAAGTTCAATTCCGGGATAGAGGCGATGGAAAGCGACCAAGGCATCGGTTAATAAATGGTTGCCAGAACAGCCGATGCGCAGCTTCCCTCTCTGCAGTCCGGATAGTTCATTAATTTCCAGTCGGGCCAGCTTAATCTCGTTAATTACTCGGTGGGCATGACCGAGCAGAATTTGACCGGCTTGTGTCAGTATTGTTTTCTTGCCAGAACGGTGAAATAATGGTGCTCCCAGCTCGCGTTCCAACAGCCGAATCTGATGGCTTAATGTAGGTTGGGAAATGCCCAGTTTCTCAGCAGCCCTCGTAAAATGCAGTTCCTCGCATACGGCCAGAAAGTACTCCAGCAATCGATGTTCCATTCGCAGGCTCCCCTTATCGATAGATAATTTCTATGATTATAATCGATACCATATTATTGATCAATAGAGATTAAATCGCTATAGTTATTAACAATAAATATCGTACCTAAAGAAAGGGAGCGCTTGATATGGAACCGTTACAAGTGATTCGGACTAATCAGCCGAAGAACAAGCCAAATGAAGGGGAGCTGGGCTTCGGCAAATATTTTAGTGACCATATGTTCGTTGCGGATTATACATCAGAGCGAGGCTGGCAAAATGCTAGAATTGTTCCTTATGGACCTATAAGCTTGGAGCCGTCAGCAATGGTGCTTCACTATGGACAGGAAGTATTCGAAGGCATGAAGGCGTATCGGGGGATGAACGGAGAGATCCATCTGTTCAGACCGGAGAAGAATATCCAGCGCATGAATATGTCCTGTGATCGATTAGGTATTCCACAAGTGGAGCCGCAATGGATGCTTGAAGCGATCTGCAAGCTGGTTGAGACCGATAGTGACTGGATTCCACAGCAGGTGGAAAATTCGCTCTATATTCGTCCGTTCATTATTGCCACCGAGCCATGCCTTGGTGTACGCGCAGCGAAGGAATATCAACTGCTTATCATTACTTCACCGGTTGGAGCATATTATTCCAGCGGGCTGGCGCCCGTATCCATCTACGTAGAGGATCAATATGTCAGGGCGGTACGCGGTGGAACAGGGGCAGCCAAGACTTCGATCAACTATGCTTCAAGCATCAAAGCGCAAGAAGAGGCCAAGCGTCAGGGTTACTCTCAGGTGTTGTGGCTGGACGGCGTTGAGCAGCGTTATATCGAGGAAGTTGGAAGTATGAATGTATTCTTCAAGGTGGATGGCGAGGTCATTACGCCCGAGTTGAACGGAAGTATTTTGCCAGGGGTTACGCGGGACTCCGTGATTGCGATGCTGAGGCATTGGGGAATCCCTGTGACGGAGCGCAAAATTACCGTCGAGGAGCTGTTCGAGGCGCAGCAGCAAGGAAAATGGGAGGAAGCCTTTGGCACAGGAACCGCTGCGGTAATCTCCCCGATCGGCGCGATGAAGTGGGGGGAGCAGAGCATTCAGATCAATCAGGGCCAGATCGGAGAAGTTTCCGGGAGACTGTATGATGCGATTACAGGAATACAGCAAGGCAGGATTGACGATCCTCTGCACTGGAGATATCGGATCGGGTGAAGGGGTTTGTGAATTTATAGGATCATCGGACAAACAGATTGGAGCAGGCTGCCTAAGAGTGTTCCGTCATAAGACAGTATAAAATTATATTGTTTATGGGCAACTGCCGAACTGCCAAATGAAATGTCTAAAAGAAGCGTATTTCTCCAAGTAGACAGTACGCTTCTTTTTTGTTTTGTGTCCTAATAATAAGAAAGCCCTGCTTGACGCTCGGATTTTTTCATGGCATTTCCTCTTTTTAAATAAACGGTGTCACTAATTGACACCATTATGGATTATACTATAACCAAGACCACAGAGAAAGGATCAAATGCCTTATGGAAAAACTATTTTTGGTATCCTCCTTTAAGGATGTAGCTGACATATTTGCAGACTTCGAGAAAGACCTAAACGGCAAAACCGTCACCTTTATTCCGACTGCAAGCAAAGTGGAAAAGGTCGTGTTTTATGTGAGCGCAGGAAGAAAGGCTCTTGAAAAGATGGGACTGATTGTTGACGAGTTGGATATATCACTCGCCACAACCGCTGAAATTACCGCAAAAATAAAAAACAACGATTTCATCTATGTGACAGGGGGCAACACATTTTTCTTGTTGCAGGAATTGAAAAGAACCGGCGCAGATCAAGTAATCATTGATGAAGTCAATGCCGGAAAACTGTATATCGGAGAGTCTGCCGGAGCAATAGTTACATCTGCAAACATTGAATATGTCAAAGGGATGGATAGTGTAAAGAAAGCGTCGGGCTTAGAAAATTTTGATGCTTTAGGTTTGGTGGAGTTTTGCACTGTGCCGCACTATACCAATCCACCCTTTAAGAAAATTGGACAGAAAATAGTGGACACCTATTCCTCCGTATTAAACTTATCCCCGATTAGCAATAACGAAGCGATAGTGGTCAACGGTAGTGAAATAACTATCAAAAGAAACTGAACTTCTGACTATGAAACGGAACAGGCTGATTTAGAAAACAAACTGGAGCAATGGCAAGCGGAACTGGACGAACAGGAGCAATACGCCGAAGATGTAGAACGGTTTATCCGCAAGTGCAGGCAATACACAGATTTGCAGGAACTCACGCCCACCATCTTGAATGACTTGGTGTGCAAGGTCTTTGTGGATGCCCCGGACAAGTCGAAGGGCAAACGCAAATATTCACATCAGCTATGATTTGGTGGGGATGCCGGAATTGAATACCCCGATACATGAAGAAATGGCGTAGCTTTTAAGCTACACTTCAGGAATATACTGTTTTATGACGGACTGCCTAAGGGGCGGCCTTTTTTTGTTCCATGTCAGTCTGAGCGCCCTGAATCTAGGGTTTGGCGATCAGAAATAATTGAATAGGAAGAACCACTTTTTGTCCCATGGCAGGATTTTGAAAATGAATGTCGAAAAATTAATTACACGCGATTGTGATCACTCCACATCTGTTACGTCAACCTGCTGCTTTGTGGCTCAAGCGATATCAACTTCACGAATGCATGATATATTCCGATAAACGGGATATCCCTATATTTTATGAGTTAAGTTATTGATTGGAGTTCAACCTGGGGAGGGATCGGATTGCATACAGAGGAATTTGTCAAATTACTTGGAAGAATCATGAAGGATTTTCAGACCCATATGGAAGATCATCTTGCACCTTCCTTAACAACCTCGCAATTGAGTGTTCTGGAAGTCATGATTCAACAGGAGAAACACAGCTTGAAGCCTTCGGATCTTATTCCGTTCCTCTCTACTACGCCTGCTGCCGTAACGATGCTGCTGGACCGGATGGAACGCGGTGAACTGATTCGTCGGGAGCGCGATGAGACCGATCGTCGGATCGTATGGGTATCCCTTACGGAGAAGGGAAAAGAAGAACTCGAGCGCGGAGTCTCCATTCGGGATACATATATCAACAGTATTTTGGACCGAATCTCAACGCATAATCAGCAATTGCTGGTTTATTTGCTTGGGAAAATCTCAGGCGCGAAATCCTGAACAATACAAGGGGGAGAATCATAGGATTAATGAATGAAACAGGTGGACCTTTTACGCCGGAGACAAGTCGCCAGAGTTGCGATTTGTCTTTTTTGCTGAATAAAGGATGAAATTACAGTGCCGGGAATATATTTAACAACATACATATTCTTGACCCCATCAACCGGCAGGGTGGTGATATATAGTGCTTTTCTCAATCTTGCAACTTATCGGCGGAGTGATTCTGGCTATCGGCTGGATTCCTCAGATTTTGCAGATTATAAAGACGAAGTCCGTCCGAGATCTAAGCCTGAAATCCTACTTGTTCATGTTATCAGGAATCGCGCTCATGGAGATTTATGCTATCGATTTAGTCAGTAATGGTGCTGGAATTGCATTTTTGATGACAAACAGTCTATCTTTATTAGTCGTGCTGTTTGTAATTATGCTCGTGCTGCGATATAGAAAATAAATGATCCATAAGAAAAGAGCTGTTCCGTGCCGCGACAAATCACTGGGCTAATGGGAAAAACGTTGATATGGGCGAGCTTACGGCGCAGAACAATCGGAATATATCCCGTTGATCCACGGTATTAGAAGAGCGCAAGGAACCAGGCCTGCAATAGAGGAGGGCTGCTTTCTATCATGAGGATACGAGGCATTATTTTCACTTATGGATGGTTCCAAGATCTAAGTGGATGAAGCCGTTTGGAAATTCAGTAGAATCGTTAAGGCCCGTCCTTGTGTGCCAGATACCATAGGAAAGATGTGGGGAACAACATGGGCGGGGAGCTAGCGGGAATTGATCAATTAAGAGAGGGATTGCAGGGGATATAGATGCGGTTTAAAATAAAAGAAATGGAGAATTCAAAGGAGATACCTCGTAAATGACAGAAGAACAGCTTCCCTACAAGTTCAGTTTCTCGATTACTTACAAAGAATACAAGTCACTAACCCTGGCTCATTCGAAAAATCAGTTGATTTTCATTGGTGTATTCATTTTTGTGGTGTTTATAGCAACCACATGGATCAAAAGTTCAAATTTTGACGTGATGTTGTCCAAGGCTCCAATAGGTATTATTCTCAGCCTTGTTCTGACTTTCTTCATGTGGTTGCTTACACTTTATAAGTCTAGGCGGGCTTTTGAAACCAGTGGGATACTGAAGAGTGAGCAGACGCTAACCTTATCCGAGGACGGAATACAGATGGCGATTGAGACCAATGATTCGCTGATTCCATGGAATGAAGTCGCTAAAGTAAGTGAGTCGAAGGATCTGTTTATTATCTATCTGACTAAAAACCAAGGTGTGCTTATCCCTAGAAGCGCTGTGGAAATGGCTAGAATCAGGCCGATTCTCCGTTCCTTTCTGGACAGCAGCAAATTACGGATAAAGTAAATTTTATGTCTGAAATAAGCATCACCCAGCCTCGGGATACTTGTCCGCGAGAACCGGGTGATTTTTATTGCAACAGGGTTATTCACTTATGCAGCCACGTCTGAGCTTTTCAGCCACCGAATGGCCATCGCGGACGTTAATAACATAAATACACTATTCATAATGAAGAATTGCAGGGTGTCTGCTGCGGTTAAGCTCTCCTGGCTTAATACGCCCATTCCGATCGTCAGTAGGGAATAGGGAAAATACAAGCCTATCTTCATCACATACATCCCCAATCCGATAAATACGGCGCATACGCTAATACCGATAGGCACCGCAAAGCTGCGGATACGCATCGAGAGCAGGAGCTGAATCGCACCGATCATGGTGGCTGCGACCCAGCCGCGGGTGATCCAGCCCAAGGTCTCCGGGGGATAATGCTGCCGCAATCCCAGTAGTAAGCCGGCAGTGCCGTATAGAGCAAGAAATAGCAGCTGAACTGTGAGAATAAGGAGGCTGATGATGACCAGCTTGGAGATAAATACGTGCGCAGCAGAGCATGGGGCGCTCATGACCATGTTCCAATTTTTATTTAAGTGCTCCAGCCTGCATACATAAGCACAGCAGATAGCTATTAATACTGGCAGGAAGAACTCGCCGTAGAAGAGGCTTACCTGTGTCCAAAGGCTATACCACTCATTTTGCAGGGCGCTCTGGTTCAAATAAAAGTTGGCGCAGCCGATGAACACTGCCAAAACAGGCAGTGTGACAAGGATCAGCCACATCCGGGAATGACGCAGCTTAAGCTGCTCAGCACGAATACATCTGATTAACATAATGGTCCTCCTATAATGTGGTTTATTCAACAGGTTAAGTTACTTCTACACTTCCTGCCTGGATACGTGGAAACTGCCCATGATGTAAATAACAATCCCCATGATGACTAGAGTGGCTGGCAGTATAAATCCAACCGGTCGGGTTACGAACCGCATAATTGAGCCCGCATAATCGTAGGTAACTGGACTAAGCTCGGTGTAGTAGGACCAGACGAATAGATGTCTGACCCTCGCCGGAAACAACTGCGACGTCATGCCGATGAACCCGCCGATCATTCCGAGACAAAGACTAAATGCTTGATTCTTGACAGACAAGGACATCCACTGTTGGAGCGCGATAACCGCCTGATTGGTCAAAATAGCTCCGCCCATAAACGGAATCAGCAGAGGAAACAGTGTGGACCATTGAAATTGATGTATCCTGCCGAAGCCAATCATCGCCGCAGACTCAATCAGGATGGAGAGCAGCATCAGGGCTGAGGCGCAAAAATACTTGGCGGCATAGATCCTGCCGCGGGTAACGGAGACGGAGAGCAGCAGCTTCCAGGTGCTGCCCTTATGCTCCATATCACAGACGCGGGATACGATTACCGCGGATAAGATCGGAAGAAATAACCCGTTCATCGAGGCCGTTGTGGTAATCAGCCCTTCCCAGCCTGCAAGATCCGGATTGCGTGAGAGGGAGATGCTTGTTGAAAGGAAGATCCAGGCCAGCTCTACGCTAAGGAACAGGGCGATCATGAGAAACAGATGTCTTCTGCGCAGCTTATAAAATTCCAGACCCAGCATACTCATTATAGGCTGCTCTCCTTTCCCGTCATTTCGAGGAACAACTGCTCCAGACTTTTCCTCTGTTCCTCAATGCGAATGACATCTATCCCTGCATGGATAAGGGTCTTATTCATCCTGGCGACCTCGCGATCCCCAACACTTTTCAGCGTCAGGTATTCACCTGCGCGCAGCGATGGCAGCCCTTGATGGAGAAGGATTCTCTCAGCCTCCATATTATTGGCTGTCTTTATTGCTATACGGCCTTCGCTCTTGCCCCGAAGCTGGTCCATGCTTCCCTGAAATACAAGCTTGCCTTGGCTGATAATGCCTACCGAGGTCGCGATTTGCTCTATCTCTGACAAGAGATGACTGGAGATAAGCACAGTTATTCCGTAACGCTGTGGCAGCGATTGAATCAGCTCCCGTATTTCTCCGATTCCGGCAGGGTCCAGCCCATTGGTAGGTTCATCGAGAATCAACAGCTTGGGAAAAGCGATCAAGGCCATAGCAATCCCCAAGCGCTGCTTCATCCCAAGCGAGTATTGACTTACCTTCTTGTCCTTTTGCTTCTCTAATCTGACAATTTGCAGCACTTCGTTCACATTTTGATGCGGAACATTACGTAAGCTCTGCATGATTCTCATGTTCTCAAGGCCGGTCAGATGTCCGTAAAAGGAAGGCGATTCAATCAGCGAACCGGTTTGACTGAGTATAGGGCGACGGTGTTTGCTGAAATCTTTGCCAAAGATGGTAACCTTACCGTCTGTCGGCTTGACTAATCCAAGAAGCATCTTCAGCGTGGTTGATTTTCCCGCCCCGTTTGGCCCCAGAAACCCATATACATCACCCTCGTAGACGCTTAAATTCACATTGTTGACACCATAGGTATCTCCATAACATTTTGAAAGGTTATGTGTTGAGACGATTGCGTTCATTTGACTTCTCTCCCATCCAATTTCTAGATTCACCCTCTCAGCATATAGCCAGGACCCTTCTTGAACCTGAAGACTACCTTACGAGAACCTTAAATCGCTGTACGAATTGCCGCGGCTGCTGATTCACCAGAGCTCCCTTGGTATAATGACCATGGGTGATGAACAAATGGAAGATTTAAAGCACAAGAAATTGCTGATCGTTGAGGATGAGTATGAAATCCGCCAGATGGTGGATCGTTTTTTGCGTAACGAGGGTTATTTTCGCATATTTCATGCGGCTAATTGTCAGGAGGCTCTGGCCATCTGCCGGACAGACAAGCCGGATATCGCGATCCTGGATGTCATGCTGCCTGATGGCGATGGGTTCGCCCTGCTCACTTCGATCCGCCGCTTTTCGGCAATGCCTGTCCTGTTTCTGTCGGCTCGGGGAGAGGACGAAGACCGGCTGTTGGGCCTTGGGCTTGGGGCGGACGACTATATGGTGAAGCCATTTCTGCCGCGTGAGTTGGTACTGAGACTTAATATGATTTTGCGGCGGGTATATGCTTCTCCGACCGTGGAGCATATGCCGGTCTTCGGACTCGGCAATTATATCGTGGACTTGGAGGGCGCGGAGGTACGCAGTGAGCAAGGAGTACAGGCTTTAACCGCCAAAGAGCATGCGCTGTTAGTGAAGCTTTATCGCGAACGGGGGCGGATCGTTACTAGCGATGCGTTATGTCAGGCCGTGTGGGGAGACGATTATTTCGGATATGAGAATACGCTAATGGTGCATATCAGAAGAATTCGGGAGAAGCTAGAGACCAATCCCTCTAGCCCGGAGCACTTAATAACTGTAAGGGGGCTTGGCTATAAGCTGCTGGTGAAGGAGGGCTAACATGGACGGAACTGCACGCATTTTAAAGCGTTTTGCCAGGACAACCATCGTCATTTCCGTGCTTTTGCTCATCCTAAACTTCATATTGCTGGCAGTCTGGATCTTCAAGGGAATGAATGAGGGGCAATCTCCGGATAGCGTTACACAGCAGGCAGCAAACGCCCTTCAATTCTCTGCCGACGGGTATTCCTTCCCTGAGGAGGGGCAGAGGCTCCTTGAACAGAACCAGGCCTGGGCCATGCTGATTAATAGCGAGGGGGATGTAGTATGGGATTACGATTTGCCACCCTCGCTGCCCCGATCCTATACGCTTACCGAGATAACCCAATTTACGCGCAATTACTTAATGGATTATCCTGTGTATGTCTGGGAACATGCGAGCGGGTTGGTTGTGGTGGGTTTCCCGAAGACAAGTATAGCCAAATATCAATTTAATTTTCCCGTCGAATGGGTCCAGAGCCTGCCTTTCCGAATCGTTGCCCTGATCATTGGGAATGCGCTGCTTGCTCTTGTGCTGTCTCTTCTGATCGGCTCTCGTCTGATTAAATCGATCCAACCGCTTCTGCGCGGAATCCATTTGCTGGCTCATGAACAGAACGCCTATGTAGAGCCTAAAGGAATGTTTAGTAGCCTGGCTAAGAGCATCAATCACACATCCTTATTGCTGGAGCAGAAGGATGCCGCGCTCAAAGCGAGAGATGAAGCCCGTTCCAATTGGATCGCCGGCATATCGCATGACATCCGCACGCCATTGTCAATGGTGCTGGGCTACGCAAGCGAACTGGAGGAGAGCAAGGCCGTACCCGCAGAACAGCGTCAGCAGGCCGCCATTATCCGGCAACAAGGCGAGAAGCTTCGTTCCCTGGTCAGCGATTTGAACCTCGTTTCTATGCTGGAGTACGAGATGCAGCCGCTTCATCCAAGAAAGCTGCGGCTTTCGGTGCTGGCCCGGCAGATTGCTTCCGATTTTCTGAATCAGGGGCTGAAGGATAAATTTATGCTGGATGTGGATATATCCGAGGAACAACTTCAGGTGAATGTCGATGAGCAGCTGCTGACCCGGGCAATTACAAATTTAGTGCAGAACAGTATTCATCATAACCCCGAGGGGTGCCGTATTATTTTGCAGACGAGTGCCCTGTCAGATGGACAGACCTGTCAGATTATTGTAAAGGACGACGGGCAAGGTGTCGCGGAGGGTGATCTGCCTGACCTGCTTGAGCTTCCTTATTCATCCAGAAGACAACGTCCGGCCCATCATGGGCACGGCTTGGGGCTGCCTATGGTAGCCCGGATTGCCAAGGCGCATCAGGGACGGTTGCTGTTGATCAGCGGGGACGGTCAAGGAATGACAGCGATCATCGAGCTGCCTGCAATGGTCTGAACAGACTTTTAGAGTAGAAAGGAACTTCACCCCCTCCCCGTCCCCATGTATAATCATGATGAGGTGAAACTTGGTTGAAGCAATTCAGCCAGAGCAGAACAGCGGATAGATACAAGGCCGATCCTGGCTTATAATATCAAGTCAGCTCCCCTATGAATTGAAGAAGACAAAAGAACCGGCGCTAGACATAAAGAAACGGCAAGTGAAACTTTATAGATAAATGGAGGGAAAAAGGATGATTCTGGAAAAACTCGAATTGCTGACAGCAAATCTGCAAGCCACGAAATTATTTTATCAAGAGGTGCTGGAATTGCAGCTTGTTGAAGACAAGCAAGATACTTTTACGGTCCAGGCAGGGGCGACCCGCATCCGATTTGAGGCAACGGAGGGCTATAATTGTCCATTCTATCATTTTGCGCTGAATATCCCCGAGAATCAATTCCGCGAAGCGAAGAGCTGGATTCAGTCCCGGGTGCCATTGATTCAAGAAGAAGGGGATGACGAGGTATTCTTCACCTCCTGGAATGCCCACTCGGTATATTTCGAGGATCCTTCGGGCAATATTGTAGAATTTATCGCTCGTCATAACCTCTCAAATACGATTTCTCATTCTTTTCATAGCGGTGAGATCAACGGCGTGAGTGAGATCGGTGTAGTTGTTGATGAGGTTATCCCGTTTGTAAGGACCTTGAATAAGATCGGTCTGCCTAATTGGAAAGAGGATAGCGAGGGACTCACTCCGGTAGGAGATGAGCATGGCTTATTTATCGTTGTCAAGAAGGGGAGGACCTGGTTTTTCTCGAATCAGAAGCCTGCGGAGTATTACCCGCTGCGAGTTTCCATACAAGGGATCGGCCGGCTTGCCTTTGCAGGGGATTCCACGTTTACTGTGATAGAAGCATAGCGAACAGGAAATTATGTGACTACTCTACTCTTTGCTTAGATTTCAACTGAGGAGGAACCGAACCCCCATGTATGAATTAAAGACAAAAGAAACCGACCGCAGTGTTATCGAGTTTATTGAATGTATTGAGAATATTAAAAAGCGTGAAGATGCTTATCAATTGCTCGATATTTTCACGGAAACGACAGGTTACGAAGCGAAAATGTGGGGACCAAGCATTATCGGCTTCGGAAGCTATCACTATAAATACGACTCAGGTCATGAGGGGGATGCGCCGCTTGTAGGTTACTCACCCAGGAAAGCGAAGACGAGCTTGTATTTTGCCACAGGTGACCCCGAACGGGAGCAGCTACTGCAAAAGTTCGGAAAACATACAGCAGGAAAGTCATGCGTTTATATTAACAAAACAGCTGATATTGATGTATCAGTCTTGCAAGAACTGATCCGGCAATCGGTTGAGTTTTTGAAGAGAACCTATCCGAATGCATAGGAAATAAGAACCTCATCTCTGGAACAAATCCGGAGGTGAGGTTCTTTTGAATTATATGGCTTAACCTCTAGTTTACTGGGTAGTAAATCGTCATGCTCAGGCGGGTTAATGCATTGCTTGAATTGTGGTAGGTATGGGGTCTGTCGGCCTTAAATCGTAAGGAATCGCCTTTCTGGATGGTGTATTCCGCTTCCCCTAGCCGAACGGTTACTTCTCCGTCAAAGACCGTAATAAATTCTTCGGTGCCTTCCCGGTGCGAATCCGAATGAACCGTTCCCTTTGGATCGATTTCAATCGAATAGATTTCAAAACGCTTGTCCTCCTGGAAATGGAAACAGGGAGCTATCCGGTATCTCCCCTTGTCCTCGGATAATACTTGCATTTCATAACTGCGGACGACTGTCGCATCAGGCTGCGGACTATAAATTAGCGAAGTGAAGGAAACCTTCAATCCGTTCGCTATTTTCCAAATGGTTGCCAGCGTGGGACTGGACTCTCCTCTTTCGATTTGTCCGATCATCGTCTTGCTTACTCCGCTTAATTGCGACAGCTTCTCCAGGCTTAACTTTTCCTTCTCTCGAATGGCTTTCAGATTATTGGCTAGAGCAAGATGAATTTCCTCCAATTAAAACACACCTTCTTTTCGGGTTTACAATATAACGACCGATTTGTATAATAAATAGCACGAACGTTATATTGTCTATTATGGACATTATAACATACATCATGGAAGGGGAGAGGGAATTGCCTTGGTTTTCATTTATGATCTTTGTCGTAACGACTAGTTTTACTCCAGGTCCCAACAATATCATGGCTATGGCTTATGCACAGAAATATGGCTTGAGAAAAATCATCACGTTTTGCTTTGGTGTGGCCGGAGGTTTTTTTCTAATTATTTTGTTAAGCAGCGGTTTTAATAGAGCGCTTACTCGATTCATGCCGGTGATTGAGCTCCCGTTAACCATTTTTGGCGCAGTCTATATGTTATACTTAGCGTTCAGTATCGTGGTTTGTAACAAACATGAAGCTGAAAGTGTCAAGGAAGACCATAATTTATTTCTGGCAGGAATACTGCTGCAATTTATGAACCCGAAAGGGATATTGTTTGGCATAGCGGTTGTCTCCGCCTTTATTCTCCCTTATTATCATAGTTATTCCAGCTATTTTGCTTTCGCGCTTCTTCTGGGGATTATCGGTTTATTAAGTACCTTTAGCTGGGGATTATTCGGAACCGTGTTTCAGAGGCTGATCTTGAGTCATCAGAAGATTTTTCGTGCGGTTATGGCAGTTTTGCTAGTGTATAGTGCGATTTCAATCATGATTAAATAGGAGGGGCGGGAGCGGAGATGATGAATTGGCCTACGACGTTTATGGAACCGGAAAGCTTGAGACAGCGGTTAGCAGCGATGAGTATTCTGGATGTTATCTTGTGTTCAGAGGATTGGCTGCGCAGATACCAGTATAACCCCCGGTGGGATGAGGATGCCGCTTTGGCCTCTGTAAGAAATGGTGCAGGAGACGAAATTTATATTGTATTTACGCCAGAAGGAGTCATCGTGAAGGGGTTTGATCATGAATCGGGAATGAGTCCCTATGCCAGGGAGGATGGGGAGATCTGGCCGGGCATCTATGAACAGACACCCTCTTCCTTGCTTGACAGGTTGAATGACGAAGCACTTGGCAAGGAGGACGTTACTTTCTGCTTATGGAGAGAATCCGGGGATCAAGTATGGAGATGCGGTGAGATAGACTTCAAGGGACTGGATGACGGTTCCCGTTTTCTGTTAGGAATGATCTACGAAGCTCCGCAGGATTATGTGGACTGGGCGGAGGACTATTATGATATGAAGCTGCCTGTCGACATAGTAGCCCAGGTTTACAAAGGTGAGCCCGTTAGTGAAGAGATGATCCTAGCCTTGAATCCGGAACGAGATGTACGGATTGCGCTCAAGGAGATATATGAGATAGGAAAATAACATAATATTAGTTCGGAAATCCCCTAACCCAGCCTGAGATAAAATATATCAAGGGAGGGTCCATAAAAGCATAAAAGCGCTTTGCGGGTGGAAGGTAAAAGATCAGCAACAAGGTGACGATGGCGAATGGAGGCCAAGATGAAGTGGTATTTATTAGCAAGAGTATGGGGACTGTCGTAGCGGGTGAAGTGGATCGCAAGCGGCAGTTGCCGGTTAAGCATATTTTCCTGACGTCGGTGATTGAGACGGTTCCATTTATCAATTCTACAGATAGAATCGTGATCTACGGCAGTGCGGACTCTTTATTCGGAGATGAGGCTTTACAGCAAATCGCTCCCCAGCATAGTCATGGAATTATAGAAATCCCCCGGAGCGGATCATGGACTGGAGACAGGCAGCGTTAGAGAGAATTTGAGTCGAATGCAATCTATCGTTGATCTTTATGCTCAATTCTTAACTTCAGGAGCAGTACAGAAATGAACAAGTCCAACTAGGCAAGGCCCCTCGAGAAGAGGGGCTTTCTTGCTGCAGAAGCGCAGTCGCAATTTGATGAAATGGTTCTATCCTTGGCCCTTGGATACTACTTGCTGCTCAAGGTCCGGCTGCCGCTTTTCCAATAAAATTGCAGCGCTAATCTTGCGCAGCTGCATGCAATGACTACGAAGAGCAGAGCCCACACAACCGAAGGAAGGATTGTCATATGGGCCAGATTGGTTGCGTCCCCCGCTTGATCGGGGCTGATAATCGATTGTGCCAGCAGGAAAATGGGACCTACAACGGATTCTTCGAGGCAAAGGAAGGCCAGCAGCAAGTAATAGAAATTGCGCACCCGTTTCCCCAAGAAATAAATCAGTACATTTAATAGGATGAAAATGAGCAGCCACCATAGCCCGTAGCCCGAATGCACAAACAGTACAATGGTCAGCAAGGCCAGCGCGCTAATCACGATAAGCCCGGCTGTTTGCTTCCGCTTGTAATAGCCGTAGAACATCAAGATGGAACATAAGGAGGATACGATATAGCCGGCGAGGGAGACGGTGATCTGGCTCCAGCCGGGCTGCAGTAAAGAATAAGTCACCCCACTATGATCCGGGTTAAGCTCAATCCGCAGTACGCTTCCGGACATAATCAATGTCAGCAGGGCATGGCCAAGCTCATGAAACATCGTATCGAGAATACGAAACCAGCCGGAGAACGGGATCAGCCGGGTCAGAAACGCAGCGCCTAGCAAAAACAGCAATGCCTTAAGCCATCTATTCATACCGTACTTATTTTTCATAGGGTGTCCTTTCATAGGGCCTTATGTTTAATGAAAATACAAATCAATGATAAATACACAGTACATAATCATTATAAGGGAAAATAGGTAAAATGCGACTGGAATTTCGGGTTATCCCGAAACATAGAACGAGATTAACTGATGCATTAGTACTTTCTAGCAGCATCAAAATCAAGAAGTCACCAAAATGCTAGAATAAGGTCACCAAAATAGTAGTTTCCATTTTCGTTGTCCGTTTATAATCGGCGCGTAAGCATGTATTTGGAAGGAAGGGAGGGAACTAATTAAGCTTTGCGTTTATGGATAGCGGGTTCACTAGTTCAATCTTTTAGTCATATCATTCTAAATCAAAGGTGGTTTTGAAATGAGGACAAAGATGGTTAGCAAGCTGATGGCCGCCGTAATGAGCACATTGCTTCTGACAGTAATGACAATGCCGCTTCCCACGCATGCCGCAGCTGCGGATGTCAGCATCAATTGGAATGACGTAAAGCAGGAAATCGACGGATTTGGAGTCTCGCAGGCTGGCTGGTCAGGCGCGATATATGACCTTCAGGAGCCGGCGAGGAGCGAAATTATGGATCTCTTATTTACGCAGGATCAAGGAATCGGCTTGTCTATTCTGCGGGGCGCTTTATTCGCCGAATACAACCCGGCACCGGGTCAATTCGATTTTACCGTCAGACCGGACCAGGTTTGGGTAATGCAGCAGGCCAAGGCCAGAGGTGTTGACAAGCTGATTGCATCGACGTGGAGTCCTCCGGCCTGGATGAAAACCAACAATTCAACGACGCATGGCGGGTATCTGAAGCAGGAGAATTACGGTGACTATGCGCTGCTGATGTCCAAATTTATTAAGGAGTACAAGCAGCAATTTGACCTCGATTTGTATGCGGTCTCCATCGCCAATGAGCCGAATTCAATGACCTTCCTTACCTGGGATTCATCGGAGTGGAACTCAACGAACTTCCAGGTGTTCCTGAAGGATTATTTGAAGCAGGCTATGATAGATGAAGGCGTGTTCCAGACGAAAGTCATCGCCGGTGAATCTTCCTGGTGGTCTGAGGATCTGATCAAGGATTCGTTAAATGATCCTGCCTCGGCCGAGAGGCTTGATATCGTTGGGGGACATAACTACCCGATTCCGATTCTGAATCTGGAGATGCCAACTACGCCGTTCTCTACAGCCGTCTCCAAAGGTAAAAAAGTATGGATGACCGAGGTGTCCAAGGTGGACTCCTATGATCCTGGTATCAATTCCGGTCTCAAATTCGCCAAGCAAACCCATGACTTCATGACGAAGGCGGGTGTCAATGCCTGGATGTACTGGACAGGGGCGATACCCGGCGACAATGATGAAGGCTTGATTAATGTGGATAAAGATACCAGTACCTATAAGATAACAAAGCGCTTTTATACGCTCGGGAATTACAGTAAATTTATTAAGCCGGGATATGTCCGGATCGGTGCGACCGAGAATCCTAAATCCAATGTGTATTTCTCGGCTTACAAAGATCCTGCTACAGACAAGTTCACGATTGTAGCGATCAATACCGGGGATGCGACCGCAGAGGTCAATCTGATTCCAAACGGCTTTACCGCCGGAACATTGACTCCATACACGACGGATGATCAATTGAATCTGGCCCAGGGGCCTGCTGTAGCGGCTAACAATGGAAAATTCCAGACCATTATTCCGGCTCACAGCGTTGTAACCTTTGTTGGTCAGAACGGCTCGCCAGCTCCCCAAGAGCAGACCCTTATCGATGAGCTTGACGATTGGTCTAAGACTTTCTCTCATACCAGCGGACTTGCGATGGATTCCAGCAATAGCGGATATTTCAACGGCGATAAATCTCGGGTTAAGCGCCTTAATGGAACGACAGAGAGCTTCGTATATTCCCTCCCGAACATGATCTCCTTTAGAGCGGATATGTATCAATTCAGCGTTTGGGACGGTATCGCCTTCTATGCTTCTTCCGATCAGGTGAATTGGACAAAGCTGGCTCATGCCAGCACCCCAGGGGTATATATGGGCAGCCAATGGTACCAGAAAACCTACTATTCTTCAGAGCTTCCACCGCCGGGAACACAATATTTGAAGATCGAATTATCAGGCAGTGATTCCTGGGAGAAACAGGTGTCCCGGATGACGATTAAATACGCGATGTAAATACAAGAATACGCATTGAAGAGGGGGGCATCGTGCATGCCCTCTATTTCTAATTCCCGTAAGTTAGAAAAGTAAGTTAATATTAGTAGAGACAACAGTTTAATGAATGTATCAACAAGGAGGGCTATTGAACAAGTCTGGTTCAGAATCCTTCTTAGAGAATAAATAGGGAAGGAAGAAGCAGTCCGCGCGAAGGCGCGGATTTTTGTATGCCGTTATAGGCACCGGGGATAGAAGATTTTAAACCAGAACACAGAAAAATTTCAACTATACAAATATCGCGCAGATCAATAATATAAAGGTGCAAGTTTTTACTTTTTATTACATAAATATCTTTTTTTATTTCGTTATCCATCACATAGGTTTAAAAGAAAATTTTTCATCATTTCGTCAGCAAAAGAGCAGCGATGTTCATTGAAAGCGCATACCAATACTCCCCAGGACGGCACGTTTATTCAATTCTGTTAATACACGTAACCCCTAGCCGCATAATCTGTCTCATTACATTCAAAGATTCATAGAATATGGACCAGATACAGCTTTGTTGGAACCTGCAGCTTTTAGCCTACTGTTTATTTTATTACAGGGGCCCGGAGCAAACCTTCGCTCTAATAAAGGGGGTGGTAGCCAATACATTCAAAAGGATGAGAAGCAGACGATTTTCCCTCATGGCACAGGAGACCGCTGACTGGAACAAGTGACGGTGTACCGGACGGTACGCCAGTTAGGAATTGAACCGCAAACCATCAATAATTAAGGAGTGATCCCATGAATTCGAGTTTATTCAAACGATTAGTGGCGATTGCGGGAGTTGCAGCTTTGGCGCTGACGTTACTTCAGCCTTTTGGGGCAGAGAAGAGTTATGCTGCTGAAGCGCATGTCGACAATCCGTTCCTGGGGGCCACGATGTATGTGAACCCCGATTACGCGGCGCTGATCGATACTTCCATCGCTCAAGTTAGCGACAGCACTTTGAAGGCCAAGATGGAGACCGTTAAATCATATCCAACAGCCGTCTGGCTGGACCGCATCGCTGCGATTAACGGCGGTGAGGAGAATGGCGGTCGGAAGAGCCTGGAGCAGACGATGGATGCTATACTCGCCCAGAAACAGGGGAATACGCCTATCGTCGCTCAATTTGTAATCTATAATCTGCCTGGCCGGGACTGTCATGCCCTGGCTTCCAATGGAGAGCTGCCTTTGACAGCGGCAGGCTTGCAAACTTATAAGACGGATTATATCGACCGAATTGCCGGGATCTTCGCAAATCCGAAATATTCAAGCATCCGGATCGTCGCTATCATCGAGCCTGATTCGTTGCCGAATCTGGTGACGAATCTGAGTGATTCCAGATGCGCACAAGCGAATTCCACCAATATTTACAGAGATGCCACGCGTTATGCACTCGATAAGCTGCATGCGATTCCTAATGTGTACAATTACATGGACATTGCACACTCCGGATGGTTAGGCTGGGACAGCAACCGTCAACCGACGATTGATCTTTTTACTTCGGTGGTTAGCGGGACAGCGGCAGGACTCGCCAGTGTGGACGGATTTATTACGAATACAGCAAATACAACCCCACTTGAGGAGCCGAATCTGCCTGATCCGAACTTGACGATTAATGGCAATCAGATCAAGTCAGCCACTTATTATGAGTGGAATCCGTATTTCGATGAAGCTGATTTCACCGCTGCTTTGTATTCGGGCTTCGTGGCCAAAGGCTGGCCATCCAGCATTGGCTTCCTGATTGATACGTCCCGGAACGGCTGGGGCGGACCAAACCGGCCTACTAGTGCCAGCGGAACTTCCGTTAATGCCTATGTTGATTCCGGGCGGGTCGACAAACGCCTTCATCGGGGCAACTGGTGTAATGCCAGCGGTGCCGGCATTGGGCAGCCCCCACAAGCGGCACCAGCAGGTTATTCGAACTCGCATCTCGATGCCTTTGTATGGGTGAAGCCGCCAGGTGAATCGGATGGCTCAAGCTCCGAGATTCCGAATAATGAAGGCAAAGGCTTCGATAGAATGTGTGACCCGACTTATACCAATGCCAATGGAACCTTAACAGGCGCACTGCCAAATGCTCCGGTATCCGGACACTGGTTCCATAATCAATTCGTAGAGCTGGTTCAAAATGCATATCCGGCGATTCCAACAGGTGGCGGCGGAACACCTACAGTTCCTGCTGCGCCGACGGGATTGACCGCTGCTGCGGGCAATGCTCAAGTAACGCTGAGCTGGGCAGCGACAAGCGGAGCGACAAGTTATAATGTGAAGCGGGCAACGACAAGCGGCGGCCCCTATACGACGGTAGCGACCGGCGTAACAGCGACAAGCTATACGAATACGGGTTTGACGAATGGCACGCCGTATTACTATGTCGTTAGCGCGGTGAACAGCGCAGGGGAGAGTGTCAATTCTGCACAGGTGACGGCCACGCCAAGCGGCGGCGGAACAGGAACATCCAATCTGGTACTTCAATATAAGGTTGGAGACACTAGCGCTACTGACAATCAGATCAAGCCTCAATTGAATATCAAGAATAGCGGAACTGCTGCTGTAAATTTAAGTGACCTTAAAATTCGCTACTATTTCACGAAGGATGGCAATCAGGACGTTAATGCCTGGATTGACTGGGCTCAGGTAGGTTCAGCCAATATTACTAATACTTTTGGCACAGCCTCCGCTACGAAGGCGGACACCTATATTGAGCTGAGCTTTAGCGCTGCAGCCGGATCGATCGCAGCCGGAGGGCAGTCGGGGGATATTCAGTTGCGGATGTCGAAGGCGGACTGGTCTGATTTTGACGAGAGCAATGATTATTCCTATGACGCCACAAAAACAGCCTACACAGATTGGGATCATGTCACGCTGTATTTGAACGGCGTACTAGTCTGGGGGATTGAGCCTTAATAAGCTCGACCGATCTCATATTCATTCAATTTCGTTGAATCCATGAAAGATGGTGAGAATGAGTGTTCAAAATATTGGCTAAAACTCTCTTGATCGGTTCGCTCGTGATCGGAGCCGTGGGACTAGGCGCCGCAGGTGCGGGAACCCAGCAGGCCAAGGCAGCCGCTAATTATTACCATACATCCGGGAATAAGATCGTCGATTCCGCTGGAAAGCCTGCCGTGTTCAACGGGATTAACTGGTTTGGATTCGAGACAGCAAACTATTCGCCCCATGGCTTGTGGACCAGATCTATGGATGATGTACTCGATCAGATGAAGTCTCACGGCTACAATTTGATCCGTCTCCCATACAGCAACCAGATGTTTGATGCCGGTTCAGCGGCGAACGGAATTGATTATGCGAAGAATCCGGACCTCAATGGTCTGACTCCGATCCAGATCATGGATAAGCTGGTTGACAAAGCGGGCGCCCGGGGCATGAAAATATTCCTGGATCGTCATCGCCCTGATTCCGGCGGACAATCCGAGCTTTGGTACACTTCCGCCTATTCGGAACAACGCTGGATCGATGATTGGAAGATGCTGGCCACTCGTTACAATGGAAATGACACCGTTATCGGAGCGGATCTGCACAATGAGCCGCACGGCACGGCCAGCTGGGGGACCGGAAACCAATCCACAGATTGGAGACTTGCCGCAGAGCGTGCGGGCAATGCAATTTTGTCCGTGAATCCGAACTGGCTTATCATTGTAGAAGGAATCGAGAAGAATGTGCAGGGCTTTAGTGACGGCTACTGGTGGGGAGGCAATCTCAAGGGAGTTGCCAACTATCCGGTCAGACTTAATGTCCCGAATCAACTTGTCTATTCCGCCCATGATTATGGTCCGGGCGTGTCCAATCAGACCTGGTTCTCAGATCCGTCATTCCCAAATAATATGCCGGGGATTTGGGATGCGTACTGGGGATATATCAGCAAACAGAACATCGCTCCGGTCATCGTCGGTGAATTTGGCGGTCGCGGTGTTGATCTGACCAGTGTCGAGGGCAAATGGCAGAACAAGCTGGTAGATTATATTGGAGCGAACAATCTTTACTGGACTTATTGGTGCTTGAACCCGAATTCCGGGGATACGGGGGGGCTCCTGCAGGACGACTGGACTACGTGGAACGCACCGAAGCAGACGATGCTGGATAAGATCATGCAGCCGCTGAGTGGCGGAGGCGGGGGAACGAATGTGCCTGCTGCTCCAACCGGATTGACGGTTACGGCAGGTGATGCGAAGGTGAGTCTCAGCTGGTCGGCTTCGGCTGGAGCGAGCACTTATCATGTGAAGAGAGCAGCGACGAGCGGTGGCCCCTACACGACTGTGGCAACGGGAGTCGCAGGCACGTCCTATACCGATCAGGGGCTAACGAATGGAACCGTGTATTACTATGCAGTTAGCGCTGTAAATTCCGCAGGTGAAAGTGCCAATTCAGCTGCAGTCTCTGCTACGCCAGCGGGAGGGAGAGGGTCCACTCCTACCGGCAATCTGGTAGTTCAATACCGGGCTGGCGATATTAACGCAACAGACAATCAGATTAAGCCATTCTTCAATATTAAGAACAATGGAACGACTGCTGTAAACCTAAGTGATCTCAAGCTTCGTTATTATTTCTCGAAGGATGGTTCACAGAGTATGCAGTCCTGGATCGATTGGGCATCCATTGGAGTCGCTAACATCCAGCGGACCTTTAACGATGCTTATGTTGAGCTCAGCTTTACATCAGCAGCAGGCTCAATTCAGGCAGGAGGCCAGACGGGAGAAATTCAGCTGCGAATGGCCAAGTCGGACTGGTCGAACTTCGATGAGACGAATGACTATTCCTTTGATCCAACCAAAACAGCCTTTGCGGATTGGAATAAGGTCACCTTGTATCAGAATGGCACGTTGGTGTGGGGAGTAGAGCCTTAGAAGGAACAAAATGAAATGGGAAAGGGACCGCTTCGGCGGTTCTTTTTTATGTTTTACAGCTCATGCGGATATGTCAGATGAAATAAGTTGATTTCATTATAATAGGGTGATTCTCAAAATATGGAATGCATGATATAACTGAAAATAGTATTGTAATCAGAAAGTGCAAGGTCGAATTGCACAACAGGATGGATCGGTATGAAAATAATGCAGGGGTGCGTGGAAATATGGAATTAAGGTCGTCGGAATATATAGTGAAAGAACGAATACCGGCCAATTTATTTAGAAGTGTTGAAGCGGTCGGGGGGAGATTAACCATTACCAATGAAAGACTGCTGTTCACTCCGCATATGATCAACATTCAGACAGAGCCTGTTGAGATTAATATGGCCGACATTGTTGGAGTCAAGAAGCGCAACACGATCGGTCTGGTACCTAATGGCATCAAAATCATCAATCGCTATGGCAGTGAATTCAAGTTTGTCGTCTATAAAAGAGCCCAATTGATTGAGCTTATTAATCAGTACAGGGCTTAAAATAATTATTTTTCAGGAGGAGCGTATGATGAGTGCAAACCCAATTAAAACGGTGCATTTGGAAGAGAAGAAATTCGTCGGCTTCCCCGTCACTTCCAGCTTTTCATTCCATGATCCTAACCGGATCGAGGAGGCAAAACGTCAGTTCCTTGAGCGCAGGCATGAGATTAGAGAGGTAGTTCATCCTGAAGAATACGTATGTCCACACTTCGCCTCAGAGGTATTGTTTACTTATTTCTACTGTATGGAAGTTAGTGCGCTTGAAAATATCCCGGAAGGGATGATCGGATTCACGATTCCAGCGCGTAATTATGTGACAACGAGATCGGATACCGATCCTTATGAAGTACTCCATGCCTACATCAAAGACAGCCGAATCGAACATCATCCAAGAGCGCTGGCTTTGGAAATATATCGATTTGCCGACCCGGAATGGCCGGGAAAAGTCGATGTATTTGTTCCGATAAAGGAAGGATAGTCTCAAGAAACGGGGATTTCTCTTGATTACACAAGTGCCGGAGGTTAGCGCGTATGCCGCACGTACAGGTTCAGGATTTGCACATGTTTTATGAGCAGCTGGGTACAGGAGAACCAATCATTTTTTTACATAGCAGCTATTCAAGGGGGATATTGGCTTTTGCCAGCCAACTGCTCGATTTTCAAAAGAGTTACACTTGTTATTACCCCGACTTTAGGGGGCATGGTCGAACACGTTGCGAGAGGATGGACTGGAATTCTCCCCGATTGGCTGAGGATATCATTCACTTCATGGATGTGCTTCATCTGCCTAAGGCCCATCTGATTGGCTACAGCTTGGGAGCGAATGTAGCTCTGTATTGTGCGGTTGAGCACCCGGAGCGAGTTGCTTCCATCGTTACGATCGGAACAAGCGGCTTTGCCGAACCCGCCGGCGTCGAGGAGTTTGAGCCGGAGTGGCTGGCCCGGCACGGACAGCAAGAACTGATCGGGCAAATGCTTGAAAGACATGAAGAAGCGCATCGCGGAAATTGGCAGGAATTTATGCGCCAATCGGCCAATGAATGGCGTTACTACCCCCAGTTGACGGAGGATCAATTAAGTGGGATTTGCTGCCCAGCCTTATTCATTTCCGGTGAGCATGATCCTTTTGCAGGAGAAGAGAAACTGCGGAAGTTAAGCTCGCTCGTTCCAAGGTCGCAGTATTTCGTTTGCCCGGACTGCAGCCATAGGCCACACACAGTTCGAGAGAAGCCGGTGCTCGTGAATGATTCGATCCTTCAGTTTCTTAGCCGAATTTCTAGCTAAGCTTGTGAGAAATATCTCTTATAAGGGGTTAAAAGGTGGATTGCATATGAATCTGGAACAAAGGAAGCGTTGGAACGAGAATCACAAGCAATTAACTGGCCTGATCTTTGCGGTGGACAAGCATGCGCAGGCAATTGAGCTTTTTCTGAATCAGCACGCTTTATTGCATTCCTCGCCAATGAGTCCTTCGGGCGTTACGACGCTGGAGGATCATTTATTGGATCAGATGGCGGAGCATGTCTTTCGCACGTATCCTGTGAAAGTGCCGGGTACGAAGAACTCCATTGCCTGGCATTTATGGCATATCACCAGAATCGAGGATATGACAATGAATGTTCTTCTGAACGATGAGAATCAGATTTTCGAGATTGGGGATTGGAAGGATAAGCTGCAGGTGAATTATATTCATACGGGGAACGGGATGACAGAGGAAGAGGTCGCTGATCTAAGCTTGAATATAAATTACTCCGCTTTGCTGGCATATCGGTTCGAAGTAGGGCGCAGGACTCGTGAGATCGTCGCCTCAATGCTGCCTGGACAGTTTAATCAGAAGGTTGACCCGACCCGAATTAAGAAGCTGGGTGATCATGGGGCTGTTAAGCAGGGAGAATCATGGCTGCTTGATTATTGGGGGAGCAAAAGGCTAGGCGGATTAATTCTGATGCCTGCGACCCGCCATCTTTTTCTGCATTTGAATAAAGCGCTGCGGATCAAAGAGAAGCTGCAAAAAAAAACCATGAATGGGGAAGGGAACATACAATAGTGCAGTTTGATCGGCAAATTTATGCTCAACGAGGCAATGAATAGGTATAAAAAGACGCTTCGCCCGCTAATTTCATGGGTCTGAAGCGTCTTTATTCATCTTTAGAAACGGCTGATGTCCGCATTCGTTCATATCCGGGCCAACCCGGCTAGCCGTAGGAGAGGTGTGGATGGCTTGTTTGCACGAGACGAAGGCCCATTCACAGATGGGTGCTCGAGACCAAGTTCTCCGCAATCTGCGAATACATCCGAGAATCCCACAAATTCCATGGAAATTGGGAAGGGGGAGAAGAGACAAGGTCGACCGGCTCTTTGGTGATCGGATGGGGGAAACCAACGTACAGCGACCAGAGCGCAATTTGCTGGCCGGGCTTGTTGATATGTGCTCCATATTTCTGATCGCCGTATAACGGGCAGCCAAGCTGGTTCAACTGCACGCGGATTTGGTGCGGACGCCCGGTGTGCAGCTCGATTTGTACCAACGACAGTTCGTGCTCAACCGAGACGCTAAGCACCTGATAATCAAGAATGGCTTCCTTGCTGCCAGGCGTCCCCTTGGCCACGACAGATACCGTATTGGTCCGCTCCCCCTTCAGCAGTGTGTCAATCAGGCGTCCATGCTGCTGCGGTGGCCGTCCATGAACGACGGCCACATAGGATTTAGCGAATCTCCGGGTACGCACAGCATCGGAGAGGCGCGAGGCTGCCTTGGACGTCTTCGCAAAGATCATGGCTCCGCCAACCGGACGGTCCAGGCGGTGGACAAGGCCCAGATATACATTTCCGGGCTTATTGAATCTTTCCTTAATATCCGCCTTCAGCAGATTTAACAGGTCAGGATCTCCGCTGGCATCCTCTTGGGTCGGAATGTTCACGGGCTTCTCAATGCCGAGCAGATGGTTGTCCTCATACAAAATTTTCATTGCCGGATGTCCCGTCGTCCAGGACACTGCAGGAACCATCATTATTCCTCCCAGCGGCCGAGAATACCGCAAGGCAGATTCATGCCGGATTTCGTAATCGGGAGACCCAGCTCGCCAGCAGAGATTCGTCCGCCGTACCGCTGCTTTACAGTCATCGTTAGAATGTTGTTCAGTACTGTTGGCGAAATTCCCGTGGTATAGGAATTGATCAGGAAGAACAACGGTTTATCCGACAGGATCGACAAGCAGGATTCCACGAACGGATACAGGCTTTGTTCCAGCTTCCACGTCTCCCCCGATGGTCCCCTGCCGTAGGAAGGGGGGTCCATGATGATCGCATCATAGCGATTGCCGCGCCGCTGCTCGCGTTGTACGAACTTGAATACATCGTCCGTAATAAAACGGACAGGACGATCGCCGAGTCCGGAGAGAGCAAGGTTCTCCTTGGCCCACTGCACCATTCCTTTTGCCGCATCAACATGTACAACAGAAGCGCCGGCGGACGCACAAGCGACGGAAGCGCCGCCGGTGTAAGCGAACAGGTTAAGTACATTAATCGGGCGCTTTGCATTGGAGATCTTGTCCATCATCCAGCGCCAGTTAGCCGCTTGCTCCGGGAAGAGCCCCGTATGCTTGAAGCTGGTCGGTTTAATATAAAATTTGAGCGGATCAAAAGAGATCGTCCAGCGTTCAGGAATCGGCTTCTTCATCTCCCAGCTGCCCCCGCCGGAAGAACTGCGGTGATAGTGTCCGTGCACATCCCGCCATGCCTTATCCTCGTTAGCGATCGGCCAGATAATTTGCGGGTCCGGACGGCGCAAAATTACGTCGCCCCAACGCTCCAGCTTCTCTCCATTTCCTGTATCGATAACTTCATAGTCATTCCATTCATTAGAAACGTACATTTACTATAATCCTTCCTTCCAAGACAAGGTAGTTCATTGAATTCCCGATCACGAGCAGCCTCCGGGACGATTCATTCGGTAGTTATTGTACCTTATTATAGGGTCTCCATGCTACTGATTGACGAATCTTGACCGAACCAAAAATAATTATAACTGACTTAGGACTGTGAAAAGACGAATAACTATGATAATCTTTACACAAAAATGCTTTCTGCATGACAGATTGGAGAGAACGTCGAAATGCTTCGAGATTTTTTTTCATATTATCGTCCTTACCGGAATTTATTCCTGTTAGACTTCACTTGCGCAGTCGTGGCAGGGCTGCTGGAGCTGGGATTCCCGATTGCAGTTAACCAATTCGTGGACAAGCTGCTTCCTGGCAAGGACTGGTCGCTAATCGCGATGGCCTGTGCCGCGCTGCTTGGAATATATATTTTGAACACGGTGTTGAACTATATTGTTACTTATTGGGGACATATGCTAGGGGTTAACATCGAGACGGATATGCGCAAGAACATGTTCGAGCACTTACAGAAGCTAAGCTTCAAATTTTATGACAATCATAAGACCGGTCACTTAATGTCCCGCTTGTCGAATGATCTCGACAATATCGGGGAGGTCGCTCATCACGGACCAGAGGATGTATTTATCGCCGGTATGACCTTGGTTGGTTCATTTTTGCTGATGCTGTCGATTAATTGGAAGCTGGCTGTATTGACCTTCTTGGTGGTGCCCGTTCTCGTCTGGGCTGCGCTGCATTTCAATCGTCAAATGACGAAAACCTATCGCGGGCTGTTCGGGGCACTGGCAGATTTCAACTCCCGGGTGGAGGAGAACATTGGCGGCATTCGTGTCGTTCAAGCTTTTGCCAATGAACAACATGAGAATAAGCTGTTCGCCGAGAACAACGGACTCTATCGCCGCACGAAGCTGCGCGCCTATAAGATTATGGCCGGCAGCTTCTCCGTCAACTATATGCTAATGCGGCTAGTCTCTTTATTCGTCATGATTTGCGGGACCTGGTTCGTTATTCGCGGCGAGCTGTCCTATGGGGAATTCGTCGGCTTCCTGCTTCTGGCCAACGTCTTCGTTCGACCGATCGAGAAGATCAATGCGATCATTGAGAGTTATCCAAAAGGGATAGCCGGATTCAAGCGCTATATGGAGATCATGAATACCGAGCCAGATGTAGCGGACAGAGCGGACGCATCGGAAGCGGGCCAGTTAAAGGGAGATATCGCCTTCCAAAATGTAAGCTTTGGTTACGACGGCAAGGATAGGGTATTAAATAATATTAGTCTGAACATCCACGCTGGGGAGACCATCGCCTTTGTTGGCCCTTCCGGTGCCGGTAAGACCACTTTGTGCAGCCTGCTGCCGCGGTTCTACGAGGTGGATGAGGGCCGGATTACAATTGATGGCACAGACATCCGGGATGTTACCCTCTCCTCATTGCGCCGCAACATCGGGATTGTCCAGCAGGACGTATACTTATTCTCAGGCAGTATTCGCGAGAATATTGCTTACGGGAAGCTGGGAGCCAGCGATGAAGAGATATGGACCGCGGCGCGCCGCGCCCAGCTTGAGGGCTTTATCGAAGCGCAGCCTGAGGGGATGAATACCGTGATTGGGGAGCGTGGTGTCAAGCTCTCTGGCGGACAGAAGCAGCGTCTAGCTATCGCCCGCATGTTCCTGAAGAATCCGCCAATTCTGATTCTTGACGAGGCTACCTCGGCACTGGATACAGAGACGGAGCTGGCGATTCAGCAATCTCTTGCTGAATTATCGGAAGGAAGGACAACGCTGGTGATTGCGCATCGACTGGCAACGATCAAGAATGCCGATCGTATCGTTGTTGTAACGGAAGAGGGCATATCAGAGCAGGGACGTCACCAGGAGCTGGTGACGGCAGGCGGCCATTACAGCCGCCTGCATCAGGCGCAATTCGGCGCTATCCAAGCTTAATAGTGTAGGTTTAAGAAGCCAGCCTATCGATAATGACTTTGTGATCAAAGGGAAATTGTTGGAACTACCTCTTATAAGTAAAATAGTCCTGCGCAGCGCGCAGTTGAAAACCGGCTGTCTCATAAAGCTTCATGGCAGCCGGGTTTTCTATGGCGACATCCAGCCATATGGTGTGTCCGGCGGCCATCTCCCGAGTGATAACCTGCTGCAACACCGCTTGTCCAATCCCTTTGCCTCTATAGCGGGAGTGAATAACAAAGCCATAGATCCAGCTTCGATCCTCCAGCCTGGAGATGCGGATTTTACCGACGATATGGCCATCCGCAAGGATCAATTCATTATCGGCCATGTCCTGTGGGCTCAGCCGGATATAATCCTGCAGCGTCTGTTCATAGTCATCCTGGAAGCCATCCGTGTCGAGCTGACTGAGCAATTCCGCATCCTCCGGCGTGGCAGTACGGAGCGATATGCCCGGACGCACATTGCCGAGTTTATTCTCTGCCGAGGCATATTGCATCTGGTATTCAGTGAAGGAATAACGGCAGCTGACCCTATTCAGGAAAGCTTGGCCTGAGACAGAAGCCGCTGGCGTATTAAGCAAGATGGAAGAGTACCTTACTGTATCTTCTCTAGTAATTCCATCTTGAAGTAATCTTGTAAAAATCCCTAATCTCCGGAAATCGGGATGTACCATCCCGCAAATCTCCATACTTCCACCGATAATATACTTGCCTAAGAAGGCGATGAGTCGACCATCCATGTATTCTGTGAGGTGGAGGCGATTGTCTTCCGCCGGGTTAAGCAGCATATCCCAATTCAGCTTAAGGCTGATCTGATCATGTTGTTCACAGATCGTCTGCAGCTTTTGCAATTCATCTATATTTACTCTCAACATATATCTACCATCCTTTGCTAGTATTCTAGTATAAGGAAGCGTGGATTGGCAATGTCACAGAAAGTGCGATTTATTCCCCCTCTAAATACATCAAATTCTTGACAAATTCATTTCAGCAGAGTAGCTTGGGATTATTATACAAAAAACGGAGGAAGGCAGGGGAGAGCTATGGAGAAGAATGTTGTAACGATGAAGGATGTCAGCTGGCGGCGTGAAGGAAAGACGGTGCTGCGGCAAATCGATTGGACCGTACAAGAAGGAGAGCACTGGGCTCTATTTGGCCTCAATGGCTCAGGCAAGACCACTCTGCTTAATTTGCTCTGTGGTTATATCTGGCCGACGAGCGGGCAGATCAGCGTACTCGGCCATAAATTTGGCGAGGTAGATTTAAGAGAATTGCGCAAATCCATCGGCTGGGTCAGCTCTTCGCTGCAAGAGCGGCTGCATGGGAATGAGAAAGCGCAAAATCTCGTTGTGAGCGGTAAATTTGCCTCGATTGGTCTTTATGAGAAGCCGACGGAGGCGGATTTTGAGAAAGCTGCGTCCCTGATGGAGCAATTGCGCTGCGGACATTTGCTGGACCGTACCTACCAGACCTGTTCGCAAGGAGAGAAGCAGAAGCTGCTGATTGCCAGAGCCTTAATGGCGGCACCGCGTCTGCTTATTCTTGATGAAGCGGCGAACGGCCTTGATTTCATATCGAAGGAAGGGTTGCTGGACAGCATCAGTGAACTGGCGAAGCAAGCTGAAGCCCCAAGCATGATTTATGTGACACACCACACAGAGGAGATTTTGCCGATCTTCTCCCATTCCTTATTGATTCGGCGCGGCGAGGTATTTGCCCAGGGCAAGACACAGGAAGTATTGAATAGCGATCGACTATCCGACTTCTTCGAGATGCCGGTTGATCTGAATTGGAATCAAGGACGGGCCTGGCTATCGCGGAAATAAACTCTGTTATCCATTTTGCTACTTTTTTCAGGGTGCAACGTACTATTAGTAATGTATGATCAAAAAGGCCCGTTGCCAGTACCGAAGCTTAGGCTACTGAGGTGCATTTTATCAAAAATGCTTCCATTGGATGAGGCTGGGGTGAACTTTTTGAGCAACCTCTACAGAATAGCAAATTAAACGGAGGGATCCATATGGAGATGGGAACAAACCCGGGAGCGAAGAAGCCAGTCAAGCTGCGAGGATTAACAGGTCTTATTATTACGGTCATTATTGTTGGAATTATTGCAATGGGCAGCTTCACACAGATTGAATACGGGCATGTTGGATTGTATAAGACATTTGGGAAATTGAATAGCGACGTGTTATCCCCAGGGATTCACTTCAAGATTCCGTTCATTCAGTCGGTCATTCAGGTGAATACCCAGGTGACCAAGGCAGAGACGGATACGACAGCCTCCTCGAAGGATTTGCAGCCGGTGTCAACCCATGTTGCCGTTAACTATTCAGTAAATAAAGAGTCGGCCTACAATCTAATGAACAATATTGGAGGGTCCTTCGATACGATCATTATCAACCCGGCCGTACAGGAGATCGTCAAAGAGGTGACCGCAAGATATCAGGCCGAGGATCTGATTGCCAGGCGCGATGTCGTAGCCGGAGAGATTAGCGAGCTGCTGACAGCCCGGCTTGCCAAGTACGATCTTATCGTCAATGAGATCAACATCGTGGACTTTAAATTTTCCGATGCTTTCAATCAGTCAATTGAAGCGAAGCAGGTAGCTCAGCAACAGGCACTTAAAGCCAGCAATGATCTGAAGCGGGTCGAGATCGAGGCCAAGCAGAAGATTGCCCAGGCCCAGGCCGAGGCGGAGTCCCTTAAGTTGAAGAAGCAGGAAGTTACGCCGGAGCTCATCCAGTTGAAGCAGATCGAGGTTCAGGAGAAGGCGCTGGAGAAATGGGATGGGAAGCTTCCATCTGTAACAGGCGGGGCAACACCGTTTATTGATATTCAGTCGTTAACCAATAAATAATATTGAATAAATGCCGCCCCTGTTGGGGCGGCATTTTATGATTGCTGCTGTTTTCGCCTGGAGGCGTGGCTGCGGATCAGATAGGCGATCCAATAGATGATAGGAATGAGTATTTCGCCTGCGATCATTACTCCCGGCAATCGCATTGACAGGAAGTCATGCAATTCGGTCTGTGTCCGCGACATAATCATGGATAGTATCAGGATGAACGCGGTTGTAGACAAGGTGAATATGCGATGATCCTTAACCTTGGTGACCTGCGAGATGCAAATAGAGGTGATGAAGATAATGAAGCATATTTTAACAAACAGGCTTGTCAGCCAGAGAATGATAAGAATCGGGTCCCCTGTCTGCAGGAATGATCCCGTCTGAATAAAGGCGGTTAATTCCAGATCGGGATAGGACAGGTTTGCCGTGATCTCAGGTCCGAAGGCGGACAAGACAAGGAACATATGAAGTATATTAATCACTACGGCGAACAAAATGGCCGCAAATATGGTCCTATATGCTTTTTGGGGAGCTTTCAAATAGGGCATTAACAGAAACAGAAAAGAAATTTCGCCGAACAGTCCGACGTTTAAATAAATGCCGTTTCCTAATTCGGCAGGGGTAATATGCGTAAAGAAGGCAGGCAGCATCCCTTTGTTGAGCTCGCGGAGAGCGAGGAACGGAATAATGAAATAGGACAGGGCGCTGAACAGAAAAATCCCTTGCGCTGCCCGAAATATCGTCAACAATCCTGAATAGACGGCGTAAGCTACAGCCAGGCAGAAGATTAGCAGAACAGCCCAGGCCGGTGTCCCGATGAGATATTCGGTGAGCAGAAAATCGGACATCTGTCTGATGGTGCCGGCACCAAGTATAATATTCACCAATATAACCATGATCATAAAAAATGTATGCGGTATTTTGCCAACCAGCTCGTGACCGTATTCCACTACAAATTCATCCGGTCTTGACTGGCTTACTTTCAGACCTGGGTAGATCAGCAGCCAGGCTAGAAAAGCCCCTAACAGCGAAGCGAGCAGGGCAGAATATTTACTGGACGAAGCTAAGGGATTCTCAAGAAAGGCTGTGAAAGTGGTAAACATGGACATGCTATACATTGTAAAAATCTGCAAGGAAGTAATTTTTTTCATTTTCACAGCCTCCCACAATTATTTGCCCGCAGATCCCGTGAAAATGTGATTTGCGATGAACTCGATGAACAGCAGCAAGTTGTACTTTTCCCTAAATACGTATTGAATCTCGATCAGGATCAGAAGGATCATTGTGACCGCTTGACTGGTCAGCTTCTTCCTCCGGCTCATTTTCAATTTATGCTGATTATGCCCGTCAAAGAGCATGATCAGAACAAAGGCAAGTCCGATCCAGACCATGTTCTTCCTCCGAATTTTAATTTTTCTCAGTTCGTCCTGCCGAGCGGTAGAAGGTTCCGGTAAGGTTTAGCGCGATGTCTACGTCAACTTCGATCTTCACTCGATCTGCATAATAGTCATCCCATTGATCCTTGATTTGGTTCCATACTTGGGGATAACGCCAGTCCAGATAGTCGCTAAGCCGGAAGGCATCGCATTTTACCTGTTTTGTTGCTTTAAAGGTTTGATGCATCAAGGATTCTATATCTTTGTTTAAGGTTTCCCGCAGTTTGATCATCATTTCCGCATTTTTGACGTCAATATTTGAGTTGGAAGAGAAGATATATGCGGTGCCTTTGCTATTTACCTTAAAGACCACTTGATTGTTTTTGAGCGTAGGTTTAATTTTCGTATTGATATTGTTGATTTTAAATGTAATTTCCTGCTTGTCTGTAGGTGACTTGATGACCGATATGGCAGAATCGACTTGCGAAGTAATCCATAAAGCGCCTCGAAGCTCCTCATTTGATAAATGCCGCTCAGCGACCATTTTTCCATTGGATATAATGACGGCCCCTTCCGAGCTGGCCCAGAGATTTTTCCCCGAAGTAACCACCTCGCTGGTGGGCAGCTTCTCGAAGCCAATTCTTGGAATCAGAATATCTCCGGTCTTATACTTGGCCATCAAGAAATCCTTGATGGTTGTATTCAGGGTCAGCCGGTCGTCAATAAACTTGGTGAGAACCGTTGAGATAAATCGTTCCGATGTGGTCGGAGCTTTTTTTATCTCCTCTACATTTTCCTCAGTGACGAATAAATTGGCGCTAATATGAAAATTGGGCTGTCTGCTTACCAGGTCAATAACCATGTCCAGACCTTCTCTGGCGAGACGGCTGCCGACGACAATCACGCGCGTTTGGCCGAAGAAGATATCCCGCGAAGCATCCAGTTGAATATCCCGCAATATGGGGCCAATCTCCTTGCCTTTTTTGGAGATGAAAGTGAACGGTTCACCGCCACCATTGTTGGAGCCCCCAGTCTGGTTTGGAATCATTCGATTGGGAAGGGGGAAGCCAAGAGAGATTTCCAGATCACCGTCTTCTAATCGATCGATGGTCATCATGGTTGGAAAGGCCCGATTATTTAATTCTACAGATGACCAGCATCCACTCAACAGGGGGACCAACACTAGCAAAAATATTGTAGTGAATAGCCTAGTCTGCCACTTTTTCATTCATTTTCACCCTTTGGTTCGGACCATCCGCGCGCATTCTTGGCAATTCTATGCCGATTATTGGAAGTGATTGACGGCCGGGTACGCATGAACGTCCAAGGCAGTCGTATGAACGTATCGCCCATATCCTCCTTAATCAACGGTGTTAATGGAGATAAATAGGGCACCCCGAATGACTTCATTTTAACTAAGTGAATGTAGATGAAGATCAAGGCGCAGGCAATTCCGTAAAGCCCAAACATAGATGCCAGAATGATGATCGGAAAGCGGAGCAGCCTGACGGATAAACCAAGATCGTAATGCGGGATAATAAAAGAAGCAATTCCGGTCACCGATACTACGATTACCATAGTTGCCGATATGATCCCGGCCTGAACGGCCGCCGTTCCGATGACGAGCGCCCCGATGATGGACACCGCTTGCCCGATTGATTTAGGAATACGGATCGATGCCTCCCGCAATGCCTCGAAGGTGATCTCCATAATGAACGCTTCATAGACGACCGGAAAAGGTACAATCTCACGCGCGGAAGCGATTGTAATCAGCAGCGGAAACGGAATCATCTGCGGGTGGAATGTCGTAACCGCGATATAGATAGACGGCAGCAGCAAAGAAATAAGCAAGAAGAGATAGCGGATCAACCGAATAAAGGAGCCGGCGATAAACCACATATTATAATCATCCGGCGATTGCATCAGCATGTACAGAGTAACCGGGGCGAGCAGACATACAGGAGTTCCGTTAAGCATAATCGCGGCTCGTCCTTCCAGCAGAGATGCGATAACGATATCCGGCCTCTCTGTGTATTCAACCTGAGGGAATGGAGAGTAAGGATTGTCTTTGATGAACTCCTCAATGTAGTAAGAACCTATGATGCCATCGATTTGAATATAGGATAACCTGCGCTTCATTTCGGCAATAAGCTCCGGCTTACAGATTCCCTCTATATAAGCAAGAACCAATGGGGTCTGGGTTTTTCTGCCTACGACAATGCTTTCGGTTTTTAGGTCAGGTGTCTTCAAGAGCCTTCGCAATAACGTCAAATTCGTTGGCAAATCTTCAATGAAGGATTCCCGCGAGCCGCGAATTATGGATTCGTTCGGGGTCTCTTCAATAGAGCGCGTCGGGTAAGAGGCCACCTCAAAATTGATCATACGCTTGTCGCCATCGATGATAAGGGTAGCGCAGGAGCTCAGAATATGGGTCAGGCATTCATTGAGATCAGAGGTAATCGTATAGTTCGACACAGACAAAGATTTGCGCTGAAACAGAGCTTTATATATATTTGCGGATTCCGAAGCCTCCGTCTGCAAATCTTGCAGGATAAAGCGCTGGAGCGAATCCTGGTCTATCATTCCGCTAAAATAAATAATCGCGCAGTTCTCACCGGATGTCAGGGTAAATTCCCGAAAAATGATGTCGGAGCAATTGTTGAAGCGCTGCTTGAACCAATGAAGCCGTGTCTTTAGACTAGGGCTGTCTGTTTCCAACTCGGGCCATTCCGTCTGTGGAGGTTGTCCGGTTTTTGCTGGCGCTACATGATTATTTTGTTCCTGTATCCGTTTCTTTCGACCCCAGGGTGACATGACAACATCTCCTTTCCAACCCAAATTATGTTTGTTAAGATTAGCGATTGGACTGGGTTTTATGCAAATGAATCTTAAGTACTATTTAGAGAAAGCGCTTTTTATTCGATATTAATAGTGCGAAGTGCCGCGATTATTGTGATACAGTTACATACACCTATACGTCATAGATTCGTCAGATGAAGAAGGCCTAAGTCGAGAGGAGGCTGAGTATTTTATGAAAATGCATATTACTGATCTCAAGGATGGGGACCGGTTGCAATCGGATTTGTTTACCCGTGCCGGGCTTCACGTATTACCAAAGGGAACGAGCATACATAAGGAAGAAATTGCTCTTCTGTACAGGCAGAGCATCGACTATATCGACATCGAGCCGCGGGTTGATTCAAGCGCTTTATTCGGGCTTGATCGCAGGGGATTCTCCAGCCGATTGCATGAGAACTTCGAGCTCACGATCAAGGGATACCAGTCGATCTTCCTGGAGGCGTTGACTACCGGGAAATTCAATCAATCGATGGTGGATGACAAGCTTCAGCCCATGCTTGAGGTCATAGATGAGAAGAAGGATGTTGTGTCCCTGCTGATTTATTTCGGGCAGGATGACGTCAACATTTATAATCATTCCTTACAAGTAGGACTCTTGTCTTATTACATCGCCTATTGGTTGGGTTATTCCAAGCAAGAGTGTATAGCGGTTAGTAAAGCGGGGTATTTGCATGATATTGGCAAGAGCAAAGTACCGCAGGAAATTCGCAATCAATCCCATCCTTTGAGCGATGAGGAGAAGGTGGAGCTTCGAAAACATACGAGATATGGCTACGACATTATCCGGGATTCGATGACCGATGAAATGATTGCCTTGGTGGCCTTGCAGCATCATGAGCGGGAGGATGGCTCCGGCCATCCGCATGGATTGTACAGGGATCAAATTCATCCGTACGCTCAAATCGTGGCGGTAGCGAATGCATATGTTGATATGACCGCTCCGGATGACAACGGCAACAAGCTTGCGTTATTGACCGTGCTTCGCAAAATATATGAACTTGGTTTTGGTGTATTAAATGAACGGGCAGTTCAAGTGCTGACCCGCAATCTGATGCCTAACTTTATCGGGAAGAAGGTACGGCTCAGCAACGATGATACCGCAACCATTGTATGGACGAATCCTTCGGACATCTTCCGGCCGTTAGTGCAATCGGAGCAGAAGTTTTACGATTTATCGACGGAACGGAATATCGAGATTACAGATGTATTTATGTAATTGGCCAAATGAAGGCCGCTGCCGGAATATCCCGGACAGCGGCCTTCATTTGGCCTCTGGCGCTTTAGGTTTCATATCTGTTTGATGGTCTGTTTGGTTTTGCTCTGCTGTTTATACGGCTTGCGTGACACCAAGCTGACTAGTTCGAGCAGCAGCACCGGCAGAGAGACGTTCGTCGGATATGCCAGATATCGGGGCTCCCATCTTGGCGCAAATTTCTCTTTATAGTTCCTGAGGCCGGTAAATCCATAAAGGCTCTCACCATGCTCGAACAGAATATGCGCGAGCTTCTCTTCCCGCATCGCTGCCTGACTTTTACCTACACTGGCTAACGGAGCCATTCCAAGATTAAAGCGGGCATAACCTTGCTCCCTGGCGAATTCGAACAGACCGAGGAACAGCTGATCCATCGTTCCATTTGGCACTTCTGGAAGATGGCGCATGAGGTCTACGGACAAAGTAACGTCATGGTCATAGACAGGAGCGATGGAAGCGAAGGCGATTACCTGGCCTTCTTGATCGCTAATCAGAGCAAGGGGCGCGAGCTGCAAGTAATTTTCATCGAACCAGCCGATGGAGAAGCCTTTTTCTTTTTTTCCTCGAAGCCATTGATCTGAAATATATTTCAGCCTCTGCATCAGCTTCTCCGGATGGGGCGGAGGTGCAATCTCAAACCGGAAGCCCTCTCGTTCGAAGCGGTTGTGCACCGCTCTGAGAGCTGCATTACGCTTTCCGCTCAAGGTAAAGCTGCTCAAGTCTACCAGCGCTTCTTCACCCAGCTTGAAGAAACGGTACCCATTCTCATGATAGAGCGGCAGATAGTCAGCAGTCGTCTGATAGAGCACGCTCTCTAATGCATATTGATCGGCATAGCTCTGGAATTGCTGGATCGCTTCGCTAACCATTTCCTTAGGTCCCAGCGGATCCCCCAGTACAACGAGCTTGTTGTGAATCTTTGCATAAGGGATCAACACTTGATGGTCCATTGCCCAGAAGAAGCTCTTATCTCCGGTAAATAACATATGAGTAAGCATATTGCCGGGATAGTGCTCCAGGAAATCGCATAGTTTAGTGCGATCTGCATGACTAATGCCAGGCATATTCAGCTGTTTTGGACGAAGCAAGTAATAGAGGGTCAGCAGAAGCCAGGCAAGAAGCAGTCCGCTCACGGCCGAGAGAATGAATGCGCTGGATCCTAGCAGCTTTGGCGCATGCTCGCCAACGTGAAAATGAAAAGGCTTCTTCAGAAAAGGACGTGTACTGGCCCCGATGAAGTAATATACTCCAGCAATACATGTCGTAATGATCATCCAACCGATAATATGATATTTTCGGAGAGGAACCGATAATCTGTAGAATTGCTGTCTTGACATCCAGAGCAAAAGTGCGATGACCAGTAGAATGATGGCCTCTTCATAATCAAATCCCTTGGCCAAAGTAAAAATAGCACCGCTGCATAGCAGGAGGAATGTCCAGGAATAGGCGCGTTTGACCCGCAGCGATATTCCCCGCGACAGCACGATCAGCATAATGCCGATGACGACGCTTAGCTGATGGGATAAACGCATAATCGGTAATGACAGAATATTCTCAATGTAGTGGAACCGGTAGAGCAGGGCGGGGGTAGCGGCTGATAGAATCAACAGCGCCCCCGCGACAAACACAAGCTTGCTTAATGACCAGGCGCTAACTTCCCCGATGAAACCGAGAGGGCCTGGCCAACGGCGCAGCTTCTGCCATTTATTTTCGACATTTGCCGCCTCAACGCTCTCGTCCAATGACTTCCTTGCAGGTCTTGCTTGCGATAACTCAGCAGATGCACCCGGAGGAGCCCCTTTCTTGCGATCCCCTGAAAATTCAAAGGCCGCCATAATAAGGCCGATCAACCAGGGCAGAATGTAATACAGAATTCTGAACAAAATGAGGACAACTGCGCTTTTCTCCGGAGAATGTCCGAGCAGTTGAAGTCCAAGCAGCGCCGTCAGATCGAAGCCGCCAATCCCGCTGGGCGCCATACTGATCATACCGGCAATCGCTGCTACTATATATATCCCAAAGATTGCAGTAAAGGATAGATTCGGGAAAAAAGCTCTGCAAATGAACCAGAAAGTAAGCCCGGCGAAAAGCCATTCCATGAAGGAGACGGTAATTACCGAGACGATGGTTCGCCACTGCATCTGCCCGCGGTCGCGATTGAACCATTTAGAGAACAGCGTCGTTCGCTGTAGAAGGACAAATAACGGCAAATATAATGCGGAGCCCCATACTGCGTAGATGAGCCAGTGATGGACCTCTGTAATTTGACCAGCGGGAAAGACCGCGGAAATATTGAACCAGGCAAGCAAAGATAATCCGGTAAACGGAATGGTGGATAGGAAACCAACGGCAGCGGCAATTGTGGAGTACGAGGTTCCGCGGCTGCGCAGCAGCGCGGTCCTTATGCCTGCTCCGGTAAGCCCGGCGAAGCCCAGCAGGTTGCTGGAGGTATTCGCAATCCATCCGTATCTGAACGTCTGCCAGCGGCTTAGCGGAAGCTGGAAATGACGTCTGATTAACAGGTCATATAGGGTCATGATGGAGACTGCGATGAGGGAGAAGCAGAATAGAAACAATAAGGTCTCCGGGTGAATATGGCGCAGATAGTACAAGGTTTTACCCCAATGAATCGTACGGAATTCTTTTTGGCCTTCCCAATACACGAGACCGATGATAACAATGGGAGGAATGAGCCGAAGTGCTTTAATTTGATACAGGGTGGAGATCCATTTTTTTATATGTAATCTATCGATGAGACTTCGAATGCGCTGCATATTAAATAAGCTCCCTTATGGCATAAGTAATTATATTATGGTGTCCGGTAAAAGAATATGTCAAACCTTGCCGTCACACTGAAGCTCATCTTCGCGGTAAAAAGACGGATCCGCTTCGCTGCTTTGCCAGTGTCATTCTCCTGCCCTGGGCATATGCTGAATAGACGCATACCTATATGAGGAGGAACAAGATTATGGTGGACTTATTGCAGGAGCCTAATTTGCAGCTCGCGGCAGATTCGAATCAGGTGTTGAACTATAAGCGAGATCCGCAAAATTATATAACTCAGGTGTTCGGCAGGCAGCTTCCGGCGATTAAGACAGGGTTCTTCAATGTTCATATGACGAAGGGGATTATCATTACACCACACTGGCATACAAATGTCGATGAAATGGTGTTCGTCATATCCGGCGAGGTTATTACGGCTGTGTTTAATCCTTTTACCAGAAGATTGATGTGCTATTATTTGAAGCCAGGACAAATATCGCTGCTGCCTAAGGGCTGGTTCCATTGGATTATTGCTGAAAGTGAACATGTACATTTGCTTACGATATTCGATCAGCCAACACCGGATATTGTTTACGGGGCGGATTTCCTGCGCGGTATTCCGAAGGAGGTCATGCAGCGTGCCTATTGCATTAATGAGGAGGATTACGCGAAGGCGGTAGCACCGATTCAGGAGGCAGTTATTCTAGGTCCTCCGGTCGGTTGCTATACTGAATCGGCAAATATATCTCCCAATATGAAGGGCTCCTGATCCTGGCTGATTAGGAAGTGATATAATGGGGATTAGATACACTTGGATTTATACTAAATGAGGTGGAACTATTTGTAGTAAATTACATCAAGTCGGTCGGCGGGACATTCCTAGAGCGGCCGCTGTAATGGCCGAAGCTTTTGCGATGGATGACCCGCTATACCGTCATATTTTGCCGGACGAGAAGTCAAGATTACAGGTGCTGAACATATTTTTCAAGCATTATATCGAGATGTTATACCCCTATTCTGACCTGGTAACAACCTCGGAGCGCTATGAAGCGGTAGCCCTGATCTTTCATTCGGAACGGGAGCCGAGAACATGGCGTTCAAAAATGGGCTATTGGCTTGGAATTGCCAGGGCAATAAGTAAATCCTTGCCGATCTGCCGTTATATAGGGCTTCACGGCTTCGTACGCGGCATCTTGATTCTTCGCCAAATGGACTCATCCTGGCTCTCTATGCTGGGAGGGCATAAATATTTACATCTGGATATGTTAGCCGTTCAGGAACCGTATCGGGGGCAAGGTTATGTCTCGCAAATCATGAGGCCTCTATTGGAGAAATGTCAGGAGGAAAAGGCAATATGCTCGCTGGAGACGCAGACGGAGAGCAACTTGCCGATGTATGAGCATTATCATTACCATATCGTAAAGACCATTCCGCTGCCCGGAAGCTCATTGCAGCAGTATTGTCTTCTGAATGATTTATAGGACTTCATCTGTAATGGAGGCCAAAATAACAGGGGACCCTGGATAGGGTCCCCTGAAATATTATACGCGCTCAACGGCCGCTTTGAATTGATCCAGCGCTTTGCTGAGCAGAGCGCGAGGGCAGGCCAGGTTAATACGAAGGAAGCCTGTTCCTTGTTCGCCATAGATGGAGCCTTCGTTGAAGGCGATCTTGGCTTCCTGATACATCAATTGCTTCAGAGCATCGGGATTCAGCCCAAGCTTGCGGCAATCTACCCATAGCAGATAAGTTCCTTCCGATACAATCGGATTCAGCATAGGGATCTGCTCCTTAATGAACGAAACCGCATATTCCATATTGCCACGTACATATTGAAGCAGCGCTTCAAGCCAATCTTCACTATCGTTATAAGCAGCGATAGTAGCCGGGGGCCCGAAGAAGCTGACTCCGCCTACAGCAAGCGTCTGAACCTGCGCATCAAACAACTGCTTAATCTCGGGATTTGAGATGCAAGTAAACGAGGAATGAAGGCCGGGCATATTGAAGGTCTTCGATGGTGCAAGACAGGTGACAGTACGGTCGGCGATGCCCTTCGAAAGCGTTGCGAACGGAATATGCCTCTTGTCGGCCAGGATCAAATCACAATGGATCTCATCGGAGATGACGCGGACATCATATTGCTCGCACAGCCGTCCCAATTGCTCCAGCTCCTCTCGATCCCATACGCGGCCTCCCGGGTTATGAGGACTGCAGAGCAGCAATAGCTTGGCACCGTTACGCATTAAACCCTCAAGCTGTTCATAATCCATCTCATAACGGCCGTTGCGAAGCAATAAAGGGTTCAGGGCAACCTGGCGACCGTTCTTGCGAATCACATCGTAGAACGGATTATATACTGGTGATTGAAGAATCACCTGATCACCTGGTTCGGACAATACCTGGATAGCAATCCCGAGCGCAGGAACGACTCCTGGCGTATCCGTCAGCCATTCAGGCCGGATCTGCCATTGATGGCGCCTGCTGAACCAGCTCATTATAGCATCCAAATACTCCTGCGTTCGAATTGTATAACCATACATCCCTAATTCAGCCCGCTGCTTAACGGTCTCGATGACGGCCGGCGGACAACGGAAATCCATGTCGGCTACCCAAAGCGGAAGAACCTCCGGGTCGCCAAACAAGCTCTCAGCTTGGTCCCATTTTAAAGAGAGCGTTCCTTTTCGTTCGAATTGTTCGTCAAACTGATAAGTCATAGATTTACTGCCTTCCTTTCTAAGTTGCGAGATGATCTATTTATCTGCAGATATATCATGCAGTTATTCATACCCGTTAATGATCAGTTCCAATTCTCCGGTTGTAGAGTCGATCAGCAGGCCGTGAACCGGAAGGTTAGCCGGGAGGAGCGGGTGATTTTTCACAATGCCAACCGTATGAATGATGCCTTCCTTCTCGTTATTCACACCACGCAGCCATTTGTTCAGTCGGATTCCGGAATGCTCCAATGTATCCAGGACTTCGTTGGAAATGCCGCGTTCCCGCATCGTTTCGATAACTCTATCCGAGTTTATGGCAGCCATCCCGCATCCGGTGTGTCCGACGATGAACACTTCCTCTGCTTTTAACTCATAGATCGCTACGATAAGACTACGCATAACGCTACCGAAAGGCTGCGAAATAATTGCTCCGGCATTTTTGATTATTTTTGCATCGCCGTTTTTCAGATTCATGGCCTTCGGAAGCAGTTCTACCAGTCTTGTATCCATACAGGTAACAATAGCCAGCTTCTTATCGGGATATTTGTCAGTGATATAAGACTCATAGTCCTTGTTCGCAACAAAGTGGCGGTTATGCTCTAGAATAGTTTCTACACGGTTCATAGTGTGAACCTCCTTTCAAATTAAGCGGGGCTCTAATATGGACAACAAATAATAAATCCGCTTAAAATTTAATTATACGTATTTGAAAAAGTATCAGCAAGAGAACTGTGCAAATAAAAAACTTCTGCTAATCCGTAAATGGATCGTCAATGGAAGGCCCTTTGTGGTCATCCGCTAAGCCGGGTTGCCATGAGCTTCGATGTGGAAGGCATATGATATCCTGTTCACCATACAATCACTTCCAGGAAAACCGCTGTAAAATTTCAAATATAAATCTGCCGTATATACGAGCTTGGGGGTATCCCGCTTGAAGTCACGTTGAATTATAGGGCTCGTCTGTGATAATGTCATGGTGTGTTCGTTCTATTTATGTAGCTGGATAACATCTTCTAGATAATGAACAGAGATGGGCCCAAATCCAAAAGAGAGGTGAATATGGGATGAATCAAAAAACGACGGAAATCTGGGAGCAGTTCCGGGATCTTCTTCGCAAAATGACCAGTTATGATGAAGCAGTTGCCTTATTGCACTGGGATCTGCGAACCGGAGCGCCAAAGAACGGAGCCGAGGCGCGTGCCGCTACAATCGGTACGTTGGCTACGGAACATTTCAAGCTGCAAACTTCCGAGGAAATGGGCGTTTACTTAGCTTATTTGAATCGGCCGGAGGTGCTCGCTGAGCTTGATCAGACGGGCAAACGTCTCGTTAGCACCGTGCAGGAGCAATATGACTATAACGTAAAGATTCCGCCGCAGAAGTTCCAAGAATATACAGAGCTTGTCTCACATGCGGAGACACTGTGGACCGACTTCAAGAGAAATAGCGATTATGCCGGCTTTGAGCCTTACCTAACAAAAATTGTGGAAAAAACACAGGAATTCATCGACTACTGGGGACCGAAGGCCACTCGTTACGATACGCTCTTACATATGTATGAACCTGAGCTGACGGTGGAGAAGCTGGATGAAGTCTTCGGACGCCTTCGTGATCGGCTTGTACCTCTGGTCCAGCAAATTGCAGAAGCTGCGGACAGACCGGATTCGTCCTTCCTGGACAGTACATTTGATATCGCCAAGCAGCGCGAGTTCAGTCTGGCTATGCTGAAGGAGATCGGCTATGATCTCGACGGGGGGCGGGTCGATGAGACCGAGCATCCGTTTGAGACGACGATTAATCCGGGAGATGTGCGGATAACTACGCATTACTATGAGGATGATCTGACAAGCGCTTTGTTCAGTTCGCTGCATGAGGGCGGTCACGCGCTTTACGAACAGAACGTGGATTCCAAGCTGAACGGGACTCCGCTTAGCCAGGGGACTTCGATGGGCATTCACGAATCACAATCCCGCTTTTGGGAAAATTTTATCGGTCGCAGCCGTGAGTTCTGGAATCGCTACTATGGAGGGCTGCAGCAGCAGTTCCCAGAACAGCTGAAGGATGTGTCTGTCGATCGATTCTACCGGGCGATTAACCGCGTGGAGAGCTCGCTTATTCGCATTGAGGCAGATGAGTTAACCTATAACCTCCATGTTATTATTCGTTATGAGATCGAGAAGATGATCTTCAACGAAGGTTTGGCCGTTAGCGACTTGCCGCAGGTATGGAATGAGAAATACCAGTCCTATCTCGGAGTTACCCCGTCCAATGACGGTGAAGGAGTGCTGCAGGACGTGCACTGGTCCGGAGGCAGCTTTGGTTACTTCCCTTCCTATGCGCTTGGCAATATGTACGCAGCCCAATTTGCCCATACCATTCGCAAAGAGCTGCCTGAGTTTGACAGCCTGATTGCTGCTGGCAATCTGGAGCCGATCAAAGCTTGGCTAACTGATAAAATCTATAAATACGGCAAATCGCTCAAGCCTGCGGAAATTATTAAGCAGGTGACAGGCGAAGATCTCAATCCAGACTACCTGGCCGATTATTTGGAGCAGAAGTACAAAGAAGTTTACAAATTATAATTGGATATCCAAAGAAAAAAGGTGCGAAAACCATAAGGTTTCGTACCTTTTTCTTTTTACAAAGTGTCAACTGTCTTTGCGACTACTCTCTTTTGAGAATCAATCTACTTCCTTAAGCATTTTTTCAATGCGGGTTAAACGCAGATTTACTTCTTGCATTTGTTGTTGCAGCAGATGTGCATTTTCCTTATCCAGTTTCAGCCGTTCGTCAGCGCGCTTCCCCATTCGTCGAGCAATACTAATGACATAATAGATTATGATGATAAATACGAGTAAAGGAATCAAAGTAATAATAATATTGGGATAGATAATACTCAAAATGATTCAGCTCCTCATTGCAATTGATTTCTGACGGTTAAACTGCTTGCTGCCTTAGCAATCAAGTCCTCATTCAACTCGATGCTGAAGGGATCGATCTCATAATACTTCATTGCTTTTCCGTTATCGGAAATTTCATGGTATCCATTGACCAGATTGGCGTCCTCCAATCTTTGCAAGTGCAAATAGAGCAAGGGTCTGCTAATACCTAACTCCCTGGCAAGCTGGCTCACATATTTTTTTTCCTGACGAAGTATTGCAATAATATGGAGCCGATATGGATTTGACAATGCCTCCAAAATCTTTAAAAGTTCATCACCGGTTAAATTGTTTTTCATATGTAATAATTTTATTACATGTGATATAAATAAACAACACTTAATAAGCAGTTTGGATTGAATAGAAAAACGGATTTGAGATTACTCAAGTCCGTTTTTCTATATTTCCAAAGATTCAGAGGACATTTGATTTATGAGCTAATCTTCGAACACGATGAATTCCTTGAGGTTATCGCCAATATAACTGCGATCTTCTGTAGGGTTAGGGAGAGGATGCTTTGAATTTAGTGAACAAGGGGGAGGTGGAATCCAGCAATGCTTGGTTACGGACGAAATCTTCACGCATTACATTAAACTCGTCCAAATTACGCGGATGAGGGTAGGCTTTAAGAACCAACCCGATGTCATCGAGAATTTGCAGCATAGGTTCATCCCCCAAATAGTTGACTCCGGATTGGATTGCCGACCAAATTTTGGGCTGTGCCCCAAAATACGTACTCCACCAATAAAATTCTTCTAGCGACTCAACCGCGTGATCATAAAATACGTGAAATGAAAACAATCCCCGTTGAAGCTTGGTAAGATCACTATAAAAACCTTCCTTGATCACTTCGCTATTTTCTAAAGGATGATCGGCCATTCTTTGCTTGTAAATGCGTATTAGCGGCTCGAAGCAAACCTGGCACACTTCTTCAGGTCTTAGCGAATCCCATTCAAATCTTTTCAACTTTAAAATCAGTATATAAATCACGTTCCTCTCAACATTATACAGCTAAAGATTGAAATGGGATAAACCTGATGTGGATCTCGACAATAGAGCGGCATCACACCTCTCCGGTGACTTAACCATTTGCCCAGTTCACGCATACACATAGAACAAAGCCTAATTTTATGGTGACTGTGAAAGAGGTGACAGGCATGTTCAAGCGAAATACGATGCTGCTGATGGCTCTTCTGCTGCTGTTGACGTCGGGATTGACGGGTTGTGCAGGCGGGGGCGGGGCGAAGATCAGAATCGGTGAGGTTACGCGTTCAGTCTTCTATGCCCCCGAATATGTTGCCCTGGAGAAGGGATTCTTCAAGGAAGAAGGTCTGGATGTCGAGCTGCAGACGACGGCTGGCGGAGACAAGACGATGACGGCGTTGCTGTCCGGTGCGATAGATGTAGCTCTGGTGGGAGCTGAAACATCCATATATGTATACCAACAAGGTGCGGAAGATCCAGTCATTAATTTTGCCCAGCTAACACAGACGGATGGTACCTTCCTTGTAGCAAGGGATGCGACAGGTGATTTCGATTGGTCGAAGTTGAACGGGAGTGTCTTCCTCGGTCAAAGAAAAGGCGGGATGCCACAAATGGCTGGTGAGTTCACACTCAAGAAGCATGGAATCGATCCTCATGCCGATCTGGAATTGATTCAAAATATTGAATTCGCCAACATAGCCGCTGCGTTCGCATCAGGTACAGGGCAATATGTTCAATTATTCGAACCACAGGCTTCGATATTTGAACGTGAAGGCAAGGGCCATGTTGTAGCTTCGTTTGGAACAGAGAGCGGACAGCTGCCTTATACGGTGTTCATGACCAAGCAGAGTTATATGAATAAGCATAAGGATGCCGTCCAGAAGTTTACGAACGCGATCTATAAGGCCCAGATGTGGGTGGGATCCCATACGCCGGAGGAGACGGCGAAGACGATAGCGCCGTACTTCAAGGATACAGATATGGACATTCTGACCAGTTCAGTGAAGCGCTATCTCGAGCAGGGAACCTACGCTACAACACCAGCCCTGCATGAAGATGCCTGGAACAACCTGCTTGATGTTATGGAGAGTGCGGGAGAACTGAAAGAACGCGTAGAGATGGCAAAGGTCGTTAACAACGATTTTGCGGAAGCTGCCGTTAAGGCGAGTTCCAAATAATTAACCGGATGGAAGGGAGTGTGAGCGGTGGTTCCTGTCGTAGAACTGAAGGATTTGGATCATTTATATTTAACGGATCGGGAAGCGATACTTGCACTCAAGGGGATCAATCTGGCTGTGAATGCGGGGGAATTTATCAGTCTGGTTGGCCCAAGCGGCTGCGGCAAGACCACGCTTCTATCACTGATTGCCGGATTATTGTCCCCGTCCCGGGGGCAGGTGCTGCTGCATGGCAAGCCGATAACGGGGCCAACTCCCGAGATCGGCTATATGCTGCAGCAGGACTATTTATTTCCTTGGCGAACGATTCTGGGTAATGCACAGCTTGGTCTTGAATTAACCGGAAGATTAAATGAACGCAGCACCCTTATGGTCATGGAGCTTCTGGAGGGGATGGGGCTGGAGAATACAGCGAATCAGTATCCGCATCAGCTCTCAGGGGGGATGCGGCAGCGGGTCGCGCTCGTCCGTACTTTGGCAACAGACCCGGATCTGCTGCTTCTGGATGAGCCTTTCTCGGCGCTTGATTATCAGACGAAGCTTCAGCTGGAGGATCTTGTTGTGGATACGCTGAGGCAAAGGGGCAAGACCGGGATACTAGTCACGCATGATTTGTCAGAAGCTATTGCGGTAAGCGACCGGGTTATTGTGCTTGCCGCAAAGCCGGGAAGAATGAAGAGCACTTATGAAATCCCGGACAATATTCGAACACTGCAGCCTTTTTATGCTCGAGAGGAAGAGGGCTTCAATGAGTTATTTCAGGAAATATGGCGCGATCTGGAGACTTCGGAGGAGAGGGGGATGAAGGATGTCGCTCACACAAACTTTGAAGGTTAAACATGAGGAGAAGGATTGGATTAAGGATCAATGGCACAGGCATCGCCGGCAAAAGAACAGGCGTAAACGTCTTGTGCTAAGTACGCAATTAGCGCTTCTGTTTATTTTCATCGGGTTATGGGAGCTGGCTGGCCAATTGAAATGGATTGACGTCCTAATCTTCAGCTATCCGTCCAAGGTCGCCCGGCAAATTGCCAAAGATGCCTTGTCCGGAGAACTGTGGCCGCATCTTGGAATCACAGTAGCTGAGACGGCGGTTGGGTTCTTGCTTGGCACGTTGATCGGAACAGCTCTGGCCGTCCTCATCTGGTGGTCGCCGTTTCTGTGCAGAGTGCTGGACCCCTATATGGTAGTGTTCAACAGCATGCCTAAGGTGGCACTAGGGCCGATATTTATCGTGATGTTCGGAGCGGGTTATACAGCGATCGTGATTACGACCCTGTCCATTACGGTTATCGTAACGACTCTGGTGGTATACAACAGCTTTAACGAGGTTGACCAGAACCTGATCAAGGTGATTCGAACATTTGGCGGCTCACGTCGCGACGTATTCTTAAAAGCGATTTTGCCTGCCTCATTTCCTACGATCGTATCCACCTTGAAGGTGAACGTGGGTATGGCCTGGGTAGGTGTCATCGTCGGAGAGTTCCTCGTAGCCAAAATCGGGCTAGGCTATTTGATCGTTTATGGTTTTCAAGTGTTTAACTTCACCCTGGTGCTGTCCAGTCTGGTCATTATTGCTATTGTGGCGACGGCGATGTACCAGATGGTCGTATATATTGAACGCAAACTGCTGAAGGAGCGGTAAGCTCCTTCTTTTTTGTTGCTGCCGCATTGCCCGTCGTTAGCAAATCGAGTACGATGATGAAGTGAAATAGAGCGAATGATATACCTAGAAATTTCAGGTTAATTTTGCGCAAATGTTCAAATGGTATATCTATAGTCTGTTAATTAAAGGGTGATTAATTAGATGGGATTCAGAGTTATTAAGACAGCGATCGCCACGGTACTGGCTATCATCATATCCGATGCGTTTAATATCGAAGGCGCACTATCCGCCGGCCTGCTGGCCATTCTGGGAGTTGATGTAACGCGAAAACGCAGCATTGCAACGGTATCCTCCCGATTTTTCGCTTCTATCTTGGGATTAATAATGGCGTTTATTCTTTTCTACATACTTGGCTTCCATATTTGGGTGTTGGCCGTTTACATCTTAATCGCATTCCCACTCCTTTCCCGCGCGAAATTCAAAGAAGGGATCGTTACAAGCTCTGTCGTGGTGTTCCGCGTATTCGGCGGCGAGATGATCAGTCTGCAGGTGATGGCAACGCAGATCGAATTGCTATTGATCGGTCTGGGCTCTGCTATGATCGTAAACCTGCTCTATATGCCGAAGGAGGAAGATAAGCTGTTCAAAATCCGCTTTAAAGTGGACGGGCTATTTTCGGTTATTTTTAAGCATATTGCGGCATCTCTGCGCGATCCGGAGCATCTATGGGATGGCAAAGAGCTGATTGAGGCTGGAAAATGGGTAGACAAAGGTCTGGCTTCTGCGAATCGCGCCCTTGAGAACCAGTTGATCTCGCCGAATGAGGCATGGAATGTTTATTTCTATATGCGCAAGCAGCAATTGGATCGAATTGAGGGGATGCTTGAGATGATCTCTCTAGTTTATGAACGGATTCCGCAAGGGGAAGCTGTAGCTACACTGTTTGAGCAGCTTAGTATTGATGTAACCCGGGAGTTCTATTCGGGGCAAACGGAGGAAATGCAGCTCCAGCTTGACCAGCAATTCAAGCAGATGAAACTGCCAGCATCGCGGGAAGAATTCGAGCTGCGTGCCCATCTCCTGCAACTCTCCCGCGAGCTAGCTTATTTCCTTGATATCGCTAAGAAGGACAAGTCGCGTCGTACGGTTCAGAATACGGCTGGAGCTGAGGCAGAAGAGTCCTGAGCCAGGAAAATACACATGTTTTGTTCATATTGTAGCGAATAAAGAACCTCTCGGGGTGCCTTTGCACAAAGGGCCGAGAGGTTCTTTATCGATTGCGAAATAACCAGACAACAAATATTTTGAGTTATCATTACATATATATTTTTTTAGGATTATGGATGGATAATGCTTGACTTATAGGCATTCACATAATTATTTATGCTTACATATTCAACATTTGCCTATGTCCCGCATACATATGTATGGAATGATGTATGGAGGAGGTTCTAACATGTCATTGAAATATCAAAGTAGAGAGATTATCACGAAAGCGATCTGCGGAAAAGGTCGTAAGTTCTCTACCGTAACACATACCGTGACTCCGCCTCACAAGCCGTCTAGCATTCTGGGGGCCTGGATTATCAACCACCAGTATGAAGCGGTAGCGGCCGGCGACGGAATTGAAGTTATTGGTACTTACGATATCAACATCTGGTACTCCTATGATAAAAATTCGCAGACCGAGGTAGCAAAAGAAACGGTGTCTTATGTAGAGAATGTTCCGCTCAATTACCTGGATTCCAGACACCGCCCTTCAACGGTGGAGGTTACTGCGGAGGCAACGCAAGAGCCGAGCACCGTTGAGGCAAGTGTGACTGGCGACGGGCGGGTATCGATTCGTGTAGAACGTGAATTCGCCGTAGAACTCGTGGCAGAGACGAAATTGAATATTCTTGTCGTGCCTGGCAATGCGGAAGACAAAGAATATGATTTCGGATCTGACTCCGAGGATTACGAGGATTTAGATCCAGACCTCCTCGACGACGAGCTTTAGGAGAGTGCTTCAAGAAGCGAGCTGCTGCATTGCAGTTTGAGCCCCGAAGCTTTTTGACATCCTTAAAACGTATGTTCAAAAAGTCAGACCCTCAGCACCAAGCAGCGCCGAGATTCCTGCTCCGATAAGCGTTGTCTTGATAAGCTTTGGCTGATCGTCTAAATCGTGATCCGAGGGGACTTTTTGAGCTACCTCTTATAAGTGCGGTTCAAAAAGACCGGTTTTCAGCACCGAGAAGGTTGAATGAAGCTAGGGACCGAGGAGTGGAGTGTACGTAGGGAGTACATGAACCCCGGAAGGCCCGGTTGAATTCAAGATTCGATGCTGAGAATACATCCTGATTTACTTCGTGTTAGATATAGAATTTATTTCGTTATCAGCGGAAGCTGATGAAATTCTATATCGCAAGAAAACCTACCTTTACATCGCGGTCGCTCATCTCAGAATAACTTCGATCGGTTTTCTTATCAAAAGCGGACTTTTTGAGCTACCTCTTATAAGTACGGTTCAAAAAGACCGGTTTTCAGCACCGAGAAGGTTGAATGAAGCTAGGGACCGAGGAGTGGAGTGTACGTAGGGAGTACATGAACCCCGGAGGGTCCGGCTGAATTCAAGATTCGATGCTGAGAATACATCCTGATTTACTTCGTGATCAAAAGCGGACTTTTTGAGCTACCTCTTAAGAAGCGGGTAATTGGATTATAGTCTACTATATGCGGCAGGGGCGTCGTCGTCGAGGGCGGCTGCCCTCTTTTTGTTTTTAATTTTGAGGGATTGAATGGTCCATGCCTGGGTAGTCGGGTTGTTAACGGTTTATCTATGGACGGGGATCCAAATGGTATTAATTCAAGCTGAGTGGGGGTGTCACGAAATGAATGCTAAAAAAAGCCATATCCTGCGAATCTGTATGCCCACCAGTGTATCTTCCCGGGAAATGACCCATAAGCTTAACGCGTTAGCTGGGCCCTACCGTGTTCTGCAAGACCCTGTTGCCAATCCTCGTACATGGGAGAATGACTCTGCGATCGGTATAAACAACCTCGTCTTCGGGCTGCCAGAGGCCTATTTGGCGGATGAGGTTATTGAATGGAATATCAACCGCGAGCTGGGTCGTTATATGAAGCTTACTTTAACTGAGCGAGAGCAACGTCTGATTACCGCTGGTTTACTTGCTTCTTTTGAATCCTCCTCCAGGCCCGGTAGACAACGAATATACAAGCGCCGATTCAAAGTGAGCGTATTTCATCTGCGTGCCCTGCGTGCAATTCCGCTAGGACGCTCAGGAATTGTCCGTTCCCCCGGGCTTGAACCGGAACAGGGCACACCCTTATGGAGGCGGCTGGGGAAGACGGCGATTCGAGCGCTGTATGCGTATGGTCTTGACATGGGGGAAGTGGTTATCGCTGCAGGCGAGGAAGGCCAGTATACGGTTGAAGAGGTCTCACCCATCCCTGATTTTGCCGATCCTGCTACGGTGCAACTGTACGCGGAGGCGATGACGGAGCATTTGCGGGAGCTGGATCAGTTCTCCAGCGAGGAAGCCGAGGTGCTCATCGGAATGGATCCGGAATTTATACTCTATAACCATCATACAGGCAAAGTTGTGCCTGCTTCGCGGTTCCTCAGCCATCACGGAGAAGCGGGCTGCGATGTGCTTCGTTTTCAGGGCCGCAGACTGCTGCCGCTGGCGGAACTGCGCCCTGCTCCAGGGCGTGAGCCAGAGGAGGTTGTCCGCCATCTGCTGCATGCTTTTCGAACGGCAAATACTCACATTTCTGACCGAAATCTGCTCTGGCAGGCCGGGGGGATGCCGCAACGCGGCTTTCCGTTAGGCGGTCATGTCCATTTCAGCGGAGTTCCACTGACCAGCGAATTTTTACGAATTCTTGACAATTATTTGGCGCTCCCTGTATTTCTGCTTGAGGACAACAGCAGCTTTCGCCGCAGGCCGAATTACGGATTTCTGGGCGATTACCGGGTCAAAAGCTATGGCGGCTTCGAATATCGCACACTGCCCAGCTTTCTCATCTCGCCTCTAGTCACCAAAGGAGTTATCGCTTTGGCCAGGCTAGTCGCGGAGAATCCGGGACATTTCAAGCGAAGACCATTGCAAGATGAGGAAGTGTTCCGCGCTTTTTACAATGGTCAGCCGGAGCGGATCAGGCCATCGATCCTTTCGCTATTATCAGATATCGCGGAGGCCGAAGGCTTTGGTCGCTATGAAAAATATCTGGGCCCATTTTTAAAGGCTGTAAAGTCAGGGGCAACTTGGGATGAATCCACCGACATTCGCAGGCCCTGGAAAATACAAAATCACTCGTAAGCCTCCATTCCTTTCTGTTATAATAGACTTCTAGTGCGAGTTTATAAATGGACTCTAAAAATGTCTATTATAAATGGTAATGTGGAGGTTTCTCATGGCTAACTATACGCCGATGATTCAACAATATTTGAGTGTGAAGGCTCAGGCGAAGGATTCCTTTCTGTTTTTTCGTTTGGGCGATTTTTATGAAATGTTCTTTGATGACGCAATTCTGGCGTCCAAGGAGCTGGAGATTACGTTAACCGGCCGCGACGGAGGCACTTCCGAGAAGATTCCAATGTGCGGCGTTCCCTATCATTCGGCTGAGAGCTATATTCAGCGCCTGATTGAAAAAGGCTATAAAGTGGCGATTTGCGAGCAGGTTGAAGATCCTGCCACAGCCAAAGGCGTCGTCCGACGTGAAATTGTACGGGTGGTCACGCCAGGTACGATCATGGAAGGCAAGACGGTGGCGGAGCATACGAATAATTACATACTGTGCGTTACCGAACAAAGCGGCAATATGGCGCTGGTGGTCTGCGATCTCTCAACAGGCGAGCTTTATGTTACTTCCGCTCCTGCCAATAAAGAATGGCTCCGTGACGAGATCGGACTGTATGATCCGTCCGAGATCATTGGCGACGCCGAGCTGCTTGAATGGATCAAAAGTCAGGCGTCCACGCTTGGCAAGCCAGTTGTGTATACCCCCTGGGATCGGGGAAAGGAAGAGACGGGACGCAAGCAATTTGGTGAAGCAGCCTGGCTAAGGCTTGAACCGGAGCGTCAGCAGGGAATTTCTCTGCTTGTCGGATACCTGAGCGAGACCCAGAAGCGTTCGCTGGGGCAGCTTACAAAGATCACGGCCTATGAGCCAGAGCAATATATGATCCTTGATCCATTTACCCGTCGTAATCTGGAATTGGTAGAGACGGTGCGGGAGCGCTCTAAGAAGGGATCTTTACTGTGGCTGCTTGATAAGACCGAGACCTCGATGGGCGCGCGCCTGCTGCGTCGCTGGGTTGATAAACCGCTGCTGCAGAGAAGCAGAATTGAGGAGCGGCTGGAGGCGGTTGATGCGCTGCATCGCGACTTCATATTGCGGGAGGATCTTCGCATCTTGCTTGGCGAGATCTATGATCTGGAGCGTCTGACCGGACGGATTGCCTTTGGCAGTGCAAATGGGCGGGATATGATCGCCCTGAAATCTTCCTTACGGCAAGCACCGGCACTCAAGCAACTGTGTGCGGCTTCAGCATCTGACACGCTGCGTAAAATTGCTGACAGCATCGATATATGCGAGGACCTGGCCGAGATGATCGAGACTTCGATTGCGGACGAGCCTCCGATATCGCTGCGTGATGGTGGAATTATTAAGAAGGGCTTACACGCTCATCTGGACGAGCTCCGGGAAGCGGGCGTGAACGGAAAACGCTGGATCGCCGAGCTGGAAGCATCGGAGCGGAAATTGACCGGGATCAAGTCATTGAAGATCGGTTATAACAAAGTGTTTGGTTACTACAGCGAGGTGACCAAGGCCAATTTGTCCATGCTGCCGGAAGGGCGTTATGAACGGAAGCAGACGCTGGCCAATGCCGAACGTTATGTCACTCCGGAGCTTAAGGAGAAAGAACGCCTCATCCTCGAAGCAGAGGAGCAAATGGTCGACCTGGAGTACGCGCTGTTCCAGGAGGTGCGCGAGAAGATCGCGGCGGAGATCACGAGGCTGCAGTCCTTGGCGGAGAGAATCGCGGAGATCGATGTGTATCGCTCACTGGCTATCGTTGCATCGGATGGAAAATTCGTCCGTCCGGTCCTCAGTGAAGGTTACGACATGGTGATTGAACAGGGCCGGCATCCTGTGGTGGCGTCGGTGCTGAGCGATGCGGCATTTATCGCCAATGGGACTGATCTGCGTAAGGATGCAGCAAGCATTCTATTGATTACCGGTCCCAATATGGCTGGGAAGAGTACGTATATGCGGCAGGTTGCGCTTATTTCCATCCTGGCGCAGATCGGCAGCTTTGTACCGGCGGGAAAAGCAGAAATACCGCTGGTGGACCGTATCTTTACACGGATCGGGGCCGCTGATGATTTGATCGGCGGGCAGAGTACGTTTATGGTCGAGATGGCCGACATCCAGATCATGACGGAGAAAGCGACTCCGCGCAGCTTGATTATTATCGATGAGCTGGGGCGCGGAACGTCGACTAGCGAAGGCATGGCCATCGCGCAAGCGGTAATCGAATATGTACATGATCATATCGGCTGTAAGGCGCTTGTCTCAACGCATTTCCATGAGCTGGCTATGCTGGATAAAAGTCTGGCGAGTCTCCGCAATTACAGCATGGCTGTACAGGAGAGCGGTGACAAGGTCCATTTCCTGCGCAAGCTGAGCCCAGGCGCGGCAGACGCCAGCTACGGGATCTACTGCGCCCGTCTGGCAGGGCTGCCGGAAGGCATCATTGACCGCGCATACGGTTTGCTGCAGGGCTTTGAACTGTCGGCGGCGGAAGCGGCAGCAGCTCGGCAGGAAGATCCTATTGCGCCGCTTGCCGGAAATCGGGGCACAAATGCTGCCGGACTTGGAATAAGCGGTCAACATACTTCTGAAGATGTGAGGAGCGTAGCTTCGAGTGAACAGATTTCTACGGGAAAACTTGAAGCTGACTCCGTTGTTGGTGAGGCTGGTACGGATTACTCTTCAGTACGGCAAAGCTCGGAAACGGGGGGGACAGGCCAGCCGGAAGGGCTTGGTCCTAGCGGCAATGGAACAGGAAGCAATGGCTCCCTGTCAGGTGCTGCCAATGTGGATATCCCTGGTGCAGCTCAGAATGCGGCCGGTGAGGTTGTCCAACTATCGATGTTTGAGGATGATCTGCCCGAGCCAAGACAAGGCAAGCAAGCCTCTGCTGTTCATCAGCCGGCTGCGTTGAAGCAGATGGTGAGCATGGTGAAGCATGCCGATTTGATGAACATGACACCGATTCAGGCGATGCAGTTGATTAATGAGCTGAAAATGAAGGCAAATGAGCTGTGAACAAGTCATTATAAACTCTAACGAAACTATAGAGCGTTATTTCCGTAAAAATAGCGGCTAAAAAAGTTTAACGAAACTACAGAACGTTATTCGGCAAAAATCAACGTCTTGAGCGGATAATTTGCTTAAATAACGATACCCTGTTTCGTTACGATTTCTGGCACTACGATTATGGTTAAATAGCGATATCCAGTTTCGTTAGAGGAAAGTCTGGGCCTAATCCGGGGTCTCAGGGTAACCCCAAAACGATGGGTAAGTGTTTTACATGGTGGAGTGGGCTCGTGTTCGTAGTATCTGTAAACACCAATACTTTAGGTGAACGTTAAATACTTAAAATGATGTTTGTCCGAGTTCTAGCTTTACTTTATTAGTTGTACTATGGCTACTGTTGCGATTATTTAGTTGAAGCACCATACTGAAGCATGATGAGGAATGGATTGATTGAGGGGGGAATGAGCAATGGCTAAAATAGTTGTCCTGGACGAGCATATTGCCAATCAGATCGCCGCGGGGGAAGTTGTAGAAAGGCCCGCCTCTGTGGTGAAGGAGCTGGTGGAGAATGCAATCGACGCCGGTGCTACGAGCATTGAGGTACAGGTGGAGGAAGGGGGACTGTCCCTGATTCGGGTTATTGATAATGGCTCAGGGATCGATCCTGACGACTGTGAGGCAGCGTTCTACCGTCATGCGACGAGCAAGCTGCTGCAGGGCCGCGACTTGTTCCAGATTCGCAGCCTTGGCTTCCGGGGTGAGGCTCTGCCGAGTATCGCCGCTGTTGCCAAGGTAAGATTGGTAACAGCGAATAGCGATCAAGGCTTGGGACGGGCTGTTGAGATCGAAGGCGGGAATTTGAAGCTGAACGAAGAAATCGCCACCCCTCAAGGAACAGATATTACCGTTAAGGAATTATTCTACAATACCCCGGCAAGGCTGAAATATATGAAGACAATTCAGACCGAGCTTGGCCATATCTCAGATGTCATGTACCGGCAGGCGCTCTCCCCTCCGGAGATTGCGTTTACCTTCCGGCACAACGAAAATACGCTGCTGCAAAGCCAGGGCGGCGGAGATTTGCTGCAGGTCATTGCAGCGATCTATGGAGTGAACACTTCCAAGGGCATGGTAGCTATTGAGGCGGAAAACCTGGATTATCGCCTAACCGGTTATATTGGCCGACCTGGGCTGACACGTTCGAATCGCAGCGGAATGTCGACGATCGTTAACGGCAGATATATCCGCAACCAGGGTTTGCATCAGGCGATGCTTCGCGCTTATCATACGCTGCTGCCGATTAATCGCTATCCGCTTGGCGTGTTGATGCTGGACATGCATCCTTCCCTGGTCGATGTCAATGTGCATCCGGCCAAGCTGGAGGTGCGATTCAGTAAGGAGCCGGAGCTGAACGGCTTCGTTGAGGAGAGCATTCACTCCCTGCTGTCTGAGCAGGTGCTGATTCCCCAGGTGGTGAAGCAGAATATCGGCCGAGGCAACACTCAGGCTGTGATTCAAGAACAGTTCCACTTCACGCGTCCTGAGGTGACGAAGGACGCAGAGGAGGGCCGCGCGGGAACAAGCGGCCCTGCCGATGGTTCGGCCGCTGGCAACGCGCCGGGCGGCGCGGATAACGCGGTCGCCCGCCAGCAGGCGGCCGCGGGCAGGGAAGCCGCGCCAGCCTCCGGCG